>JBEDCS010000066.1:0-14422 GCA_041176605.1 Bacteroidota bacterium
CTTCCTGATTCAAAACAACTTCGTTCTTCTCCTCCTTTTCATTATTGGAAAGAGATTCCTCCTTCGTTCTTATTTCTTGATTTGAAGAGATCCCTTCTTTTATTGGATTTTCTTGATTCGAAATTACTTCTTCATTATTTTGAATTCCTTCATTCGAAATTACTTCCTGATTTGAAACAACTTCGTTCTTCTCCTCCCTTTCATTATTGGAAAGGGATTCTTCCTTAATTGGATTTTCTTGATTCGAAATTACTTCTTCTTTATTTTGAATTCCTTCATTTGAAATTACTTCCTGATTCAAAACAACTTCGTTCTTCTCCTCCTTTTCATTATTGGAAAGAGATTCCTCCTTCGTTCTTATTTCTTGATTTGAAGAGATCCCTTCTTTTATTGGATTTCCTTCATTCGAAATTACTTCTTGATTCGAAACAACTTCTTCCTTATTTGAAACGGATGCTAACTCTTTTAACAATGCTTCCTGCTGCTCATATTGAGACAATAATTCTTCCATAGAAACAGAAAGATCCATACTTGGTAAATCTTGACGCTCCGATCTGGCAAGATAAATTTCTTTTAAAACATCTTGTTCAAAGGTGGCAAGGTATTTTTCTTGTATGGCTTGTTGCTGCTCAAGTTCCTCGAGGGTAGTTTGGGCAATGTCTAGTTGTTTTTTCAACTGCTCAATTCTGAGTTGAGTGGCCGATTGCTCTTTTTTAGACTGTAAATCAAGGCTTTTCTCTTGCGAGCTTATTTGCGATTGAATGCGCGCAATGTTTTGCTTTTCTGTTTGGGCGGATTTAACAAGCTGCTGCAAATCCAATTCTGCTTTTTGTTGTTCTAAATGAATAGCGCGTTCTCCATCAAAAGCTGCAATTTGAAGGTAGCTCAACAATTGTTGATCGAGCGCTTCTAAATAGTTCAAAATGGAGTCTTGTTGGGCCAAATGTTGCCAAACAGACAACTTTTCATTGGTTTGTTGAATTTGATTCAAGATTTGCAAATTCGGGATATTCGCCGCTTGGTTAATTGTGAGCCAATTTTTAATAAATGCCAGTTCAGAATTGATTTGTTCAAGCTCGGGTGAGGCCCCACGAGAGATCAGTGTCTCTCTTTGTGCCAGTTTCTGCTCAAATTCCTTGCGCAGCACTTCAGTGAGGCGTACTTGATTCTCGAGGCTTACTTCAGCGGCAAGTAAGGAATCAGTAATCCTATTTAACAAGGATAAGGTATCTGAATTGGGCCAAGCAAAACGGTCCAACAGCGGACTTCGCTCATTTAAATCCGTTGGTCTAGCAAATTGCGTTTGCTTCAATTCTTTAGAGCGTAATTTAACCTGAGCTTGTGCAAGTAATTCAACTTGGTTTTCTAGATCTGCAGGAATAATGCTATTGATCACCGTATATTTTTCCTTACCAAGTTCCGTAACTTCATAAAGAACTTGCTGTTTGAGTTGCTCTTGTTCTTTGAGTACAGGAATGACAAAACTGGTTTGGTAGGCTGTTGATGTTCCTTCTAACTGAATGTTCAATTGAAAACTACCACTTGACGGAAGCACCACAAGGTAAGAACCGTCTGCCTCACTCATAAAAGGCCCAAATTGTGTCTGGGTGCTGAGGTCTATAAATGTAAATGTTGCATTGTTTTGGGTGTTGTTTAATTGGTTACTGAAATTCCCTGCAAAGACAAAAGGCTGTTGCGCTGTTTGCCCCAGGGCCAGACTATAAATTTCACAGCGATTGGCAAGCCCCGCTCTATTACTTGCAAAGAATATTTTATCCTGAAGGCGGTCAACAACATATAAAAAATCGTCATCTGGGCTCGAAAAAGGATAAGTGAGGCGAGTTGGCTCACTGCTCATTCCTGTTTTTAAATCGAGTTGAGCTTTAAATAAATCATAGCCTCCAATACTATTTGCCGTTGAACTGTAATACAAGGTTTGGGTTTCTTCATCGTAAAAACCAAAAGCTTCATCGGCATTGGTATTGACAGCACCCTGAATTTTTATCAGGTTTGCCCAATTATTTGCTGCATCTTTTTTCTGTATGTATAAATCGAGCTGAGCACTGCCATCATAGGCCGCAACGATGCGGTATTTCATGGCGCGTCTGTAGCAATAAATCGGGATATAGCCCTTTTTTACATTGTACTTTGGCAAGATATCTGCTGCTTCGTAGATGCTGTAACCTTCTTCGGAAAAAGGATATTTAGCATAAAACTTATTGAAATCAACTTCTTTAGTCGCTAAAAAGGGCAGCGTTTGAAAATTTTTAAATTCTGCTATCCCTCTTTGACATTGCTGTTTTAATGCTGTTACATCAAACGCATTTTTTTGCTCAGCCGTCAATTTTTCATACTGCTGGTAGGCAGACAAAGCCTTGCTAAAGAAATACTGATGTTGATAAATGCGAGCGCGGTAGTAATAAACCAGCGGATCTGCAGGTAAATGATTGGCTAAGATCAAATCGAAGTACTTCGCTGCATCGTTTTGATCGGCTACTTCAAATAAACAATGACCGTAGCGAAAATTAAAGTTGGGATTGAGTTGGTCCTTGGCGAGTAGTTGTCTGTAGGCAGGCAAAGCGTCGATATACTCTTTTTTTTGATAAAGCGTAGCAGCTTCTTTTTCAAGGATGGCCTGATTTTGCCCAAAAGTGTTGTTACAAACACTGAGCAGTAGGCTAAGAATAAAAATAAAACGACTCTTTTGAAGCAAATTCAGTAAGCTAAACGCTTTGCTTACGATTTTTTTGCAAAAAGGTTCATGCGATTTTCGGTACCACTTATCAAGCGTTCAATGTTCTTTCGATGCGCCCAAATGACTGAAATACCGAGTATGACGGTAAACACGATCATGATGCGCGTATCATCATGAATAAAGAAGTAGGAAACTACAGGAAAACAAAGTGCTGCCGTGATTGAACCAAGCGAAACGAATCCACTGCTGATAAAAACCACTAAGAAAATAGCCAAACAAACGGCTGCTGCCGGCGGATTGATACCGATGATGACACCCAACGAGGTTGCAACACCCTTTCCTCCCCTAAATTGAGCAAAAACAGGAAAAACATGTCCAAAAACGGCAAAAAATGCGGCCGTCAATTGTAAAATCAAAAATTCATCTTTATAGCCAGCAAACCAGCAGCTTGCAAAAAAGTAAGGCAAACAACTCGCGATAGTTCCTTTGGCGACATCGACCAGAAGCACCAGCCAACCATAGCGTTTTCCGAGGACACGAAAAGTGTTGGTTGCGCCTGCATTTTTACTACCGTGCTCTCTGATGTCGATGCCTTTGAAATATTTACCGACCCAAACCGCACTAGGAATTGAACCTAATAGGTAAGCTATAACAATGATTAAAACGAGTATTTCCATACTATTTGTACAATAAATAGGAGCGTAATTTAGCTAAAATTGCTGAAGCAGCAGTCTCGTCGATGGGCTCGTACTTTAAGTTTTTCGATTGGCGCTTATCTGCTTTGATGTTTTCAATGGAGGTCAAGACCGCTTTGCTGGAACTGTAAATGGAAAGCAAGCCATCCTTTTTATCTTGTTCATATGAGAACACATAACGGGTTGCGTCAAAACTTTGCATATCCCAAATAAGGCTCGGGTTGCACTGATCAGAAAAACATTGCACATAACATTGTGTGAGTTCGACTGGCTGATTAATTGCCTGGCCATTGATACTAATGAGCCCCACCGATTGAGAAACACCGATGAGACCTTTTTCATTTTTCTTGGAACTAGGTTGGTCACTGCCAAAACTTTCCAAGACAAGGCCACTTATAATAAATGTTTGTTGTAAACCCGCTGGCATTTTTCGAAGTTTTTCTTCGTCAAAATCTTTGAATACTTCTTGGGCCTCTTTGGCATTTGACCAATAACTCAGACTGTTTCGGAGGCCGTAAATCGGCTTTTTAAGGCCCCATTCTGGCGTATTTTCAGCAGTTTTGAATTGATCAACCATGGCATTAAGAATACTGTTGTCTATTGGAATTTGAACCTTGGCATTGGCACTGATCCTGGTTTTTTTGAGTTCGCGATCGTAAGAAATTTTTCCGTGCAGATCAATTTGAAATTCACCTGTTTGGATACCTAAATTGATGGCCCCATAACCGGCCAACTCACAAGTTTCCGCATCCAAAACCAATAGATTTGACAAAGAATCTGTTCTTTCCAGGCGAGCTTTCGACCCCAATTCAAATTGCTTGCGTTCTACATTGTACTGAATGTAACCAGATGCACTGAAAACACTTGGGTCTTGTGGGCCTTCTTTTACTGAAAGGAATGCCGGATAAATGCGCAAGCTATCTTTGCGTTCGGTTTGGCGCCAAACAAAACCTACTGCTAAGTTTCTTCCATTGGCATCTTTAGGATTTTCTGCAATCGGAATCTGAATCTGTTTGGCAATAACGGTATCCTTGAATGCCATCCAAGATTTATTATATTGACACGGATGTGCCAATTTAGTAGAACCATCCAGCATAAGGCCTGGATGACTCGCTTCTACACGTACCTTACCATAATAGGCAAATTCGGGGCTCAATTGAAAGGTCGATTTTTCCGGTACGAGACCTTCGGCAATGGTTTTGGTTTGTGCATAGGTGATTTTAGCCATTTGAATGGTCGTCCGAACAGAATCTCGGTCGTAGTACGGATACCAACCATTACCCTCATACGCAAAGCGACCTTCTACATGAATATTAGCTTGTTCAAAACGATGGAATTTTGTGATGTAATTGGCCAACACTTGTGCATTTTTCATGGTATCCATTGCAGCTGCTTTGCGGATCCGCACACGTGAAGAATCCGGGAAAATACGGGCATCACCAACCTGAATAAAGTCAACCGCATCGCACACAATGAGTTGTGTTTTGAGGTCGTATTTAGCGCTCAGAGATTTGAATTGCAAGGAATCTTGCTTTATTGCTGTCGAGTAAAAGTTATTTTTGGTAAGGTCTGCGCCACTTTCAAAAGTAGTTTCTCCGCCTTTGTTTTTCTTGAAGTCGAGGGTTTCGGCATCCATGAACCAATTGAATTTATCCATTTGACAATAGTAGTCATTGGCCGGGAACATGATGCGTTTGGTGCCATTAGAAATAAACTCTCCAACGCGTGTCTCAAAACTAATATGGGCCTTCATTTCATCGGATTGAATGGCAAGTGGATTTTCACCATAGCTCGAGAAACGATTGCGCAGAGCGAATGCGGCATTGTCTGAACGGATATCTACATCTGTAAATTGGAAATCTTGGGCAGTAAGTTGGGCATCTTTATAAAATAGCGCACCCTTACCAGTCATCGCTTTTTGATTGATCGTGATTTCGCCATCAAGTGCTGCATTTTCAGCAAAAAGACTCAAGAGTTCTTCGCCATAACTCGCAATTTTCATGCTTGCTTTTTTGGGCTGATAACTCATGTAGGCCTTTTCTGCACTGGCCACCGGGTAGCGAATGCCCGTGCTGCGCACAGGTGCCGCAAATTTCACAAGCCCAATAGCTGAATCCGGTAAGAAAGTTAATTTCTTAGAAATGGCAGTGGTGTGTAAAAATTCAATTGTGCCTGCACCTTGAAGTCCGTTGTTTGAAAGATAAATTTGGTTTTTATACTTTGAACTTGTTTCATAAAAAGCCAGGCCCTCTGGAGGTGCTGCACTCACAAAACCAAACGAATAATCTTTCATGATGCGCAGTGGCTCATTGAGTTTAGGGAAAATTCCGGCTGAAATTAATTGACCTTCTAGCTTTAAACTTTGCTCAGAAAAGTTATCGAGGCTATCCATCTCGAAATTTGCGACCTCATAATAAAAACGCGTACTGTCATAGGCCCCACGCAAAATTTCAGGTTTGTTGTAATAAACAAAAGACGGTGCAACCGTTGATAAATAAGGAAAACGCCCATTAGCAGCTACCTTACCGGCTTTGTTTGAGGGCATATCAATATAGACCGTTCCCCTGACCCCTTTGAGCGAACTCAGCATTTCAATAGGTGTTGTGCCGTCTTCTTTTTGCAGTGGTTTGACGCGCAAGCGGGCATCTAGGGTTGTATACAAATTGACTAAGAAATTTTCGTATTCGAACTTTGCTTGCTTTGTTAAAATCTCGCACTTGCCGGCTTTTAAGAGACCTGAAAATACGATATCTCTGTTCTGAAGCAGCGTAATCAGGGTTGTATCTGGGTAAAGACTGACCTGCTGTGTAGCTGAAAGCACAACTTGTTGCACCTCTCGGACATAGAGTACTTGTTGATCGAGTTGAATGGATGCATAGGCTTGTTCTTTCGATTTTCGGAGGTCACTTTCGATGCGCAGGTTATCGTAATCTGTTGTACCTTGACTTGCTGCAGCGTAGGCGAGCAGTTTTTGAGATACCAACCACTTTTTCTGTTTGGGTTCGGCAATAAGAAAACCCGCCGCTGCTAAATCAACAAATAAAGGCTTGACTTGATCAATGGTTTTTTTCATGGCATTTGCCAACTCACCTTCGGTAAAAAGTGTTTTCCCTTGGTTGTCGACGAGTGTAGCCAATTGATTAAATGGATGCACCCCACTGACACCCGAAAACCTTCCGTAAAGACTCGCATCAAAATAATCCATGGATTCAAAACGCGCTATTTTTCGTTCTTGTGCGGTTCCGACGTCAAAAGTATAGAAAGGCTCTGGGCTGCCTTTTTTCCAATTTAAAATGGGTGCATAACAGTAAACTTTGAAGTAATTATCAATAAACGGAAAATACTCGGTGCCTTTTTGGCCAGCAGCTAGGCGCAATAACTGTTGGGTTTCATCAAAGGTGAAAAAACACTCTTGGATACTGATAGAATCTCCGTTTTTGTAACGCATCACGGCCTTTGCATCTCTGGCTACAATTTGTTTGGGGCTCATCTCAAATCCGTCTGCACTGATTTCAAATAAAGACTTCCCTCCTCTTTTAAAAATGAGCTTTGCCGGATTACTAGCGGTTCCTTTACCGATGAAGTCTGCGCCATTTAGGGTGAAACTTCCGTCGTAATCCATTTGTTCTCTGAGGTTTGTGATTTTCAATCTTTGCTCATAAGAACTGAATTTTGGAGCCGCTTCCTGTTCGGTGAGATCCATGTAGGTGAGGTCGGTGAGTCGGCCTAAAATGGGAGTGCTGAAATAAGGGGTGGTCAAGGCCACAGAATCGGCCTTGAGCTTGGCCGTATTGAAATCGCATTTATAGTTTTTGAGTACAGCAAAGGTTTCAGCTTTAGGCAAGCCTGCCTTTTCCCAATTGACTGTACCTGCACTGCCCACCCATTTTTTACTTTGCACATCAAAAACGCCAGAGGTCTGATATACAACAATAGAATCTTGATTGCCTTGTTTATTGAAATAATAACATTTCAAATTGGCCTGCTCGACCTTTAGCTGTAAAGTTTTGGCTTCAAGCCACTCTACCGTACCTCCACTGGTGGTCCAACGGTAATTTCCTTCTTTGTAAAAAGAAAAATCTTGAAAGAAATCTACCGAAAAAAGCAAGAAATTACTGAGTTTTTCATCAGGACTAGCGGCGTAGTCGAATACATATTGGGTCCAAGGATTAGCTAAACCTGGATTGACTTTTCGCTCCACAATGGCAATACTTGCCTTCATGAAATGATAAATATCTGGAAAAGTTGGCACCTCTTTTTTAGCCAAAGAATTACAGTTATCTACCAATTTTTTAAACTGCGTTTCATTGAGCAAGGACCCCTTGATTTGCTGCGAAAAATCACCTTTCAAATAGTTCAGCGCAGCTTCGTCTGTGACGAATTGCTGCCAGGCCTTGACAAATTTGTCACGCTCATTGGGAAAGGTCTGAGCATTCAGAGCACTGATGCACGTGAAAACAAATAAGGCAATTAGGAATATTTTTTTCATTGTTTGATAAATTGAAGTACCGCCCAATTTTCACGGTCAAGTGTTTGTTGATGCTTCAAGCCCAGCGCCGTTGCTGCGGCTATTAAATCTGGCGCATCAGTGGTAAAAAAACCCGAAAGTAATAGCAAACCATCTGGAACCAAAGCACCAGCATATAACGCCAATTGCGACAATAGTACATTTTTATTGATGTTGGCCAAAATAATGTCAAAGGGTTGCGCGCCAATGGCCTCTGCCCCACCGTGAATGGCAGTTATTTTCGTAGAACCATTTAGGGCTACGTTTTCCAAAATATTTTCCGCGGACCAAGCTTCGATTTCAATGGCCACAATTTCTTGCGCACCTAATTTTTCAGCAAGGATGGCCAAAACACCAGTTCCGGCACCCATATCGAGAACCGTTTTGCCCTTAAAGTCAAGTTCGAACATGGTTTGACAAATGAGGTGCGTCGTTTGGTGATGCCCCGTCCCGAAACTCATTTTGGGCAAAATGACAATTTCCAAACCTGGGAAAGGGGCTAAGTCATGAAATGGAGCAACAATGCGCAATTGGTCTTGCACATAAACTGGCTCGAATTGAGATTCCCAAGTAGCGTTCCAATTTTGTTGAGCCAGTAAAATCAAATCAAAGCTTTCGATGACCTGTGCCTCTTTTTGAACATCGTCAAGGAGGGCTTGCAGGATTTTTCCGTCATAAATTGTTTCAGGAATATACGCTTTGAGCGCTGGCGTTTCTTCCACAAAACTCTCAAAACCAATTTCGGCTAAATAAGCCACCATAATATCAGACCAGTCTTCAAAGTTTTGAAGGGTGATGGTTAATTCGTAATAATTCATATTAAAGTTGCTCCCATAATTGATGAAAAACCTTTGGATCAAGCGAAGCACCACCTACAAGTGCACCAGCTACCTCGGGGCAGCTGAAAATTTCTTTTGCATTTTCGGGGGTTACGCTACCACCATATAAAATTGGGATTTCTTGCCCAGCACTTCCAAAAAGCTCAATAAGAAGCGCCCTGATGGCCAAATGCACCTCAGTAATTTGATGTTGATCTGCTGACAAACCTGAACCTATTGCCCAAATGGGTTCATAGGCAACGGTGAGTTGATCAAGTTGCTCCAGAGCAAAGTGCTCAAGTGCCGAACAAAGCTGTTCACAGATGAATGCTAAGTGTGCATTTTTATTTCTGACACTTAGGGTTTCTCCACAACATAAAATAAAGGGCATGCGCTGCTGAACGCAGGCTTGCACCTTTTGCGCAATCATGCCGGGGTCTTCATTAAAAATCTCCCTGCGTTCTGAATGCCCAATGAGAACGGATTGAACGCCAATGCTTTTGAGTTGTGCTAAAGAAATTTCGCCCGTAAATGCCCCTTTGTCTTGAACATAAAAATTCTGAGCGCCAACATGGGTATCGTGTTGAAATTGCTGAAGAAAAAGAGCGCTTGGATAAATACGCAGCTCTTTGCCAACTGCCTCCCAATGATAATTTGCACTTTCTTGAAGCCAATTTTGGACTTCGGGCTGCGTCAAATTCATTTTCCAATTTGCCGCAAGGATCTTATTTCGCATAAACGAAAATAAGTTTTTTATCAGCGCAGTTTTTGCTTTTGCAATTGGGTTTTCAAGTCTTCTTTGTTGAAAGCTTGTGGGCCTTCCGGACTATGATAGAATTTAACGGTGTTTCCGTTCCATAAGTAAGCGACACCTGGCACATCGCGATTACCGCCTAAAACACCCCAAAACTCAATGATATCAACAACTTTGTAATTATAGGAAGCTCCTGCAAACTTGAAAAAATCAGGAATTTCTTCGGCAGCTTCGTCCATAAATAAAATTTGTAGTTCAGGGAAATCAGGCGTGGTATTTTTCATGGCGGTAAGCTGCTTGGCCGTTGCTCGACAGTGGTCACAACTTGGCGCAAAAAAGCAAATGAGCTTTTTACCTTGATCTATGTTTGCAAAATATTTGGCATAACCTGACTGCTTTTGCTTAGGGCCAAGATCTTTAGGCTTTACGGTTTTTGTGGTGTCTTTGGCGTTCTTTGGATCAATCACGGTAGTTGGGTTTGATGCAACTCCTCTATTTTTTGGATTCGAAAGCGTATCGTTACCCGCTGCCATAGTCGTTGACGAAGAGCCATTTGGAGTTCCTGGGCTTGCTGAAACGGCTTTATAGGTTGGTATGAAAATAAACATGAGGAGCATGCAAACACTCAAGATGGTAGACAGAAACCAAATGTTAGATTTTTCAGGCAATTGTGCACCATAGCGCTTCCATAAAATCAGCAATAAGCCAATTGACAACACATTTTTTAGGATGGCTTCTAGCGGTGTCATGGGTAATAATGCACCAAAACAACCACAATTTCCTTTGTTGCCAGTGAGGCCAATTTGAATTGTCAAATGCACGACAAAAACACCGAGCATAAGAATCACCGCAGGAATGACATACTTTTTAAGGTCAAATGGAAAAAGCAACAAAAGACCCAGACCAAATTCAATACCGATCAGTGAACGAGAAAATATCTTAGCCAGCTCTATATTAAAACCTAAAGGATATAATTGCTTGACTTCAAACATAGAAATGGTGCCGTAAGCAGAAGGGTCCGGGTAGATTTTACCATAAGCGGAAACTAGAAATAAACCAGCAATGAGGATTCTGATTGACCAAGGAAGGTAGCGTTCAATGTTTTGCATAAGTAGCGATTTATAAGAACGAAAATAAATGGTTGACTGCAAGCTCATTTGACTTTAACAGCGCGTTAACAATTCTCGAGGTGGATGAGTGCAAACACACTGTAATTGAGCATATCAAAATAATTACCCTCAACACCTTCTGAAACCAAAGTTTGGCCCGCGTTGTCTTCTATTTGTTTGATGCGCATAATTTTACTCAAGATGAGGTCTGTTAAGGAACTCACGCGCATATCGCGCCAAGCCTCGCCGTAGTCGTGGTTTTTGCGCTCCATGAGTGCTTTGGCCTCAGCAGCAATATGGTCGTAGTGACCAATGGCTTCTTGGGGGGTCATGTTGTCTTGTAGGCCCGCAGGGATGCGTACTTGAATAATGGCCATGATGCAATAATTGACAATGGCTTGAAATGCGTCTTCAAAGGGTTCATCGACTTTACTCGCACCTGTTTCTTGAATGGTTCTGATGCGCTGGGCCTTAATGAATAATTGATCGGTAAGCGAGCTTGGTCGTAAAATTCGCCAAGACAGACCGTAGTCATGAGATTTTTTTTCAAAAATCTCTCGACAAATAGTCATTACATTTGTGTATTGTAATTGTGTTTGTGTCATGAATCAGGGTAAGGAACTAGGTGCAGCTTTTCAAAGGAGTCGTTTTTTGAATATCAAAGGACAACTTCATGATTTTGCACAACCAAAGATAATGGGAATTTTGAACATGACGCCCGATTCTTTTTACAAAGAAAGCCGAATCAGTCATCAGGATCAAGTGCTTGAGCGCGTTGCCACCATGATTGAACAAGGTTGCGATATTATCGACATTGGCGCGAGTTCAACAAGACCCGACGCACCCATTTTAAATGCCCAACAAGAAATTGATCGCCTCGGCAAAAGCATTAGTCAAATCAAAAAAGCATTCCCTTCGCTTTTGATTTCACTAGACACCTACCGCGCCGATGTTGCCCAATATGGCATCAATGAAGGCTGTGACCTCATTAATGATATTTCTGCTGGGCAGTTTGACCCCGAACTTTGGAAGGTGCTTGCAGCAGCAAACATCCCGTATATACTGACCTACAACCGATCAGCTCAAAACAATAAAGCGCAAAGCCATCTCGACAACAAAGGAATCATTAGCGACGCGCTCTCATTTCTTTCTGAAAAATTAGTAGCCCTCCAATCATTAGGGATTACAGATGTCATTTTGGATCCTGGTTTTGGTTTTGGAAAAACACTAGAGGAGAATCATCAACTTTTACAACAACTCGAACATTTACAAATTCTGGGGAAACCCATACTTATTGGCGTATCTCGAAAATCGATGATTACTAAAAAGCTCAATATCGAGGCTGATCAAGCCTTAAACGGCACAAGTATCTTAAATACGATTGCTTATACCAAAGGCGCAACCATATTTCGGGTTCATGACATCGATGCCACCAAACAACTGATCACGCTGCTCAATTAGGAATATTCACTGTAAATGAAACTTTTTTACGTACTTTCGTATTATTGTACAACTTTAATAAGCGTATGAAAGCTTTATCCTTTATTTTCTTCAGTTGCCTCGGGCTTATTACCTTTGCTCAGGCTCCTAGTGCAAACTTCACTATTTCCGATTCAGACAACATCCTTTGTGAAGGAGACTGCATCTATCTTGTCAACAATTCTACCGGCGACGGCCTTGTTTATACTTGGCAATTCAGTGGCGGAACACCTTCTACTTACATCGGTCAAAATCCAGGTCAAGTTTGTTTCAATGTTGCCAGTACTATAAGCCCTTACCAAATAACCTTAACCGCAACAAATGCGCAAGGTGCCGTGAGTACGATTTCACAATTTGTGACGGTCTTGCCGATGCCAACACTCACCACCACCATTTCTGACACTTTGAGCGGTGCTTATGTTGTGATTCCCGACACCACTATTGATATGTTCCAAGAAGCTTATTTATATGCTGAAGGTGCTCCGGTAGGCGGAAACTTAACGTGGTATCCAAGTGGCGTTGCTGCAGATAGCATCCCAGGCTGTACCACTTGTTTTGCCGGTGATTCACTAACCGTTACTCCATTTTACACTACCAACTATGTGGTTCAATACGGTTTAAATGGCTGCTTTGCTTATGACACTGTTTTAGTAACCGTCAATTTTGCCAATTTGGTAAAAATTGAACTACCAAACTCCTTCTCCCCTAATGGCGACGGTGAAAACGACTTCTTTCGTGTCTTGACCAACGTAGACGAAGACGGCAACTTTGCCAACGGATTTGAAGAAGGCGGAGCTCTTGCAGAAATTGACTTGCGCGTTTTTAATCGCTACGGACAACAAGTTTTCAGAACGACAGATGTTCACGAAGGCTGGGACGGCACCCTCAAAGGAAAGCCAATGAACCCTGCTACTTACACTTATATTTTAAACTTCCGCACCATCGACGGCCGCTCAGGCTCGCGCAAAGGAAACGTGACACTATTCAGATAAGCACATGAAAAGTAAATTCATTCTTTCTATTACTGCATTACTCGCGCTCAGCGCCCATGCACAACACGACCGACTTATTTCTAACTGGTCACAATCTCAAGTAATTTACAACCCTGCAGCCGTTGCTACGGGTCAAAATGACATGAGTTTCTTTGCCAACCACCGTTCTCAATGGCTCACGGTTCCTGATATGGGTATTGGTATGCGCAGCAATTTCGTTAATGGTGAGTTCAAAGTTAAAGAAAGTGGTAGCCTAGGTAGCACGAACAGTTTTGGCATGGGTTTCAGCGTACTCTCTGATCAAACCGGAACCGCTAATCTTACTACATTAAGTGTTTCTGTTCCTATCAATTACACGATTGGTCTTGACAAGCGCAATAAACTAAGCATTGGTATGTCACCTGGTTTTATCCAGCAATCTTCTGATCGTGGATCACAAACCTGGGAAAACCAATGGAATGGTACTGGCTTTGACCCTGCAACAAGCGTTGAAAACAGCATCAACGGAAGCTACGCAACCATGGACCTCGGTGCTGGTATTTATTTCCAACACCAATTACAATCGCGTTCAAGCCTTTATTTTGGCTATGCAGTCAATCACTTAGTGAAGCCAAAAATGGCTTGGTCTTTTACCGGAGACAAAATGTACATGCAAATGGTACTTCAAGGTGGTGCTGACCTCGCTACCCGAAACAAAGACCTCCGCATTCAGCCGAATGTGCTTTTCTTTAAAGCAGGCAAGACAAATAGCCTCACTGCTGGTGTAACATTTGAAAACACCATTAAAGAAGGATCAAAAATTACGGGTATCAATAAATCAAATTGTGTCAACTATGGTGTTTACTACCGTCATAAAGACGCAGTTGTAGCTACTTTCGGCATGAAAGTTGACCGTTTCCGTTTTGGTGTTTCTTTTGACGCCAACACGTCAAGGCTCAACCAAGCCACAGGCGGCATTGGCGGTGCAGAACTTTACTTTAAGGCATTGGTAAACTACAAAAAATTCAATTCAAGATCCAGAATCAAATAAGCGAATTGACTTTACATATCTGAATCCCGTTTCAACAGAGACGGGATTTTTTTTGCCCTGGCCCAATTGATTTGAAAGAGCTGTAGCACATAAGAAAAAATACGCGGCACAATTCGCGGTGCTGGGTTTATTTGTGGATGCATGACTTTTCCACAATAATTAGCCTCATTCACCATTTCATCAAAACGAAGATTGGCGTCTCCTCTAGAGATTATTTTTCTAGGATTTTCTTGTGCAATTGTTTCCACGCGATGCACTACAAAATGTTCGCCACGAATAAATGCAATGGCATCCCCTACTTGTATTTCTTCTAAAGGTATTTTCATTAAACACAAAACAGTGC
>JBEDCS010000067.1:0-49598 GCA_041176605.1 Bacteroidota bacterium
ACTTGGTCGTAGCGCTCCCAGGGCCAACCTCCAAACTGTGTTTGCTGGTAATCCTGAAACGCTTGGTAAATTTCTTCGCGAGAATTCATCACAAAAGGGCCATGCTGAACAACAGGCTCAGAAATGGGGCGACCTTGCAAGACCAATACTTTTGAGCTTTGGTTTCCATTGACCAATTGAATACCTTGACTTGCATCGACATCTGCGGCGTGGTACGGCGCTAATATTTGTTGCGCAATTTGCAAACCTTCGCCTTCGTAATAATAAATACTGCGATTGATGCCCTGACCTGCCGCGGGTAATTGAAAGCTAGCACCAGGCTCCAAATGAATATTGTAAATGGCCACATGGTTATTGGCATCTGCTGCCCAAGAATTTGGGGGTGTATTTGTTGACTTATATTGCCCTAAACTACCCACCAATACTTCAATATGTGCATTTGCGCCATTAGAGGTCTCAGTAAATTTAGGAACGGTCTCTGACCAAAGCATTTTAAAATGCGGCTCGACCATTTTGCTGCGCTTGGGTAGATTGAGCCAAATTTGAAACAATTCAAGCGGATTTTCAGCATCTTGCTTGAGTAAAGGAAACATTTCGGCATGTTGAACGCCTTTGCCGGCTGTCATCCATTGCACATCTCCGTTGCCATATCTGCCCGCAGCGCCAAGGCTATCGGCATGATCAACAAGGCCTTTTCTGACTACCGTAATGGTTTCAAAACCGCGGTGTGGATGCCCCGGAAAACCAGGAACAGTTGAACCATGATACATGCGAAAACCATCTTTTACGATGAAGTCTTGACCCATATGACGGCCCTCAAAATGTTTAGGATCTGGCCCTAACTGCGCATTGCCCTTTGGGAAATAATCTTCGTGGTGCACACAAAATAAAAATGGGTCTAGTGTTTCCCATTGGAAGCCAAGAGGCCTGATTTTTTGTATGAGCGTTGCGTTCATGGAACTTTGTTGATTTTTAGATAAAAAACTAAAAGGTTGTATCAAAATGGCACCCAAACTAAGTCCCATTCGAGACAAAAAGGAACGGCGTTCTAATGGATTCGACATAGCAAAAGTTTCTTGCTAAAATAATGCATTTACCCTTTTCAAGGACTTGATTTACATCAAGAATTTAATCCTGTTCGAGTTTGAACGCAGAAGTTTGATGGAATTTAAGATCTGGGTAATCTTGCTCGGCCATTTGAAGTAAGAAAGGCGTCTCGGCTAAGAACACCAAGTTCTCATCTTTGTCAAGGGCAAGATAGGTTCCTTTCGCGCGCTTGAACGAAGCAAGTTGCTCTTCATTATTGGTAGTGATCCAGCAGGCTTTGTAATAGTTTCTGGGAACGAAACGACAATTGGCGCCATATTCATGGATGAGGCGATAATTGATGACTTCAAATTGAAGCTGCCCCACAGTACCGACAATTTTGCGGTTACCAGGTTGTTGGATAAAGAGCTGGGCAACGCCTTCATCGATGAGCTGCCTAATGCCTTTATCGAGTTGTTTTGACTTCAGCGGATCGAGGTTTTCGAGTTCTTGGAAAATTTCAGGCGAGAAGGATGGAATACCTTTGTAAAGCATTTTTTCACCTGTGGTGAGTGTGTCTCCAATTTTAAAACTTCCGGTGTCATACAAACCAATGACATCGCCCGGATAGGCATCGTCGATGACGCTTTTGTCCTGAGCCATGAATGAAGTTGGATTCGGGAATTTCATGTCTTTGTTCAGACGGACATGATGATAAAATTTATTGCGCTCAAATCGACCTGAAACAATTCTTAAGAAGGCGATTCTATCGCGGTGTTTAGGGTCGAGGTTGGCATGAATTTTAAATACAAAACCACTAAAACGTTCATCTGAGGGCTCTACCATGCGGGTGTCTGACTCCCTTCCTCGAGGAGAAGGTGAAATTTCGCAAAAAGTATCGAGTAATTCTTTGACACCAAAATTATTGACGGCAGAACCGAAGAAAACGGGTGCTACCTCACCTGCCAAATAACGTTCGCGATCAAAAGCATCATAGACGCCTTCAACCATATCAATTTCTTCACGAAGTTCGTTTGCAGGTGCCTCCCCAATTACTTGATCTAGAGACGGATCTGACAAATCAGCAATTGATACGACATCTTCGGCAATTTTGGTTTTGTTTGCCGAAAAAAGATTGAGCCCTTTTTGGTAAATGTTATATACCCCTTGAAAGCGATCCCCCATGCCAATTGGCCAAGTGAGCGGGCGCACTTTGATATTGAGTTTGGACTCGAGCTCATCGAGCAAATCGAAAGCTTCTTTACCATCGCGGTCCATTTTGTTGACAAAGATAATCACGGGTGTATTGCGCATGCGACAAACCTCCATCAGGCGTTCTGTCTGAGCTTCTACCCCATTAGCGCAGTCAATGACAAGAATGACGCTATCGACAGCAGTAAGCGTTCGAAAGGTATCTTCGGCAAAATCTTTGTGACCAGGTGTATCTAGAATGTTGATCTGTTTGCCATTATAGCCAAAAGCCATGACAGAGGTGGCCACAGAGATCCCACGTTGCTTCTCAATTTCCATGAAATCCGAGGTTGCAGATTTTTTAATCTTGTTGTTTTTCACGGCACCAGCGGTCTGGATTGCCCCACCAAAAAGGAGTAATTTCTCAGTGAGTGTCGTTTTACCGGCATCCGGGTGGGAAATAATGCCGAAGGTTCTGCGCGTTTCGATGGCTTCTGTGAATCTCATATAGCTATGAATGAAAAAAGACCGCCAGGCGGTCTTTTAAAGTGGAAACAGTTGTTGAAATTAGAAAATCTCAGCAGCTGAAAAATGGAATTTTCCTTCGATATCTGCATTTTCATCGGAATCAGAACCGTGAACTGCATTGCGACCTTTGCTTTCTGCATATGCCTTGCGAATGGTGCCGTCTGCTGCCTCAGCAGGATCTGTTGCGCCAATTAAAGCACGGAAATCAGCGACTGCATTTTCTTTTTCAAGGATTGCCGCTACGATTGGACCGCTTGTCATGTACTCAACGAGTTCGCCGTAGAAAGGACGTTCAGCGTGCACTTCATAGAATGCTTTCGCTTGTGCCTCAGAAAGACGCGTGTATTTCATTGCTTTGATGCTGAAACCAGCATTGATAATCATGTCGATGATTTTACCCATGTGCCCATTTTCGATTGCATCGGGCTTGAGCATTGTAAAAGTTCTATTGGTTGCCATTATTGATAAATTTGGGTGCAAAGATACCACTTTTTTAAGAATCTAGAAAAGGGTCTACTTGGATTTCTTTGTTACAAATTCAATGATGATGCCAAGTGTGGGCTGAAGAATTCCAGACGCATTCTCAATGAGTTTGGTTTGATAACGCGTTGGGTCATTCGGATCCACTACTGCCTGGCCATTGGCATCGGTATCCAACAACAAGATTGGAGCTAGTTTCGCCTTGTATCCGTATACATTTTGAACGTCAAAATAGAAGTTCATATTGAATTGTTTTAAGTATAGTTTTTTATCTACCCTGATGTTCATTTGATGAAAGCTACTTTCACGTTGTGTATTGAGGTTATTATAATCTAACAAACCGACGCCATTGATATTCCAGTTGTTGATCAAGCTTGAAGTTGCAATGTCATAAGGGGTATAAGGAGCACCACCAGAAAATAACCAACGCATACCAAATTCCCAACCATTTTTAAAGCGCTTACCTCCCGTTAAGGAAACAATATGACGGCTATCCCATGACGTTGGGACATAATTGTTGTTTTTGTCTAAGAACTCTGATCTTACCCATGTGTAAGCCAAAACGGCATAAAATCCTTTGTAAAGTTTTTGCTGATACAAAAATTCAGCACCGTAACTTCTTCCAGAAGAGCTAGAAGTAACTGCTTCGTTACCTACTACGCCGAAATCAGAACCAATATTTGCAAGAGAGATGGAATCTTTAATGGAGAAAGGATAGTTGCTGTATTGTTTCAAAAAGCCCTCGAGTGTTACTCTTGCATTCCACTTCAACAAATATTCAGTACCGAGCACAAAATGATCAGCTTGGATGTACTTTAGGCCATTTTGTTCATTCACAAGTTCACCGGCCGCATTTCTAAAGCCCAGAATGGTATAGGAAGGTAACTGATGATAACGGGCCACATTGGCATTGATTGCCCAATCTTCGGTGAGGCGATACGATGCCGAAAACATCGGTGAAAATTGATTGAACGGATTGCGCATTTCGGCACTGTAAGATGTGCCATCCATGCGAAGACCCAAAGAAACGCGGAGTCGCTCGTTTAAAAAAGCACGACTCAATTGAGAGAAAGCTGAAAACTTATGTAAATTCAGTTCTGATTCAAAATCAAGGGTATCTGGCTGCCCGAAAATAGTGAGCAATTGATAAGTACTGTTGTAGTACTTGGCAAATTCATAACCAGCCCCGACATTGAAACGCCAGCCGTTTTTAAGGTAGGTGTGCTCAAAGCGCAATTTGTTTTCGGCCTCAAATGAACTGTAATTTTGCAAAAGATTTTGCGGCTCTTCAATCAGATTTTTATAGCGGTAGGCTTCATTATTGAGCATATTACGACTTACGACAACAGTTTGAATCGACGACTTCGAAGAATGCTGCCAAACGGCCCCCATGGTGTAATTCCATTGACCTTGCATCGGTAAATTTCCAAGAATGAAATTATTGTACTGAATTTGATTGGTATCAGTAAGTCCATTATTGACATCTTGATTGAGGCCAAACTGATCGAGCGCGCCAAGACCTATGATAGAGAGTTTGTTTTTTGGATTCAATTGAAAATTAAACTTGAATTGATAGTCGTTGTAGGTTGGCAAGATTGGTAGCTTGAGTGCTGCAAAAAGAAATTGCAAATAAGAGCGCCTTACCGAAAAAATAAAATCGCCTTTGTCGCCAATCGGGCCGTCAAAAGTAAGGGCTGCATCAGAAGATCCTAGTGCAAAGTTGGTAATCAGCGCGTCTTTGTTACCGTCTTTTTGCTTAAAGGCAAGCACAGATGAAAGCCCGTTGGCACGGTTTGCCGGAAAAGCACCCGAATAAAACTCTACCTCTTTGATGAAGTTCACGTTGAGTAAGCCAACAGGCCCGCCACTGCTACCTTGTGTAGCAAAGTGATTGATATTTGGGACTTCGATGCCATCTAAATAAAATTTGTTCTCACCGGGTGAGCCACCTCGGATGATGATGTCATTGCGAAAGGTTGCTCTTGCTGCAACACCCGGTAGTGCTGCAATTACTTTACTGACGTCTCGGTTTGCACCTGGAAGCCGCTCTACTTCTGTTGCGCTGAGCGTTTTCAATGAGTTTGGTGATTCTGCCTTGCGTTGAAAAGGAGCTGCACTCACTTTGACTTCTTTGGATGTTTGTACTTTTTCTTCGAGCTCAAGAACTAAGTCTGTGGGGCGCGCATTGGTGACCAGCACTTCTGACTGCACCTTTTCTTGAAAACCTGGAGCTGTTATTTTTACCGTATAGATACCTGGTGCGAGTGCCTCAAAGGTAAAGCGACCTTCTAAATCAACGGCCTTAAAAATTTGTAATTCAACGATATTCACTTTAGCAGGCGTCACTGCTGTGCCATTAGCTGCATTGAGCAGGCGGCCACTGAGTTGCCCTGACTGTGTAAAGGCTGAAAAACTGATAAGAATGAAGCAAGTTTGGAGAAATAATTTCATTTTGTTGAAGTTTGAGATAACTTTTCGATAACAAAAGTTCAACAAAATTGTTTTCCAGACTTAAAAAATTGGTTAATCTTTTGGAATTTGATTGGTCCGAATCCAGTCTTGGGTACGAAAGAATGGTCCGATATAACCCCGCACATGGAGTTTATTCGGCTGCTGCTCATCGAGCCAAATCGTACAAGTGTAATATTTTCCATTATCTGGATCGAGGATACTACCTCCTTCCCACTCATCGCCAGACCATTTCATATTGGAAAGGATGAGCATGTTGAGTATAGGTTGATTGTGTAATGAGCCACTACATTCAGTGCATTTTGAATGCGGGCCATCTTTTCCTCTCTTGTAGATGTAAACGACCTTCCCGTATAAAACACCATCTTTTTTGTAGAGTTCAACAATCGATTTTTTAAGACCAGTGTGGTCGTCAATAGTGATCCAATATCCTACGCAACTTTGTGCATAGGTGTTTTGAAAAATAAAAAAGATAAAAATTAACTTAACGAAGTGCTTCATTTTCACAAATATGCAGAAAATTTCTGAGGATCATCATACCAGTTGGCGTCATGATCGATTCAGGATGAAACTGAACCCCATAAACCTTTTTTTCTGGGTATTCAATCGCCATGGGAATGCCAAACTTGGACTGCGCGGTAATCCATGCATCAGGACAACAAACTTGCCAAGAATGATACAAACCCACCTCAATTTGTAGGGGCATATCTTTAAAAAGAATAGTTTGAGGCTGAATATCGATGAGCTCAGCAACGCCGTGCTTGACAAATTCTTGATTTTTGAGGGTGCCGCCCAGATGCTCCACCAACGCTTGCATGCCCAAGCAAACTCCTAAAATTGGAATTTTGCCAACGTATCGATCTAAAATTTCTGACAACCCTTGCTTTTCATGCGGCAAGCCCGGGCCTGGGGAAAGAACGATGGCATTGATTTGAGAAAAATCGGATGTATTAATTTGGTCGTAACGCTTAATGAGCAGTTCAACTTCAAGTGCCTCTAAATAGTGGGCAAGATTGAAGGTAAATGAGTCATAAAAATCTATCAAAAGAACCCTCACCTAGCTTGTTTTTTGTTACTTTGCAAAAGTAGTAAAACCTTGTTTCTAAATGTCATCATTGAAAAAAGCTATTCAAATACCCAATGCACCTGCGCCTGTAGGGCCATACAGCCAAGCAATCCTGATCGACAGACAACTCTATGTGAGTGGGCAAATTCCTTTGAATCCTCAGACAGGCGTCTTAGAAACTGCCAACATTGAGATGGCAACCCAGCGTGTGCTAAGTAACATTGAAGCACTGCTTCATGAAGCGGGTTTTGGCAAAGATGACGTCGTGAAGGTGAGTATTTTTATGAAGAACCTAGAAGAGTTTCAGGCCATGAACACCGTTTATGCCGATTTTTTCACAGGTGTTGCTCCGGCCCGAGAAACTGTTCAAGTGAGTCGTTTGCCGCTCGATGTCAACATTGAAATTTCCTGCATCGCCTACAAATGACACCAGAAAAAACACTTGACCTCAGCATTGTAATTGTCAATTATAATGTCTCCAATTTTTTGGAGCAATGTCTGAACAGTGTTTATGCAGCCCTGAAAACCATACCCGCAGAAGTTTTTGTTGTAGACAACAATAGTGTCGATGGTTCTCAGGAAATGTTGCAACTTAAATTTCCACAAGTCCAACTCATTGCCAATACTGAAAATGTTGGTTTTTCCAAGGCCAATAACCAAGCAATTGCAATAAGCAGAGGTCGTTACGTTCTATTACTCAACCCAGATACCGTTGTACAAGAAGACACCTTTGAATGTTGTCTGCGCTATATGTATCAACACCCAGATACCGGTGCTCTTGGTGTACGGATGCTCGATGGCAGGGGGCGTTTCTTACCTGAATCAAAACGCGGACTTCCTACACCAGCGGTTTCTTTTTACAAAATATTTGGACTCTCCAAACTTTTTCCAAAATCAAAGTATTTCAATCGCTATAGCCTGGGATATCTAGACGAACTGCAGAACCATGAAGTAGATGTCTTGTGTGGCGCCTTTATGTTCATGCGCGCAGATGCTTTAGAAAAAGTAGGCTTACTCGATGAAGCTTTTTTCATGTATGGTGAAGACATCGATTTATCTTATCGCATTCAACTTGGCGGTTATAAAGTGGTTTATTTCGCCGAAACAAAAATCATCCATTACAAAGGTGAGAGCACTAAAAAAGGTTCTTTGAATTATGTGTTTGTGTTTTATAATGCCATGATCATTTTTGCGCAAAAACACTTTTCAAAGCGCTACGCAAAGCTTTTTTCGATCACCATCCATTTGGCCATTTATCTCAGGGCTTCTTTGTCTTTGCTCAAAAGAATTGTCAGCAGAAGTGCAGCACAAGCATTTGATTTTGCCAGTAACTTAATCTTATTGATTTGGTTATCGGGGCAATGGAAAGTAAAGCAAATTGATTTTCCTGATTGGCTCGTTCAATGGCTGGTGCCAAGTTATTTGGTCTGCTGGATTTTTAGCGCCTGGATTTTAGGCTTATACGACAAAGGAACCCCCATCAAACGCGTTTGGAAGAGTACCTTTTTTGCCACGTTGGCCATCCTTGCATTTTATGCACTCCTTCCCAAAGAATGGCAGTTTTCTCGCCTATTTATTTTACTTGGATCCCTTTCATTTATTGGGATTTTCTATGTAAGCAGAGCACTTTTCACCCTCTTGAAAAAAGGAAAAATTGACTTCAGCCAGTTCCCTAAAAAACGTTTCGGAATTTTAGCTGCACCAAAAGAGTTTGAGCGCATCAAGGCACTATTAGAACAAACTTATCCGCACATAGAGAGCATCCACCACATTGAAGTTCAGCCCCATGAAACAAGCGCCAAATTAAACATCAATCAACTTGATGAAATGCTTGAAATACACCGCTTAAACGAACTCATTTTTTCGGCCAAAGACTTGAGTAGCATGAACATCATCGAGATCATGGTTTCAACCTCGGCTGCACAACTCGAATATAAAATTGCCCAACCAGACACTAGCTACCTGATTGGAAGCAATTCCATTGACACCGCCGGCGACTATTACACCTTGCATTTTGATGCACTCGAACAAGCGACTAACAAAAGAATCAAACGTGTTTTTGACCTCGTTATTTGCTTCATACTGTTACTGTTGAGCCCTTTGCTTTTTATGTTTTTCAAAAAACCTTTGCAGTTTTTCAAGAACCTTTTTGGCATACTCGGTTCGAAATACACCTTCGTTGGTCTCAATATGGATCAGCTGAACCGAAAATATCACAAGAAAAGCATCGTGAGACCTTTTTACTGGAATGCTGAAAATCAGCCAGAAACAAATTTGCGTTACACGAAAAATTACGATGCCTCCACCGACTTTAGATCAATCCTTAAAAACTATCGTTCGCTTGATCAGCAACCTTCCTAATTTTGATCAAAATTGCTTAATTTTGCAACTCATCAACGACATCAATTAACAAGAAAATGGCAGAAATAGAAATTCGTCTTCCTAAAATGGGTGAAAGCGTCACCGAAGCAACCATTACAAATTGGCTCAAAAACATCGGTGATTCCGTTGCCATTGACGAACCACTCGTAGAAGTAGCCACCGACAAAGTGGACAACGAACTACCATCGGAAGCAGCTGGTACACTTGTAAAAATTCTATTCGAAAAAGATCAAGTAGCACAAGTTGGCGATGTCATTGCCATTCTATCTACCGATGGTGGTGCAAGTGAAGCAACTTCAAGCGCTGACTCTAGCACACCTGCAGCAACACCTGCCGCGACTTCTGCAGAAACTCCAAGTGCTGCACCAATATCCACTTCTACGGCTACCACAACAAATACTGTAAAGTCAAGCGAAGATCGTTTTTATTCGCCGTTGGTCAGAACCATCGCTCAAAAAGAAAATATCAGTGCCGCTGAGTTGTCCAACATCTCAGGAACCGGTCAAGACGGCCGTGTCACCAAAAAAGATGTTTTGGCATTTTTAAATGCCCGAACTACAGGAGCAAGCACTACTACAAACACAAGTTCGCCGGCAACTGCCGCACCGGCAGCACCTACCAATTCAGCTGCGTCAAGTATTCAAATCAAAGAACCTGTTGTGATTCCAAACGCAGGTGACGAAATCATCGAAATGGATCGCATGCGCAAGCTGATTGCCGAGCACATGGTGATGTCAGTACACGTTTCACCGCACGTTACGTCATACGTTGAGGCCGACGTAACCACTATCGTCAAATGGCGCGATCGCATTAAAAACGATTTCAAAAAACGCGAAGGTGAAAACTTTACCTTCACCCCTATTTTCATTGAGGCTGTTGCCAAAGCCATCAAAGATTTCCCAATGATCAATGTTTCGGTTTCCGGAACCAACATCATCAAGCGCAAAGACATCAATATTGGTATGGCTGCTGCATTACCTAGCGGTAATCTCATTGTTCCGGTCATTAAAAATGCTGACCGCATGAATTTAGTGGGTCTTGCAAAGTCGGTAAACGAACTCGCCAACAATGCCCGTAACAATAAACTCAAGCCCGAAGATATTCAAGGTGGTACCTACACAGTCACCAACGTGGGGACTTTCGGAAACGTCATGGGTACACCAATCATCAATCAACCTCAAGTTGCCATTTTAGCACTCGGAGCCATCCGCAAAGTAGCTGCTGTCATCGAAACACCAGATGGCGATTTCATTGGTATCCGTCACAAGATGTTCTTATCTCACTCTTACGATCACCGAGTAGTAGATGGTGCTTTAGGCGGGCAGTTTGTCAGACGCGTTGCTGATTACCTCGAAGCTTTCGACCCAGAAACTTCGCTGTAAGATGCCGCTTCAACTCCTTCGACCACTTTGTGTTTTTGACCTAGAAACCACTGGGCTTCAAATTACCAAAGACCGAATCGTACAAATAGCCATTATCAAATTGCTGCCAGACGGACATCAAGTTACTTTCAACGAACTTGTCAATCCTGAGCAAAACATCCCGGATGAAATTGCTGCCATTCACGGCATCACCAATGAAATGGTAGCCAACGCCCCAACTTTCAAGGAGCTCGCTGCAAAAGTTATTGCCTTCATTGCCGATGCCGATTTAGCGGGTTACAACTCCAACAAGTTTGACATCCCTGTCTTGTCCGAGGAGTTATTGCGCTGCGGCATTGATTTTGATTTAGGCGCCAGACACTTTGTCGATGTCCAAAATATTTTCCATAAAATGGAACAGCGCACACTTGCGGCTGCTTACCAATTTTATTGTGGTAAAAAGATTGAAAACGCACATAATGCTCTTTATGATACGCTTGCAACTTTAGAAGTGCTGCAGGCGCAAACAGAACGTTACAACGACCTGAGCCAAGATATTGCAGGGCTAGCCAAGTTCTCGACGGTTGGCGATCACAAAATTGCCGATTTTGCAGGGCGCCTCTGCTTTAACGAGAAAGAAGAATTGTGCTATAATTTTGGCAAGCATAAAGGCAAAACTATTGAACGCGTTTTCAAAGAAGAACCCGGTTATTACGGCTGGATGCTCGAGGCAGATTTTCCTTTACACACCAAGCAAGTATTGAGAAAGGAAATGGAAAGAATCAAAAATGCCAATTCCGGTATAAACTTGGAGGACAAACTTGAATTATTGAAAAATAAATTCAAAAAACCATGAAAATAATCTGTATCGGTCGCAATTATGCTGACCACGCTAAAGAAATGAACGCTGCGCTTCCTACCGAGCCCATTTATTTTTTAAAGCCCGATACTGCTTTACTGAAAGAAGGAGATTTTTATTACCCCAACTTTACAAAGGATCTTCATTTTGAATGTGAACTTGTCGTCAAAATCGATAAGGTTGGCAAACACATTGACCCCCGTTTTGCTCATAAATACTATTCACAATTTACTTTAGGTATTGATTTCACCGCGCGTGATCTCCAACAAAAATGTAAAGAAAAAGGTTTGCCTTGGGAACCCGCAAAAGGTTTTGACCACAGCGCACCAATTTCACCAGAATGGCTGAACATCAAAGATTACAATCTAGAAGAACTCGAATTCAAATTTTATCAGAACGAGGTACTCAGACAGACAGGTAGCCCAAAAGATTTCATCTTTCAAATAGATGAACTCATTGCTTATGTCTCTCAGTTCATTACGCTAAAAACTGGCGACCTCCTTTTTACAGGAACACCTGCTGGCGTGGGGCCCGTTCAAATTGGAGACGAACTAAGAGCAGAAATTGACGGAAAAACACTCTTGAAACTTGCCGTAAAATAGTTAGGCCTAAACGCTCTTTAGTTTTTCTTAATGACTTTTCGGACAACGCCATTTGAAAATTTAAGCAGATAAACGCCATTTTCTAAAAAATCTAGTTGAATTTGTTGCTCCGCTTCGGTTAGTTCCAGTTTGGCCAAACAACTTCCTTCTAAATCAAACAATTGAATGGTAAGCGGCGCTGCGCCATCATACCTGACGGTCAATTGATGGTCAAATGGATTTGGATAGATTTCAATTGATTCTATTTTATTGGCTTGGATAGATAAATCAGAGCCCGGCTCATCCTCAAGTAAAAATAAGCCCCCGAGATCCTGCCCAACGACTAAATCAAGATGAGTGTCGTTATCAAGGTTTGCCACGCAGGCCGATGCATAAGCCCCAATTTGTGCTGACAAACCCACGAGGTCAGCTGTGCGTTGATGAAATGCACCAAAAATATTATTACTAATACTGTCAAAAAAATGGATGCGTCCGTCCAGTGCACCAACCATCAAATAAGTAGTGTCTTGTTGTTTAAAAAACCAACAATTGGAAAAACCATCCGGACCATTAACAGCAACATTTACACTTCCAAGTGTTGAACTTTGCAGCGTAAATTCAGGAACTAATTGAGAACCTGTATTTTCATAATACACTAAACCGCCCCCTTTATGTCCAATAATGAGGTCTAATTTACCATCTTCGTTGAGGTCAAATAATTGCGGGCTTGCAAACAATGGTACTTGAATCGCGATACCATTTGCATCTGTAAGTGCCGTACTTTGCAAGCTAAAGTTCGGTGTTGAACTTATACTTGTATTTAGAAAATAAGCCAACTGGCCGTTGTCTCGGCCAATTATCAGCTCTGGCTTGCCGTCATTGTTGAGGTCGCCTAAACTTGGCATGAGATTCAGCCCTAAATTACTATTGGTGAGGTCTAAAAAATTTTGATCTACTAAAACAAAGGATGGCGCAGTTAAAGACCCAATGTTTTGATAGTACGCTATTCTTGATTCTTTTTGTAAAACAGGCTTGTAGGCATGGAAATTGGCCACTAATAAGTCGAGTAAGCCATCTTGATTCAGGTCATAGAGGACAGGTCTTGAACCTGCACCGTGATCAATCATGTCGGATTGCAGCCAATCATTATCTTGAAAAGCAAAAACAGGGGCTTGATTATTATTTAAGTTTTTATAAAACCAAACGCTATTTTCATTTTCTGAGACATTATTGGCATTGGGGGCCACGAGCAAGTCTTTTTTCTGGTCGCCATCTACATCGACATAATAGGCCGCAGGAAATAACTGAACATTGGCAGGAGTTGTATTACTCGGGAAATTGTAATCGGCATTGATCATATCCGAGTTTTGATTTGGTGCTGTACCTCCATTGATTAACTTGATTAAGTTACCATAGGCGACATCGCCCAGGACTAAATCTAAAACACCAGAATTATCGAGGTCTAAGGCTAAAACCGTAGAACCCGCGTGTGCTTTATTAGCAACCGACCCACCTAATTCTGCCCCTATGACATTTCCCCCATTGCAATAAGAACTGGTGTCATTTAAAAACAAGTTATTACTCGTGACATCCTCGCGATAACCACCCCAACAGCGATTTTTCAATTTAAAAATTAAAGAATCTGAATGTCCGTAAAGCTCTTGACTTTGGTTTTGGTGGTATTGTAAATATTCGCCGCTGATGTGATAGGTCAGGATGTCCATATCGCCATCTCCTTCTACGTCTACTAATGCCGGTATATCTGCGCCACTAATGTATAGATTGAGTGTTGGCCCCTCATAATTTGAGGTTAAATAAGGGCTGTAGGCCTGCCATTGCAAACCTGAAGCAGCGTTTCCGATATTTCGATATGCTTGAATGCCTCCAATGGCATAACAAAACAGATCTTTACGGCCATCTTGATCGTAGTCATGGGTAGTGACACGATAATATAGGTTTGGTGGGAAAAATAAATGAGCACGCAAATCGATTTCGTAATGAGGCAAGCCATTTTGCACGCTGTATTTGAAGAGGCGAATTTGATCTGCACTGCGGTCAAAAATGAGGAGATCTTCATCGCCGTCGTAATCGTAATCTAGGGTAGAAAATTGAGGTGTATTAAGCCCACCTGACCAAGGTGCTTTTAATAATTGACCGTCTGCGGTAACAGGAATAGTACTATTGAAATTGAACTGAAATTGACCCCAAAGTGTCAGCTGGAACATACAGAAAAACAAGGTCCATTTCATGTGATAAATTTACTCGATTTTAAGGCTGCTGTGACCAAACATGAATTCTTTTATCGTCACCGGCGGTAATGAACTGAGCACCAATACTCACAACTGCATTGATTGAGTGCAAGTGCGTACGCCCCGACATCTCAATTTTTTGTACAATTTGATGGCTAGACAGCTCCCATATTTTGATTGATTTATCTCGTGATACGCTCACATATTGCATGGAATCGAGCAGTGCCAAGCCATATATCGTGCCTTTATGAGCAGGAAAGGACTTTTTGAGCACGCCGTTTGCATCCCAGTGTCTGATATACGCATCTTTGCCCCCACTAAGAATCGTTGAATCGGGGAGTAAACACAAAGCTGTACAAGCTTCTTGGTGTGCTGTCCAATCATTAATTTGATTGAAAAATTCACAATCGAGCATTTGAATATGACCATCGCCGCATGCTAAATAGAGTAGATTTCCGGCAGGACTCACCTTGATATCACGAATTTTACCGCAGTCAAGGGGTAATTTTAGAAGCAGGTTCCAGGCTGCATCCCAAATAAAAAGATTGCCGGTAGCATCAGCGGTATAACGCTGGCCATTGACTAGATTTTCAGCAATTGAAAACACGGCGCCAACATGTGCTTTGAGATGTCTGAGTTCTTTTTTGAGCAAAACATCAATCACATGAATACTTCCGTCGTCTTGACCAATGATCAACTCAGCATTTCGCTGTGATTTCAGGATGCTAAAAGCCGGGCGCTCTGTCTTGACAACAAATTGATCTTGGGTACCGTCGTGTAGATTCCAGCGCACAACAAGTTTGTCAGAAGAGGCCGAATAAAGTAGGTTGTCGTCCTGACTTAAGGCGTAGATAGGGCCGTTATGGCCTAATAATTGAAATTGAGAAGTATAAGGCGAAGAAAGATTACTCTTGTTCATCTTCGAAGTCATCTGACTCATCGTTCACTTGCTTGAGACGATCTGCATATGATTTTGGAAGGAAGTCAAAGAAGGTATCTCCTCTTAGGCCAAGTCGGAGGCATTCTAATGGAATGACGTCGTTAGGCGCAATATTTCCGAGATTTACCTCTGCTCCGAACAATTTAATAAACCATACTTGCTGGTTTTTTTGTGGTGCCTCCCAAAGGATGTCTTCTGGCTTTACATTAGCGATGATGCGATTGATCAACATGGTGTGCGCAGTACCGTTAGGTCTAAAAACGCCTACATTACCCGCTTCTCTTCCTTCAGCAATCACTTTCCAGCTTCCAGCATCGAGTTCGGCTTTCATGAGGCGAACCCACTTAGCCGGAGAAATGAGAATGCCTGAATCTTTGGAACCAACCTCTGAAAGCACAGTTCTTGATTGCGACATCTCGTGAATAAGCTTACATTTCTCGTCGTGGGGGATGATGATAGAACCATCTGATATTTCGGCTAAATCGAGGTCGTATTTATCGAGCAAGCGGAGGTAATCTTTGAACATACCGCGTGCGTAAAAAGCTTCAAATAAGGTACCACCAAAATAAGGTCTTAGCCCTGCTTCACGGTACATTTTAATTTTTTCTTCGAGATTTTGGGTTACAAAAGCAGTACCAAAACCGAACTTAACGATATCTGTAAGGTGAGCAGACGCTTCGATAAAGTGTTCGGTCTCGCGCAATCCCAGCCCCTTATCCATCATCATGGTGACGCCTTTTTGACGAGGTTTTTCACTACGTTTTGGGATAAAAGAAAGTTTAAAATTCATAGGTCATTTGTTAGGTGTAGAAAATCGCTGTCGTCGAGCAATTTCGGGTTAATTTCAAATATATTTTTTGCTTGCGCTGCTGATTGATTGAGACAATTGAGGTACATAAATTTAGCTTCTTGTACCTGACCCATTTCCCATTTCAAGTTAATGAGATGCAATTGGGCTTGAAAGTGTTGTGGATGTTTATCCAGAAATTCTAAAATAAAATGTTGTGCACCTGGCAAAGATGACGCACCAAGAAAAGCCATATAGTCATTGAGCGCCTCTTCGTCGGTTGGGCCAAGTTCTAAACTTTTCAGATAATGGAAGTTGGCTTCTTCTGTGGCTTCAATTTTTTCATAGGCTCCGGCAAGGACATGATAAATACCGGCGTTATCTGGATCGTAATCGAGTGCTTTTTGAATGAGAACAATTCCTTCTTTTGTGGCCCCCAAAAGATCCTCGACTATTCCGAGACCTAACCATGCTTCTGGCAACATAGGTTCAAGAGCAATACTCTTTTTATAATAATGCTTAGATAATTCAAGCTCGTTGAGCTGCTCATAGGCTTCTCCGATATAACAAAGCGCCATAGCGTCGTCACCGTCGTGCTTCATGCAGAGGTCGAAATGCTCGATGGCTTTATGGTATTTTTCAAGCGACAAATAAGCATTGCCGAGGTTGAAGTGCGCAGGGCCAAATTCTTCATTGATAAGGATGGCGTAGTCATAGGCCCATACAGCTTGATCGAAATCTTCTATTTTGCTGTAGGCATTACCTAAATTATACCAAGCAGTGCTCGAATAGGGTTGCTCATCTATAAATTTCAGATAAGCGTCGATGGATGCTTGTGTGGCTCCGAGTGCATCATAGCAACGTCCAAGTTCATAAAGAGCAGCTTCGTTATTTTTATTGGTTTGAAGTGCCCTGTGTAGCACATCGATGGCATCTTGATATTGTTGAAGACGTTCGTATTCTATGGCAATATCAAGGAAGATGTAATCGTGTTCGGCAGGATCTGAATATTCTAGCGCTCTTTCAAAATATTTGATTGCGGCTTTGTGTTCGCGCTGCTGCGCATGAATAGATGCTTTTGTAAGGAATAATTCAGCACTAAAGACTTCTTGTCTTTCGAGTTGTTGAACGAGTTCAAGGGCCTCTTGTAACAAGCCTATTCCTCCGAGTGCTTGCGCTTTTCTAAGGCGAAACAACGGATTGTAAGCAAATTGATAAATGCCAAATTCGGCTGCGATTTTAGCTTTATTGTATTGACCTTGAATGAGGTAGTGATCAATGACACCTTCGAGACGGTCGCTGTCTATAAAGCGCAACGAATTACCTTTTAAGTGCTCCTCAAAATGTTCGATATCTTCGTTTAAGCTGCTGTCGTTATATTCCTCGTCTTCGTCGTCAAACATAGGCCTTGATTCTGATAATAAAATTAGGGCCTTTGCCAACGAAACTCAAGTTTCGAGAAGTCCACTTATCAACAAAACCAGGGAATGTTGAAAAGTTCTTGAATCAATGTTCTCCGCAGTGCACTACATAAGCATTGCCGAGCGTGTCTGTATAGGTGCCCAATTCTTCGAGATTACTTAGAGAATCGCCGCAATAAACACCCATTTCAACTTCCCCGGACGGTCCATCATAGTGGCATTCAGCACATTTATTTTTGCCACAAGAAGACATCATTAGTACGCATAAAGCGCTGAACAAAATTATTTTTTCCATGTGTTAATTTTTAGTTTGTTGTTGAACTTGATATTTTAAACTCAAATAGAAGTGCCTACCAGGACCCGGCATTCCGATGTTTTTTAAACGCGATAAATGATCGATATAAGTTGAATTGGTTAAGTTTCTAACACCTGTTTGAAACGTCCAATTCCCATTTTTTTCAAGATACATTCTAGCATTTAAATTGATAAGCTGGTAACTTTCACTTGTTGTTTCTTGATATGAAACACGTGTTTGAGCAGCAATCCAAACATGATTTATACTCAGTTCTATTCTGCTTATCTTTTTATTCAAATCCCATTGATATCTCAACTCGTTTTGCAGACGAGTAGGCGGCAATAAAGAAACCGCACTGTCTTGAGGGCTGCTCAAATTCACATAAGAAAAGTTTCCTTCCCAATGCAAGTTGTGTAACCAGTGAGGATGAAAATGTGCGCTCAGGTCTAAGCCATATAAACGGCCAAGATTTAACTGTTCATAGGTAAAGATTGGAATGCCATCTAGACTTAAACCATTGGGCTGAATATAGATGTAATCTTTTACCCATGCGTGAAAAGGATTGAGCGTAATGCTTCCGTGCTCTGAACTGATTTCAGATGACCAATCTAATTGAAAACTGCGCTCAGGCCTCAAATTCACATCACCGATTTCGTAGCGCAGCGCACCATGATGAAAACCGTCAGCTAAGAGCTCACTGAGGTGTGGCGCCCTAAATCCGCTTGAGATGTTGAATTGGTTGCTGAGTTTGTTGTATGGGTTCCACGCCCATCCAAATGATGCATTCGGGCTGAGAAATTTTTTATTGAATGGAGTTGATGTATTCACAACTTGAATCAAGCGAAGATCCTGCCTAAGACCAATCTGAATCAAGTGCTTTTTGGTTAATTCTAATTTTAATAAGCCAAAAATACCTTGATCAAAAGTGTATGCATCAGGTAAAAGTTGATCCTCAGCTTTAGCTGAATTGACATTACTTTGAAGCATACCTGAGACACCAAGTATGAGTTGTTTGTTGGTCAATTTACGTGTCCATTTCAATTGATATATTGAATTATAAAGATTCATCTCCATAAACGGCTTGGTGACCTTTTCGTCGTACTCCACCAACCGATTTAAGGTTTGACCTATTAAAAATTGGAACTCTTGGCCCGTCCAAAACTTTTTGTATTCGTAACTCAACAATTGATTGGTAAAGAATTGAGCCGGCAATGAATAACGACGCCCTTGTTCTGCAACTTGAAAACTTAGCGGCGTGGCTAATGAATCATGCGTGTGTCCTGGAATACCGGTTACCGTATTATTAAAAGCATAGCGAAATTGATGAATTTGATTGGGTTTGAACCATGAATATGATCCTTTTACAACCCATTCATGAAAACGCGAATTTTTGGCATAGCGACCATTGGGTAATTGAAAATCGGCATGGTTGGCATAACTTCCGGCCAACAAAACACGCTTATTGCCTTGGCTACTTTTGTATAAAAAATTAGAGTGCGTACCATTGGTATTAAGATTCCACTTTTGCTGCACTTCTAATACTTGCTGATTCACACGCGCATAGGGTTCATCGATCAGGTAAATAACGCCTCCTAAGGCATCTGCACCGTATAAAACAGAAGCGGGTCCTTTGATGAGTTCAGCAGAGCCAAGTGCTAATTCACCTATTCCTAGACCGTGGTCACCACCCCACTGCTGTCCTTCAAGTCGCAGACCATTAACAAGCGTTACTACACGCATGCCTTGCATTCCGCGTATCACTGGTTTTGAAATGCCATTTCCTAAAGAACTGGCATAAACACCGGGGATTTTGGTGAGTAATTCAGTGATATTCATGCCACCTGAAAGTTGCAAGTCTTTGAGACTTCTTACTTCTATGGGAACCGTATTTTTATTGCGCAATGAAATTTGCTGACCACTCACCGTGACCTCTTCTGTGGTCATGTGACCCAAACGCAACTCAAAGCTTAATGTAGTTGTACCTCCTTGAATCAGGGTGTCTAGCACTTTATAATCGGAGTGTTTAATGCGTAACATTTGTGGCTCAGACCACGTGAAAGGAAATATAAAAACACCGTTGGGATCTGTTTTTACCTGGATTTGAAAAGCAGTAATAAACAAACTCACATCTTGTATGGGTTGTTTGGTTTGGGCGTCTAATACAACACCTCTTGCACCTTGTTGCGCAAAGAGCGATATGCTCATGAACGAGCACACCAATAAAATGATAATTTTCATGATAATCAGAACATTAATAATTCAAAAAGAGATCTTTAGACTCGATTCGAAGGTGGCGCTCTGAGTTGTTGATGAGCACTAAGGCTCTGATAAATAATGCTTTGAGAAAAGTCATCATGAACATAAGGAGCATGATGAAAGGTTTGTAAAAAAAGTGGTGTAGGTTTGGTGAAAACACTGAGGCTCAAGTCACAAACGGGGCAATCTTCATCCATAGAATGCTCATTCGTGTGCTCCGTTTTACTTTGATGTGTAGTATGTGAACAGTGATGCCACCAATGTTTAGGGGTGAGCACCAATGTAAAACAAAACAGCAAAAATAGACTTATTGCTTTCACATTGTAAATATAGCAATTAATGCTGCGGGTTGGTCATTAAAAAAACTTAACTACAACAAAGATTCTATGATGCGATCCATGCTGTAACCTTCTGCTTCTGCACGATAGTTTCTGACCAAGCGGTGTCTGAGAATGGCTTTCGCCACGGCCTTCACATCCTCAATGTCAGGAGAATATTTACCCTTGAGCGCCGCATGACATTTGGCACCAACAATCAAATTTTGCGAAGCCCGTGGACCTGCCCCCCAAGTAATGAAGTTTTTGGTCAATTCAGGTGCTAAAGGATTGTTGTGTCTGGTTTTAGCCACAAGTGTAACGGCATATTCTAACACGTTTTCGGCAACAGGGATGCGACGAATGAGGTCTTGATAAGACAGGATTTGTGTTTCAGTAAGCACATTTTGAAGAGATACTTTACGGTCACCCGTGCTTGATTTGACGATTTCTAGTTCTTCTTGAAAACTGGGGTAATCAACCCAAATATTGAACATAAAACGGTCTAATTGGGCTTCTGGCAAGGGATAGGTTCCTTCTTGCTCAATAGGGTTCTGGGTTGCTAAAACAAAGAACGGAGCTGGCAAAGTATAGGTTTTTCCGGCTGCAGTAACACTGCGTTCTTGCATGGCCTCGAGTAAGGCAGCTTGTGTTTTTGGCGGAGTTCTATTGATCTCATCTGCTAGAATCAGATTTGAAAAAATTGGTCCTTTGATGAATTTAAATTGCTTGTTTTCGTCGAGAATTTCTGAACCCACGATATCTGAAGGCATGAGATCTGGCGTAAACTGAATGCGATTAAACGAGAGCCCGAGTGTTTGGGCAATTGTATTGACCAATAATGTTTTGGCCAAACCCGGCACCCCTACTAACAAACAATGAGCCCTTGAAAAAATAGCAATCAAGACTTGATCAACGACTTCATCTTGACCAACAATTACTTGATGAATTTCCTTTTTAAGCGCTTGATAATCAACAACGAGCTGATCAATGAGTTCTTTGTCTGTCATGAGATTATGGTGTTGTTTGCCAATTAACTCTGTAGTCGCAATCTTGATAGGCGGCATCTATGCGAACGTATGCATTAGGGATTTTTGTTTGTACCCACGCATCTAGTGTTTTTTGTTTCTTATCGTTTTCGGCAGCCAGCTTAATTAAGGCGTAGTCTTGCTCTAGGTTAGCTTGATGCGCAGGAACCCTGTTTTGTAACCTCACAATACGGATACCTTGCTTGCGTTCGAAAAGGTCCATGTATAAAGAAGGTTGAGAAATGCCTCCGTTTTCTAAGGCATCGGTTAAGAGATAAATTTGTTGATCAATTTCATTGAGCTGTTCCATATCCCAGTAAATATCCATGGTATATGGGTTGGTCAGTACTCCTTTGTTTTGTTTGGTTGCGTCGTCATTTGAGAAACGAATAACGGCTTCGTCCCAGGTGATTTCATTGCGATTGAGCAATTGATAACAAGTATCCATTTTTGCGGCTGCTACTGAAATACTTTTTGAACTGTATTCAGGCATAAGTAGGATATGCTGACAGGTGTAGTCGTCTCCTTTTCTTGAGATCAGTTTGATGATATGATACCCATACATCGTTTCGACTATTTCGGAAACTTCACCTGGTTTTAGATCAAAAACTGTAGCCTCAAATTGTGGAACCATCATGCCTTTACTGGCCTGAATTTTTCCTCCTTGACTTGCACTGCCGGGATCCATGGACTTGAGGCGAGCCATCATATCAAAAGACTTTCCGCCAGACACGATTTGTTTGCGGATATCGATCAATTGATCAAAAGCCATTTTTTTATCGTCTTTGGTGAGCTCTGGAAATTGTACGACTTGCTGAAAACTCAATTTCATATTGATATAAGGAATGCTATCTTTGGGCAACTGTTGGTAAAATGCGGCAACCTCCTTGGGCGTTACCGTGATGTCACCTGTAATTTTGCGCTCCATTTCTTGGGCCAACATTTTGTTTCGAATAATGGTGCGAAATTCTTCTTTGATCGCAATTGTTGACTTCCCGTAAAATGCTTCAAGGTTTTCGCGCCCCCCCATTTTGTTCTCCATGATGCGCAAGCGGTTCTCCATTTCAGCATCTACTTGTTCATCTGATATCTCTAAACTGTCGATTTGTGCCTGATTCACGAGCAACTCTTCAATGAGTAATTGTTCTAGAATCTGGCAAGATTTACCTTCTTGAATTCTTTCCTTCTCGTTGAGTTGTAAGCGCTGAGTTTCAATATCAGACAAAAGAATGATGTGGTCACCAACTTGGGCAACAATTTGGTTGACCACTTTTTTTTGACCATACAAAAAAGGTATCGTCAGAAAGAGGCTTAAACTTAAAAGAAGTGTTTTGATCATTGGTTTTTTCCGAGTTGGTAAAGTGCGTCAGTGTTAATGACGATCTGATGCTTGGAACGTAACGCCTCCAACCACTTTTTTTCTAAATAAGTTTGGTAATCTGACGTTGCTAATCCTTTTGCCTCGGCAAATTCTTTTGCGCCAGGGGCCATTACTTCGGTAACTTTAACCACATACCATTTACCTTCAAAAGAGTAAACGGGATTAAGGCCGTTTGTCCAATTGCGGTTGGTCAAATAAGGCGTTTGTTTCAATTCAAACTTATTCATGCGAACTTTTAAGTTCAATTCTGAATCTTTATTGATGACTTCAAGTACATTTTTAGAAGTAATGGTGTCTGATTTGAGTAGCATACCGTAAACTTGAACCGCAATGTGCTCATCCTTACACTCGTAAACTGTTGCATTGATGCGCTCTGACCACGCATATTTAGTTCGGTTTTCGTTGAAATAAGCGCGCAAACCTGCGGTGTCTTTTACGGCTTTGTTCCAGACTTGATCTTGCATAATTTCATACAGGATAATGCCATCGTGATATTCTTGAACCAGTGCCTTATATGCCGGATACTTAGCGGGCAACAAAGATTCTTCATAGGCTAAAATTGTCAGTTTCTCCCATTGTTGATAGAGTTGTTTGATGACCACATCATTGTTGTCTTTACGAACTGATCTGAAATTCTTCTCTACGTATTGTGCAAAATCTTGTTGTTTGAACTTTTGACCATCGAGTACAAACAATGTTTTGTTTGACTTGAGATCGCTGGCTTTCCATTTTCCGACAAAGTAATTTGAATCTAAGTTTTTTACAAACCATTCAAGGCCTTTTTCGGCTTTGTTTTGATAGTTGTATTGTGACTTAAGTTTTTGTACAAATGAATCTTGGGTAACTTTAGAACGCTCGTCTTTGTTGACTTTTGCTTGCAACTCGCGACGGATCTGATCAAAAGATTTTACAGGCGTCCATTCAATCAATTTGATAATATGGAAACCATATTGTGTTTTGACTGGTGTTGAATATTGGCCGACTTCTTTGAGCGCAAACGCAGCGTCTTCAAACTCTAGTACCATGCGCTGGCTTGTGCCCGAACCAAATGCAGGTAATTCCCCAGCTTTTTTGGTACTATTGGCATCCTCTGAGTAAGCACTCACCATTTTGTCCCAGGCTGCACCAGCTAGTAAGCTATCGTAAATTTCGTTGATTTTCTTTTCGGCATTCATTCTTGTTTCAGTAGTTGCTTCACGCCCCGTAGCGATCATAATGTGCGCAACCTTAATTGTACCGCGGGCAGGGCGCTTATCGGTAACCTTTAAAATGTGATACCCAAAACGCGTTCTGAACGGATCTGAAACCTGACCTACTGGTGTATTGTAGGCTTTTTCTTCAAAAGGATAAACCATTTGAAAAGCCGTGAAATAACCTAGATCTCCGCCATTGTTCACTGCTGAAGGATCTTCTGAACCATTTTTTGATTTTGCAATAGCCGCGAAGTCCTCGCCTTTTTCAATTCTTGCTTTTAAACCGAGTAAACGATTATAGGCCGCTAAGGTATCCTTAGGGCTTGCATTGGGGTCTAGCTTGATGAGAATATGTGAACAACGTACTTCTGTTGCTGTACGGTTGTAGGCTTCAGTAACCATTGTTTGATTCTGAACTGAATCGATTAAATAAGGCAGCGCCAATTGTTTTTTGTAGCCTTCAAGTTCTTTTTTCAATCTTGGCAAAGTGTCATAACCCAATGCTTCGGCTTCGGCAACTTTCAATTTAAAAACTTGAAAGAGTTCCATGTAGCGATCCAATGAATCTTTGTCAAAACTTGGATTTGGATTGTTTTTGGTGTAAATCTGAAGAAATTCAGCCTCTGTGACAGGCTTTCCATCGATAGACATCACAACCGGATCTTTTTGAGCAGCTGCAGTTAAACTCAAGCAGCTAAAAATAGTAAGTAATAAAAGATGCTTCATTAGTTTAAGAATTCAAAGTTAAATTGACTATTAATGTAGTTATTTGATACTGTAATTAGGAGCTTCTCGGGTAATTGTTACATCGTGAGGATGAGATTCTCTGACACCTGCTGAGGTAATGCGTACAAATCGAGCTCCTTTTAATTTTTCAATATTGGCGGCACCGCAATAACCCATGCCAGCTCTGAGACCTCCAATAAGTTGGAACATTACTTCGATGAGTTTGCCACGATAAGGTACACGACCAGAAATTCCTTCTGGCACTAATTTTTTGATGTCGTCTTCGGCGTCTTGGAAATAGCGGTCTTTGCTCCCTTTTTGCATGGCTTCTAAAGAACCCATCCCGCGGTAAGATTTAAACTTACGCCCTTCATAGATGATGGTTTCACCTGGTGATTCTTCTACACCTGCAAACATAGAGCCTAACATGACGATATCGGCACCAGCAGCTATGGCTTTAACGATGTCACCAGTGTAGCGAATTCCGCCGTCTGCAATGACAGGTACACCAGTTCCTTCGAGGGCTTTAGCAACTTCATTGACTGCCGTGAGTTGTGGCACACCTACACCTGCAATAACGCGCGTTGTACAAATTGAACCTGGGCCAATACCGACCTTAACTGCGTCTGCACCGGCTTCAGCCAAATACTTAGCGGCTTCAGCAGTAGCAATATTTCCAACTACAACTTCTAATTGAGGGTAAATGGCTTTTACTGCCTTGAGTTGATCAACAACTCCTTTTGTATGGCCATGTGCTGTATCGATAACAATTGCATCAACGCCAGCTTCAACTAAAGCTTTCACGCGATCCAAAGTGTCATAGGTAACACCAACTGCCGCAGCTACGCGCAAACGACCGAGTTGATCTTTACATGAACTTGGGTGCTCTTTAACCTTAATGATGTCACGATAGGTAATGAGGCCAATAAGGCGATTGTTGTCATCGACAACCGGCAATTTTTCAATGCGGTTTTGTTGGAGAATAACTTCGGCTGTAGTGAGGTCTGTACTTTCACCCGTGGTAATGATATTTTCTGAAGTCATGATCTCGGTAACCGGTCTTTCTAAGTTTTTCTCAAAACGGAGGTCGCGGTTGGTCAAGATTCCTTTTAATGTTTTGTCTGCACTGACAACAGGAATGCCACCAATGCTATATTCTCTCATGAGTGCGAGGGCATCTTTTACCAGTGCGTCTTCAGCAAGCGTGATAGGATCGATGATCATGCCGCTTTCTGACCTTTTGACTTTACGCACCTCCATGGCTTGCGCCTCGATGCTCATGTTTTTGTGAATCACGCCGATACCGCCTTGCTGGGCAATAGAAATGGCCAAAGCTGATTCTGTAACTGTGTCCATCGCAGCAGAAACAATTGGCGTATTGACCAATATGTTACGGGTAAACTTACTTTTCAAGGAGACGTCGCGCGGGAGCACTTCAGAGTATGCTGGTGCCAACAAGACGTCGTCGTAGGTTAAGCCTTCAGTGATTTGGGAAAGATTGGTGAGAGACATGAACTTATTTTTTAATAAATTCCTGCAAATTTAACAATAAATTTTCCCATTTTGTTAGCATTTGGTTACCAAATACACATCCATTCGTCATGATATTCGTAAATTTATACTGTGAAACAATTTTTATTACTCTTTGCACTCCTTTTTTTGCTTGAATCTTTTGATTCCTATGCACAAGAAAAACAATTAATACAACTCTCTGGAGTAGTTGTCACGGAGGAGGCTTTTGAGCTCCCCTACACTACCGTCTACAACAAAACACTGCACAAAGGCTTGATTTCAGATGGCTATGGATTTTTCTCCATTGTATGCAATACGGGTGACACCATTTTGTTTTCTAGAAAGGGCTACACCACCAGCCCATTTGTAGTACCCGATTCACTCAATGAAAATCGCTACAGCATTATTCATATGTTGGTACGCGACACTTTAGAAATGCCTGAAATTAGAGTTTATCCTTGGCCCAATAAAGAAGCTTTTGCACAGCACTTTGTCAATATGAACCCTTACGAAGACGACATTCGCCGCGCACAACGCGAACTAAGTGGTGAATCTTTGGCTTTTGTTGCCGCAAGACTCGACGCCGACCCTTCACTCGCATTTGGCACCATGACCAAACAGCAAAATACCAAAATTTACACCAACGGGCAGTTGCCACAAAACAATTTGCTCAACCCTTATGCTTGGTCCAAGCTCATCAAAGATTGGCAAGACGGCAAACTAAGCCGCCAATAAGCGGGCTTCAATAATCTACTGTAATTTTATCTTAACGCTTTATTTCAGGGCGAAATGCGCTTCAGCAGCAACGGCAATATACTCGCCAATTGCCAAGGATGCCGTAGCTGCAGGTGAAGGCGCATTGAGCACGTGAATTGAATTTCCGTGATACTCAATTCTGAAATCGTCACGCGTATCGCCATCCTCAGCCAAGAGCAAAGCCCTCACACCCGAGCGACCCGGATGAATATCGTCCATAGTTAGGGATGGTATCATGCGCTGCAGCGTTTTCAAGAATAGCTTTTTCGAAAAAGCCCTGCGGTATTCATTGATACCGAACGACATATTGTTGAAAAATAGTTTCCATGTCCCTTTATAGGTAAGGGCATCGTAGGTGTCGCGCAAAGAGAAGTCTGTTTTGCCATAGCCTTCTCGTTTAAAAGTAAATACGGCGTTAGGGCCACATTCAATTTCTCCGTTGGTCATGCGGGTAAAGTGTACACCTAAGAACGGAAAATCTGGATTTGGCACTGGATAAATGAGGTTTTTCACTTTGTGTTTGGCCTCTGGCGTGAGTTCATAGTAGTCTCCTCGGAAACCTACCACTTGTTCTTTGAGTGCAACACCATCTTTGCGGGCCAAACGATCAGCTTGTAGACCGGCACAAAAAACCAAATAACGCGCTTCAAAAGCACCTTTACTTGTGAATATTTTAGAGGAGGCCTCTCCTTTTTCAATACCTTGAACTTCACAACCGAGGTGCATAGCACTTTGTGGGTTTGCAGCCAAAGCGAGCTCAGCCATTTTTTCGGTGGCACCTCTGAAATCAATGATTCCGGTAACTGGAACCCATATACCACCAATACTTTTCACATGCGGCTCAATTTCTTGCACCTGTGCCGCACTGATTTTTTCAATGCCTTCGATGCCGTTTTCTAAACCAGTATTGAAAATTTTATCCATGTTTGGCAACTCAGCAGCATCTGTTGCTACTACGACCTTTCCGCACACATCGTGTGCAATGTTATATTCTTTGGCAAATGCAACGAGTTCCTTACGGCCCTGAATACAATTCTTGGCTTTTAATGATCCGGGCTTATAGTAGAGGCCAGAGTGAATGACACCAGAATTATTACCTGTTTGGTGGTCAGCCAAGACTTTTTCCTTTTCAAACAATACGATACTGAGGTCAGGAAATTTCTTTTGAAGCTTATAAAATGTGGCTGCTCCAACAATTCCTCCACCGACAATCGCAATATCATATTTCATAACCGTTGATTTTTGATGCAAATTTAAGGATTTTGTACTTTTGCAACGATGAATGAATTCCAACGCGTTGCATTTTATACTTTAGGTTGTAAACTCAACTTTTCTGAAACCTCGACAATAACCCGACTTTTCGAAGACGGAGGCTTTGCTAAGGTTGATTTTGAAGCGAATCCCGACGTATATGTAATCAATACGTGTTCGGTCACAGAAAATGCCGACAAAAAATGCAAACAGCTGGTCAAACGCGCGAAAAAAATATCCCCAGAGTCTATGGTCATCATCATAGGTTGCTATGCACAGCTTAAGCCAGAGGAAATTTCAAAGATACAAGGTGTTGACTTAGTCTTGGGCGCCAACGAAAAATTCAATGTGCTCGAGCACCTTGAGCAAAAGCGATCGGCAGCTTCATTACTAAGCAGCGAAGACCCAGCTGCGTTACACACAAATGGCGCAACGATTTTTCATCAAAACATCAAACACACCCACGATTTCATCCCCTCACATTCATACGGAGACCGCACGCGCTCTTTCCTGAAAGTACAGGATGGTTGTGATTACTTCTGTACTTTTTGCACCATCCCGTTGGCACGTGGCAAAAGTCGCAATGCGAGCATTGAACAAACGGTCAACGAGGCCAATAAAATTGCCGCTACAGACGTTAAAGAAGTCGTGCTTACAGGTGTAAACATTGGCGATTTCGGTCAAGGTGGCGAAGAAAACTTCTTTGGTTTAGTCAAAGCCCTTGACCAAATTAGTGGCATTGACCGTTTCAGAATTTCTTCCATCGAGCCCAACCTACTTTCCAACGAAATCATCGAATTTTGCTTGACAAAAGCCGCACGTTTTGCGCCACATTTTCATATTCCGTTACAAAGTGGCTCAGATGAGATTTTAGAAAAAATGCGCAGAAAATACCGCACAGCTCTTTTTAGAAATCGCATCGAGCAAATCAAAACAATGAATCCTGACACCTGCATTGGTGTGGATGTCATTGTTGGTTTCCCGGGAGAAACCGATGAGGACTTTCTGGAAACCATGCATTTTCTAAAAGATTTAGACATATCTTACTTACACGTTTTTACCTATTCGGAAAGAGCGAATACAGGAGCTCCTAAACTCGGAACCAAAGTTCCAATGGAAGTGCGCCGTGAACGCAGCAAACAATTACATCTGTTATCGGATCGCAAAAAACAAGCATTTTACCAAACACAAATTGGCAAAACCAAAAAGGTACTTTTTGAACAAGAAGAAAATGAAGGTTTTCTTTACGGTTTCACGGAAAATTATGTCAAAGTGAAAACTCCTTTTGCCCCTGAACTCATCAATCAAATTGTTGAGATTGAAATCACAGAAATTGATCGAGATGGCCTCGCAAAATGCCTTATTTTAGCTAACTTTGCAGAGAATTAGACGCATGAAAAATATATACATTACCCGCCGCGAAACTTTCAATGCCGCCCACAAACTCTGGCGCGAAGAATGGTCAGATGAAAAAAATTGGGAAGTTTTTGGAAAATGTTCCAATCACAACTGGCATGGTCACAATTTTGAACTTTGGGTAACAGTCAAAGGAATTCCAGACCCTGAAACCGGCTTCATCATGAACCTCAAGTTACTGAGCCAGCTTGTTAAAATTCATATTATTGAAGCACTCGACCACAAAAATTTGAACTTAGATGTACCTTTTTTAACGGGCATCATGGCCTCAACAGAAAATATGGCCATTGCCATTTGGGACATCTTAGCACCTCTTGTGAAAGAGAACGGCGGCGAACTTGCCAAAATCAAATTGGTTGAAACCGAAAATAACTTTGTAGAATACTACGGCGGAAAGGAACCTTTCTAAGCATTTCTCGTTTCTTCTTATAAAAGCAAACAATTGGAAAACTCAAAACTCCAGGACCTTTACAAAGGTGTCTTAGAACAACTCGGCGAGAATCCGCAACGCGAAGGCTTACTCAAAACCCCTGAGCGCGTGGCAAAAGCCATGAAATTTCTCACCAACGGCTATGACCAAAACCCCGATGCACTCATTGAATCAGCAATTTTTCATGAAGCCTATTCAGAAATGGTCATCGTCAAGGATATCGAAGTCTACTCTATGTGTGAACACCACATGTTGCCTTTTTTCGGTAAAGCCCACATCGCCTACATTCCTGACGGAAAGATTGTAGGGCTAAGTAAAATACCAAGAGTAGTAGACGCTTACTCCCGAAGATTGCAAGTGCAAGAAAGACTCACCATCGAAATCAGAGACTGCATCGAAAGAACATTAGCCCCTAAAGGTGTTGCTGTCGTGATTGAATGTGCCCATATGTGCATGCAAATGCGCGGTGTTCAAAAACAAAACTCAGTCACCACAACAAGTGCTTTTACCGGGCTTTTTCTAAACAACGATGCTACACGAAGAGAATTTATTAATTTAGTACAAGCAAAAATTCATTAACCATGGAAGAATTCAATTATCAACAAGATGGCTCCTTGAGCCAAGACTACGCTAGAAGTTTTATCAAAAGCGTTTACACTTACATGTTTGCAGCACTGAGCATATCCGGTGTGGTTTCTTATTTTATCGGCAACAATGCGCCACTAATGGCCTCATTGTTCCTGACAGCAAGTGGAGGCGTCAGTATTTTCTTTTATGTCGTATTGTTTTCTCCCCTACTCATTTCTTTTGCAATGGCAGGTGGGCTCAATAAGTTCTCCATCGGAACGCTTACCGCACTTTTTGTAGCTTATGCCGTATTGCTCGGCATGAGTTTATCGGTGTTGTTCATGGCTTACTCAACTGCCACACTCGGAACTACTTTTCTTTTAACAGCCGGTTCATTTGGCTTTATGGCCGTCTTAGGGTACACCACCAAAACAGATCTCACCAAATTTGGCAGCCTCCTCTACATGTTATTATTTGGTGTGATCATCGCTTCAGTTGTCAATATGTTCATGAATAGTTCAGGTTTTGATTATGTCATTTCTTTGGTTTCGGTATTCATTTTTACGGGACTTGTGGCTTATGAAATGCAAATGATCAAGAATATGGCTTACCAAGCACAAATGGACGGAACAATGCGTCAAAAATTAGCCTTATTTGCTGGCTTTCAACTCTATTTAACCTTCGTAAATTTATTCTTGTCCTTACTCAGATTGTTAGGCAACAGAAATTAATTTCCACCCATTTGAAAAAAAGACCCGAATTCGGGTCTTTTTTTTTGCCTAACGAACGGCAGAATCAAAACATTCCTTATTTTTGAAGCATAAATATTTAAGATATGTCAGACAATTTCTTTGAAGGATCTACAGCAGCCGTTGGTACTCTCATTACCATTGCCTTACTTGGCATCATCGTATCGATCCTTATCTGGGGTTAATTCTTAAACAGGATCCATGCCGTTTAACACCTTATTTTCATGGTGGATTGGTCGGCGCATGGATCGCATCAACGATTTTCGGAATCATCCAATCGCAAACCAAGAGCGTATGCTGTCTTTTCTTTTACTAGAAGGGGCTCAAACCATTTATGGTAAATCTTATGATTTCGAAAACATTGATACCTACGCGCAATTCAAAGCAAAAGTACCGTTAGCCGATTACGGCATGCTCAAGCCCTACATTGATCGCGCCATTGAAGGTGAATGTGATTTACTCTGGCCTGGTGCTACCAAATGGTTTGCAAAGTCTTCAGGCACCACCGCAGACCGCATCAAAATACTGCCCATTACCGAAAGCTCCTTATTGGAAAATCATTATGCTGGAGGTAAAGACCTTTTAGCGCAATATTATCACAACTTTGAAGGGCGCAAACTATACAACGCTAAGCATCTTATTGTGGGTGGCACAGGAAAAATAGAGCAACACAGTGACGGTGTTTTTATTGGTGATTTATCTGCAATCATCATCAACAACCTTCCTATTTGGACTGAATTGCGCCGAACTCCTAAAAAAGAAATAGCCTTGCTAGAAAATTGGGAGGAGAAACTTGAACGCATGGCAGCATCTGTCTGTAAAGAAAACATTTGCATCATTGCAGGTGTACCGAGTTGGACCTTACTTTTATTGCAAAAAGTATTGATTCATGCCAATGCCAAAACCATTAAAGAAGTTTGGCCCAACCTAGAACTCTATATTCATGGCGGGATGTCCTTTACGCCTTATCGCAGTGCTTTTGAACAAATCATTGGCTCCGACGCCATGAATTATGTCGAAAACTACAATGCATCAGAAGGGTATTTTGGCCTACAAGATCAAAAAGATAGCAAAGACTTGCTGCTTTTGACCAATTCAGAAGTTTTCTATGAATTTATACCGATGGAATCTTTTGATGGCTTGAATTCCAAATCAATCATTTCGCTGCAAGACGTTCAAATAGAAACAGATTACGCCTTGGTCATTTCCACCTCTTCAGGTCTCTGGAGATACATTATTGGCGATACCATTCGTTTTACCCAAACCGAACCTTATCGCTTTGTGGTGAGTGGTCGCACAGCACATTACATCAATGCATTTGGAGAGAAATTGATTATAGAGCACGCAGACAAAGCGCTGAGCGACACTTGTAAAATTCATCAAGTGCAAATTAGAGAATATACGGTGGCCCCTGATTTTTCAAACCCTACAGAAGTAGGTGCGCACCATTGGCTGATCGAATTTGACAACGAGCCTAATAACATCAATGACTTTATTAACACACTCGATCAACAACTCAAAAAAGAAAATGCCGACTACGATGCCAAACGCAAAGGCAATATCAACATCGGAACACCGTTACTCACGGTAGCCAAAGAAGGCACTTTTCATAAATGGCTTAAATTTAAAGGCAAACTAGGCGGTCAGCATAAAGTGCCTCGCTTACAAAATGATGATGTTTTACTCAAAGAAATATTGAATCTGTCATGAAAGGGTATTTACTTGCGCTCTTTATACTGGCTTTTGTAAGCACTCAATTTGCTCAAAAATGGCAACTCGAAACCACCTATTCTTTGAGCGACAGCACTCAGCATTGGGCAATAGACGAATGGGCGCAACTCTATCAATGGAAAGAAAACGCCATCAGTGTGCAAAATACCCAAACAGACCAACTTCTTCAAGAATCTTTCAAGAACTTTGGTGAAATCAGCGGATTATACCCACTCAACGGGCTAAGGATACTTATTTTCTCAGAAGAGCAGCAAATGATTGGCCTCTTGGACAACACACTACAAATGAAGGGCGAAGCCATCAATTTAAGCGACTACGGATTTTCGTATGTAAGTGCCGTTGCTAAATCCTCAAGACCTGATTTCATATGGCTTTTTGATCAATATAGATCAAGGCTCGTTTTATTCAATCTGAGTACACGCAGTAGTACCCAAGTACTAGACAATGCCTTTGGGAAGGTCTTCAACCCCCAAATTCGGCAACTTTTTGAGTATCAAAATGAATTATACAGCTTACTCAATGATGGCCAACTTTTCCATTTTGATCTCAATTTGACGCAAATAGAACAAGTGAAGCTTGGTCCTGAAATGACGCTTTTTACAGACAAGAATGAGTTGTGGGTGGCCAATACGTTTGAACTCAAAGAACTCATAAGCCCAATGAACGGTTTGACACAAGACTTCCCTTCGGGAGAGCATCACTTGCAGCAAGTTTTCAATGGGCTCTACTATTTTCAGAGGGGCAAGAAAATCTATGTTTACCAGCTCAAAATGTAAGCCTTAGTTTTTTGAAGTTTCGCTTGAATTGTCGTACTTTAGTCCTTTAAAAAAATCGACTATGCACGTTGCAATTGCAGGAAATATTGGCTCGGGTAAAACCACCCTAACAAACTTACTTTCAAAACATTACGGTTGGGACACCCATTTTGAAGATGTAGACCAAAATCCTTACCTCAATGATTTTTACCACGACATGCAACGCTGGTCGTTTAACTTGCAAATCTATTACCTCAATAGCCGCTTTACACAGATTCAAGAAATTAAAGAATCTACCAATACTGTCATCCAAGACCGCACCATTTATGAGGATGCCTTTATTTTTGCACCCAACCTTCATTCAATGGGGCTCATGACCACCCGTGATTTCGAAAACTATTTTTCGTTGTTCAACCTCATGGATTCCTTTGTTTCGGCACCTGACCTACTCATCTATTTACGCGCGAGCGTCCCGACACTTGTCAATCAAATACAAACGCGTGGCCGCGACTACGAAGAAAGTATTCGACTTGACTACCTCAAAAGACTCAATGAGCGCTATGAAGCCTGGATTTCTACCTATGACAAAGGGCAATTGCTCATTATCGACGTAGACAACAACCGTTTCCCTGAAAACCAAGAGGACCTCGGTAAGATCATCAATGCCATAGACGCAGAAATCAATGGCCTCTTCTAAAAAAATAGTCGTTACTGGTGCTGCCGGTTTTATTGCAAGTTTTTTAGCAGAAGAACTCAATAAGGCGGGTCATCATCACCTCATTCTAGTCGACGACTTTTCTTTTGAACAAAAGAAAGACAACTGGCAAAATCTGCAATACAGTAACTGCATAGACCGCGAAGCATTTTTGCCTTGGTTTGAAGCCAATGCTCATGAAGTTGCTTTTGTCTTTCATTTGGGTGCACGCACCGATACCACCGAAAAAAGCCAAGAAATTCTCGACCATTTAAATTTAGCTTACTCAAAGCAAATCTGGAATCTTTGTGCCGCTGCGCAAATCCCGCTGGTATATGCAAGTAGTGCAGCTACCTACGGACTCGGCGAATTCGGTTATAATGACGAACACGCTATTTGTGCTCAGCTCAAACCCCTGAACCTATACGGCATCTCTAAAAATGACTTCGATATTTGGGCGCTCCAACAAGAAAACTGCCCGCCACATTGGTATGGGCTTAAGTTTTTCAATGTTTACGGACCAAACGAATACCACAAAGGCCGAATGGCAAGTGTAGTATTCCATACTTTTCATCAGATTCAGGCTAACGGTGCCATGAAACTTTTTCGATCTCACAACGACAACTATAAAGACGGCGAACAACTCAGAGATTTTGTTTATGTGAAAGATGTAGCAAAAGTCTGTCAGTTCTTGCAAAATGACTTGCCTTCAAACGGAATTTACAACCTCGGATCCGGAAAGGCGCGTACATTTTATGACCTCGCACGCCTCACCTTTGAAGCATTAGAACGCGAGCCTACTATTTCATTTATTGACACCCCTATTGACATTCGCGATAAATATCAATATTTTACAGAGGCCAATATGTCTAAACTTTTGGCAGCAGGGTACCAAGATGGTTTTCATTCGCTAGAAGAAGGTGTAACAGATTACGTTAAAAACTACCTCGTCCCTCATTTTGGATCTTAAATCATTTGGCGATTCTCTTCAGTAGACACCACTTTATTTAAAATTAAAATCCAGAGAAATAAAAAAAGCCTCGCAGACGCGAGGCTTTTTTTTCAAGGTATCTTCGGATTAGCTTATTCGCTAACAACTTCGAATTTAAAGCTTTGCTTCACACCTTTGTAAAGGTTTGCTTCCGCTTCAAAAGAACCGACCTCGCGGATTGGTTCGTCTTTGATTTTCAAAGATTTGCGGTCGATGTCAAAACCAGCTGCACGAAGTGCTTCAGCCAATTGAACAGTATTCACAGAACCAAAGATTTTACCGTTTTCACCAGCTTTTGTTGCGATGCTAACAGATACGTCTGCTAATTTTGCAGCAACTGCTTGCGCTTCAGCTAACATTTTTGATTCTTTGTGTGATTTTTGACGCATCACTTCTTCGTGTGCTTTTTTAGCACTTGCCGTTGCCAATACAGCGTATCCTTGTGGAATAAGGAAATTACGACCGTATCCTGGCTTCACAGTTACTACCTCATTGGCATAACCGAGTTTATCTACATTTTTCTTTAGAATAACTTCCATGATTTCTCAATTTTGTCGTTCAACAATGACTTATTTCAACATATCACCAACATAAGGCAAGATTGCAAGGTGACGCGCACGCTTGATAGCCTTGTTGACTCGTTTTTGATACTTCGCAGAAGTACCAGTGATACGGCGTGGTAAAATTTTACCTTGCTCGTTTACCAATTTCAATAAGAAATTAGCGTCTTTGTAATCGATGAACTTGATTCCGCTTTTTTTGAAGCGGCAATATTTCTCCTTTTTAATATCGATGTTAATCGGAGTTAGATAACGGATATCGTTTGACATAGCTCGTTCTTTAATGGGTTTGACAATAATTAGGCAGTTGCTCCAGCTTTAGCGCGACGTTTGTCGGCATAAGTAAGGTGATCAGCATCCATTTTTACCGTTAAGAATCGGAGAACGCGCTCGTCACGCTTCATCATCAATTCATAATCTGCAACAACGTTGCCTTCAGCTTGAAATTCAACTAGGTAATAAAAACCAGTTGATTTTTTCTGGATTGGGTACGCCATTTTGCGCAAACCCCAGCTCTCCGAATGCTTGATTTTTCCGCCTTTTGCGGTAATCTCGCCTTCGAATTTCTGCACTGCTTCCTTTGCCTGCTCATCAGACAAAACGGGAGTTAAAATGAAAACAGTTTCGTAAGAATTCATAAGGTTAAACTTTAATTTATACTATAATTGGGGTGCAAAGATACACAGAATCTATTGAAATGCAAGGAAACCGCAAAGATTCCTACTTCGATTGTTGTTGCTTCAATAAGGCGTTGTAATCCTTGAGCATCAAATTTTCTGCTTTGACCTTTTCAATCTCTGCTTCTAAAGCCATGTAGGTAGGGCTCAGTTGCCTGAAAAAATCAAATTCTAAAACATCGGAGATGAGTTGTAGCAAGTTTGTATCAATAGTTTTTCTATTGAAAATAGAGTAGGCATTTTCTCGGGACTTATTGATTCGACTTGCAAATTCAGTAACTGTCATTCCTCTTCTTTCAATTACCCCACGAATCTGCGCACCAATATGTTGCTCCATCTTACAAAACTCCGAAGACCTGCGTAATCCGTGTTACTAAATTCGTTTGTAAATTTTCACATATCCGTTGTTAGTAGTGCATGAAATAAAAATATAGGAAATGTGTACCTTTACCTCATGTCATTTTTTACCGAAGATTATTTATTGTTTTTCCAAGAATTGGCGGCCAACAACCATAAAGACTGGTTTGATCTCAACCGCAAACGCTATGAAAATAGCGTGAAAGAGCCATTCAAGGCTTTTACCCAACATTTAATTGATGAGCTTGCCAAAAAAGAACCAGTTTTCAAGGATTTAAAAGCTTCTGACTGCATCTTTCGCATCAACCGAGACATCCGTTTTTCAAAGGACAAAACACCTTACAAAACGATGTGTTCGGCTGTCATTTCACCTCAAGGAAAGAAAAGCAGCTCTATTCATGGTATCTATTTTGAATTGGGGCCGGAACATTTACGCGCCTATGGTGGCGTTTATGAAATTGCCAAAGAAGAGCTGGCTGCACTCCGCGAAGGTATTGCCGACAACCTAGATGAATTTAAGCAGCTCTATACTTCAACAGATTTCACCAAGCTCTATGGCTATATCCATGGTGAAAAGAACAAAAAAATCGATAAAGATTTGCAGGGCTCAGCAGCAATTGAACCTTTACTCTACAATAAACAGTTCTACTTTTACACTACATTTGAAGCCCAAACCATTTTAAATCCGAAGCTCGATCAACTACTTTTGCAATGCTACGAAGTTGGTAGACCACTCGAACAATTTTTTAATCAATTTATTCAACGTTCATGAGAAAAGTATCTTTCCTCTTATTATGCTTAGTCGCAGTATCGCTAAGCTTTGCTCAAAAAAAGACCTTCGATCTCAAAGAGTCTGTGCTCAAACAACGCGCGCTCTCACCTACCCGCCTCAATAATTTTCAATGGGTACCCGAATCAGATCAGTACACTATTTGCAGCCCAGATTGGAAGAGTTTACAACTCAGTGCCGTAAGTTCAGAGAAATCAACTGAGCTAACCAACATCAACGAAATCAATCAAAAGTTAGGTACTTCATTTGCGCATCTCGGATTTAGCTCATGGGTTAGTAAAGATGTTTTAGAAGTTTCTGACGGAGGTAGTGTCTTTGCGATTTATAATGTAGTTTCGAAAACAGGCAGTGTTAACACATTACCAGAAGGTGCAGAGAATGCACATTTTCATGCGGCAAGTAAAAAAATTGCTTTCACGCTTGAAAACAATCTTTATGTTCAAGAGTCTGACAAAGTCTACCGTCCAATCACTAAAAACTCCGATAAGAACATCGTTTCAGGTCAAACCTATGCCCGCAGTGAGTTTGGCATTTCTGAAGGAATATTTTGGTCTAATTCTGGTGCTTTACTTGCCTTCTATCAAAAGGATGAAAGTGCAGTGCACGACTACCCGTTGCTTGACATCAACCAAACACCAGGCGCAGTTAAGTTTATTAAATATCCTATGGCTGGCCAGGCTTCTGAAAAACCTCGTGTGGGTATCTACAACTTCAAAACCAAGAAAACAGTATTCATTAGCCCTCGCTCTGGCAGCGATTCGTATTTAACGAATGTCGCATTTACACCGAGTGAAAAATACCTGCTTGTTGCCGAAGTCAATAGAGACCAAAACCATATGTGGCTCCATTTATATGATGTCAAAGGCACCTTTATCAGAACGCTTTGGGAAGAGGCCAACGACAAATGGGTTGAACCAGAGCACCCTGCGTTTTTCCCGTCTAAAACAAGCGATAACTTTATTTGGATTTCAGAGAAAAATGGTTTCAACAATCTTTATTATTGCGACATCAAAGGAGGAAATCCTAAGACCTTAACGGCAAATAAATTTGTAGCCAAAGATATCTTAGCAGCAAGTGAAGACGGTACCAAAATTTATTACGCCGCTACAGGGCCAAACCCATGTAATACATTGGTTTATGAATGTGATCTCCAAGGCAACAACCGTTTGCTCACTGCACAAGAAGGCACTCACCGCTTTGCCTTAGCACCAAAAGGCGCCTATTATTTTGATGCCTACAGCAGTCTTGAAGTTGCCAACAAAGAACAAATCATGACTCTTAATGGGAAAACAGCCAAGCCATTACACAATGCGGTTGACGCACTCATGGATTACGAAATTGGCACCACAGAAATAGGCACTTTAAAAGCAAATGACGGATCTGCGCTATACTATCGCATGATCAGACCAAGTAATTTCGATCCGACCAAAAAATACCCGGTTTTGGTCTATGTTTACGGAGGGCCACATGCACAAATGGTGACCAACAGTTGGTTGGCTGGCGCCAATCTTTGGATGCATTGGCTTGCCAATCAAGGATATATTGTTTTCACACTCGATAACAGAGGGTCAGCCGAACGCGGTTTTGAATTCGAAAGCCAAATTCATCGACAGTTAGGCACTATCGAAATGGAAGATCAACTTACAGGTGTCAATTATCTCAAATCATTGGCTTATGTAGATGCAGAGCGTTTGGCGGTGCATGGCTGGTCTTTTGGTGGTTTTATGACGACCTCATTAATGTTGCGCCAAGCAGGTGTGTTCAATGTGGGCGTTGCAGGCGGGCCAGTGACCGATTGGAAATTCTATGAAATCATGTACGGAGAGCGCTACATGGACCGCCCTGAGCAAAACCCTGAAGGTTATAAAAACAATGCCCTCACCAACTACACCAAAAACCTCAAAGGCAACTTACTATTGATTCATGGAACCGTTGATGATGTCGTTGTGATGCAACACAACGAAGCCTTACTGAAATCATTTATCGAAAATAGCGTTCAAGTAGACTACTTTGTGTACCCGATGCATCCACACAACGTGAGCGGCAAAGACCGTGCACATTTAATGGAAAAAGTGCTCAAATATATTATGGAACACAATCAATAGAAGTTTATAATTTGGCGTTGAGACTCGTCCAACCTCCACCGTTGTGAACGGTATAACCTGCAGCTTTTAGCAAGCTTTTGGCCGATCCACTGCGCATACCGGATGCACAACAAGTGATGATAGTTTTGTTTTTCGGGATTTTAGCATAGCTCGCTTGCAATGATTGCAACGGAATATTGACAGCGCCCTTAATATGACCACCTTTGAATTCTGAAGGAGTGCGCACATCAATGATCATGGCTCCTTCCTTAACTAGTGCTTTAAAATCTACACTAGTTCCACCGAAAATTTTCTTTAAAATAGACATCGAATTTAGTTTTGAGTCATTGCATAGTTGACATCGAGCCAAGAACCTCCATTTTCACAATCTACACCTAATGATTGGAAATATTGTGTAGCTTGTCCTGAACGGTTTCCTGAAGCACAACAAAAAATGATGGGCTGTGCCATCGCTTTGATTTCTTCGATGTGTTCGGTAATTTCTTGAAGTGGAAGATTAATAGAACCAGCTACATGGCCTCCGGCAAATTCAGCGCGTGTGCGCACATCAATGATTGTTTTTGACATCTCTTTTATTTTTTGGGTTTAAATTTACTTTTCATTTCGAATACAAAATTATCATTCCATTACTTTTTGAAGTGTAGCGTAAGTTACAAATGACGATTCAATTGAAATAGACTACCTTTGACAAAATATTTGCATGAAACAAGTTTCTTTACAGGCGATTGAAAAAGCCATTGGGGTTGTAGACAACCTCACAGACGACCAGCTCGAAAACATTACTGAATTATATGCTTCGGCACAAGAAGCACTCTTGGGCTATGTCATGACGGCACCCGAAGAGTATAAAAATGACGATCTAGAAGGTTTACTGATTTACTATTTTTGCCTCATTTTAGAAGCATTCAAACAAGAAGGAATCGAACTTCGCGCGATCACAGAAGCTGACATCGACGAATTGGAAGAGCCTTATTTTGATATGCTTGACCAATACTTTGAAACAGAGGACGAAGAAATCATTGAATCTTTCTGTGATCAACCTCAATTAGCCCAATTCATGGCGATGGAAGTTTCAGAAGAAGACGAAGACGGTTCAGCACTTTCTGAAGAGACTGCAACTCAATTATTTATTGTGAGTTTGGCAATGATTTCATTGTTGAATAGAGCAATTGTTGCGTAGTATCATAAGAATTCTTTATTTTTGCATGGGGTAAGTCTTTTACGACCAGCTCCCTCTTAATCCTCCAGGACAGGAATGTAGCAAAGGTATGAGGTTGTAGCGGTGCGATAAAAGTAGCTTACCCCATCTTTTTTTCAGTCTCATGAAGATTTCAGCTTCCATTTACTCAGACGCATCTCGCCCTTTAGAAGCCGTAATTGCTGATCTCTATGCACACCAAGTAGATCTACTTCATATTGATTGCAACGACGATGTTTCTGTTTTTGAGGATATTCAAAAAATCAGAACTCTTTGTGACCTTCCACTAGATCTTCATATCATTACTGCAGACCCTGAAAAGTTCTACCCCTACTTAATCGAGCATCCGGTAGATTACCTCACCTTTCAAGCAGAACCTCTGCAAAAACCACTACAAATTCCAAAAGAAATTTCAGGTAAAAAAGGCATCTCAGTCATAACCCCAAGCGCCATTGATATCTTTGACGCATACCCTGATTTTGATTTTATTTTGATCATGGCGACTATTCCTGGGCAATCAGGAGGTGTTTTTGACCGCTTGAATTTTGAGAAAATAAGAACTTTTAGAAAACGCTATCCCAATAAATCTATTCATGTGGACGGAGGCGTGAATCCGGAAGTATCGTTTATTCTGAGACAAATGGGTGTCAGTACCGCTGTTTCGGGTTCTTATCTTTTTAAAGAAGCAAGTGTTGGAAATGCCCTCATGAACCTCACCCAACGTAGTATTGGCTCCTCCTTTAAAGTGGCCGACTTCATGACGCCACTGCACGAAACACCAACGTTTAATATAGCGCAACTCGAGCTGCAAAGTGTGCTGCAAACCGTTGAAGATGGTCAAATGGGTGTTGCCATGGCTATTGATGCGACAAATAAGCTGATTGGCATGGTTTCAAGCGCCGACATTCGCAAAGCCTTTTTAAATCAACTCAAAAACGCCTTGAATTTAAATGAAATAAAGGCCTCAGACTTGATCAATCACAATCCTATTTGCATCGACGAAAACGCCACCGTGCTTGAACTCTTGCAACTTATTAAAAATAGCCCCTTTGCAGTCCTTTATTTGCCGGTTATTAATGCCGAAAATAAACTCAAAGGAATTGTTCAATTCTCCAACCTGATCAAAGCAGAAATATGATCATTGAAATCAAACAAAGTTCGGCCAATTTGGCCGCAGATTTAGCTGCGAAAGCACAAGCCTTTCAAATTGACTACTTAGGCAAGACTTACCTCATCACAGGAAGCGGCCTCAAAGAAATCCCAGCATTTCTTGAAGCGCATACGGCACAGCATTGGGTTTTTAGCAATGACATTCAATTGGCATCTAAAAAATTCCAGGCCGAAAAACGCGAAGTTTCTTTCGGGAAAGTGAGCATAGGAGGGCAAACCAACAATACCATCCTGATTGGCGGCCCCTGCTCAGTTGAATCCGAAGAACAGATTCGTAGTGCAGCAGAATTACTCACCTCAATGGGCCTCACCACACTCCGCGGAGGTTGTTACAAACCAAGAACTAGCCCCTACTCTTTTCAAGGTTTAGGACTTGAAGGACTTGAACTTTTGGCTCAAATGCGCCAAGAATATGGCCTGAGTGTCATCACTGAAGCGCGCGATGCCACACACATTCAAGAAATCATTGAACACACAGATATCATTCAAGTTGGTGCCAAAGCAATGTATGACCAAGGAATCCTGAGGGCTTGTTCAAAAATTAAAAAACCAGTCTTGATCAAACGAGGATTCGGCACTACCCTTCAAGAGTTTGTGCAGGCCGCAGAGTTTGTACTCTCGGGCGGAAACGAAAATGTGGTGCTCTGTGAACGCGGTATCCGCACCTTCGAAACCGGCACACGCTTTACGCTCGATCTTTGCGGCGTTGCGTGGTTACAAGAGCACAGTAACTTACCAATTGTCTTAGACCCCTCTCACGCGATGGGATATGCTTATGGTGTCAATCCTTTGGCACGTGCATGTGTCGCTATGGGCATTGATGGCTTACTAATTGAAGCACACCCGAATCCAAAAGTTGCGAAGTCAGATGCTTCACAACAACTCAACTACAACGAATTCAAAACCTTGCGTGATGACCTCCAAAAAGTCGCGCAAAGTGTTGGATATCAAATTGTTTAAATATGTTACTTGAATTAAATATTAAAGGTCTTTGCCAAAAGCATGGCATCCAATTTGACGATTTTTTAGCCGATCTTGACGTCGACCACGTTCAAGAATTATCGCTCTATGACCTAGAAGCGGTTTGCGAAGAATACGAGCTTGATCTTCAAGCACTCCTTTTCAAACCCCTATTTCAACGATCTGTTCTCGATGCTAAAATCAAAGACATTCGCATGCTCATACTCGATGTCGATGGCGTGCTCACTGACGGCGGCATGTATGTCAGCGAAAAAGGCGATCAAATGAAGCGCTACCACACACATGACGGCCTTGCCTTAATTGACCTGAGCAAATCTGGCAAAATGCAATTGGGCATTATTTCTTCCGGTTTTACTGAACACATGGTGCAAGACCGCGCCAAACTCCTTGGTATTTCACATGTTTATGTAGGTCAAGATTCAAAACTAAGTGTACTAGAAAGCTGGTGTTCGGAACTCGGTTTAAAAATGAACGAAATTGCCTTTATTGGAGATGACCGCAATGACCTCAAAGTAATGGAAGCAGTAGGTTTAGCAGTTTGCCCTGCCTCTGCAGTACCTGCAGTCAAAAGCATTTCAGACATCATTTTATCCAAAAAAGGTGGAGATGCATGTGTGCGAGAATTCATTGATCATTACCTCTCCTAAAATTTCAAAATGTCCATCATCAACATCGGCATCATACGTGAAGGAAAAACTCCTCCAGACTTCAGGGTTCCGCTGAGCCCTGAACAATGCAAAATTCTCCAAGATAGCTATCCAAATGTTGTAGTCACTATTCAAAATAGCCCAATTCGCTGTTTTTCAGATACTGCCTATCGCGAACAGGGGCTCACCGTACAAGAAGACTTGAGTCATTGCGATATCTTACTTGGCGTCAAAGAAGTTCCAAAAGAACAATTACTCGCCAATAAAACCTATTTGTTTTTTTCACACACTATTAAAAAACAACCTTATAACAGAGCCTTACTACAAGAAATTCTGAATAAAAAGATCAGGCTAGTTGACTACGAAGTGCTCAAGGATGCACAAAACAAACGCATAATAGGTTTTGGTCGATATGCAGGCATAGTCGGTGCTTACAATGCTTTTTTAACACTTGGCTTGCAACAAAAAACTTACACTTTGAAAGCCGCTCATTTGTGCAATGACCGCAAAGAAGTGGAGCAAGAACTTCAAAAAGTACAGTTACCAAATAACTTCCGCTGCGTATTAACAGGCTTTGGCAAGGTTGGGCATGGCGCCCGAGAAATCGTTGAACTGCTTCCAATCAAAGAAGTAAGCCCTGAAGCTTACCTTCAACAAACCTTTGACTACCCGGTTTTCACCCATTTAGACACCGCTGACTACTACAAAAGAGCAGCAGATGCTGGGTTCGATAAATCTGAGTTTTACGCCAATCCAGAAAGGTACGAAAGTGCGTTTGCCGCCTATGCTGAAAATAGCGACGTTTATATCCCGTGTCATTTTTGGTCATCAAAATCGCCGCTCATCCTGACGCAAGAAATGTTGCAGTCAGCGAAAAATCGCATCAAGCTTGTGGCAGATATCTCTTGCGACATCGCGGGCCCTGTTGCCAGCACCATTCGCCCGAGCAAAATTGGTGACTCCTTTTATGGCTATGATCCACAAACAGGCACAGAAGTTCCGTTTGATCAGCATGGTGCAATTGCCGTCATGGCCGTCGATAACCTTCCGTGCGAGTTACCCAAAGATGCCTCCATCGATTTTGGAAAACAATTGCTCAGCAATGTCTTCCCTGCCCTACTCAAAGCTGATCCTGACCAAATTATTTATCGAGGAACCCAAACAACTTTTGAGGGTCAATTGAATGATCCTTTTCTTTACCTCCAAGATTACCTCAACGAAAGTCACTGATGCCCAATTTCTTTGATCGACATATCAACAAAATTGATGATTGGGAAGTCGGAACCTATGAAAATTGTGATTTTACAGGTCTTGATTTCAAGGGGAGCCTTATAAAAGGTGCCAAATTTATCGAATGCCGATTCCAAGATTGCGATTTATCCAATCTATCCGTTACAGGTTGCTCTTTTCAAGCGGTTGATTTTCAAAACTGTAAACTTCAAGGTATACTATTTGAGGCCGCCAATCCGTTCGGTTTTGAATGCCACTTTAAAAGTTGTTTACTCAGGCACGCCACCTTTTATCAAATTAACTTGCAACAATGCAGCTTTGGGCATTGCGACCTTACTGAGGTTGATTTTACCGAAATCAAAGCACAAGGCGTGAAATTCACAGACTGCATATTGAGTGGTGCCATCTTTGAAAATGCAGACCTTCGAAAAGCAGATTTTTCAGGAAGCCAAAATCTGGTGCTATCTCCTGAACTAAACCAAGTGAAAGGAATGAAAGTTGCTAGTCATCAACTCAGCGGACTCTTATTGAAATATCAACTTGAAATCACATCATAAGGATATTTCCCTAATTTTGAATTATGTTGGAAAAAGGGAATAAACGCATCATTACAGGTTGGGTATTTTACGACTGGGCCAACTCTGTCTATCCATTGATCATCAGCTCGGCAATCTTTCCGATTTTATTCGAGACGCAAACCAGTGTAAAAGACAACGCAGGCAAGACCATCTACGACACCGTCTCGTTCTTTGGTCGAGAATTTCACAACACTGAATTCTACGCCTACGTCATCTGCTTGTCTTATATTATTGTAGCCCTTATTTCACCGCTATTGTCTGGTATTGCCGATGCCGGCGGAAAACGCAAGCTCTTTATGCAATTCTTTTGCTATTTGGGTGCTACAGCTAGCGGGCTGCTCTATTTTTTCAATGCGCCACCAAATGGTACCGAAGGCCTTACTCCATTTGTAATTAACTGGAGTATTTTACCACTTTTCTTTGGTTCAATAGGGTTTTGGGCGAGTTTAGTCTACTACAATGCCTATTTGCCAGATATCGCAGCCCCAGCCGACCACGACAAAGTTTCGGCCAGAGGCTACTCAATGGGTTACCTCGGTAGTTCTACCCTTTTAATTATCATTTTAATATTGACTGTTTTTACAAAAGTGATCCCTATCAAGTGGGCCTTTCCATTGGTGAGTTTATGGTGGATCTCCTTCGCCACTTTTTCTTTTTCACGCCTCCCGAAAACGAAAGCCAACAAAACGGATCAAAAAAATCTAATTTCCTCGGGGTACAAAGAAGTTTTTAAAGTATGGAAACAAATACGCTTGAATAAAACGCTCAAAGGCTACCTCGGCTCCTACTTTATGTTCAACATGGCCGTTCAAACCATTATGGTAATGGCCGTAGCTTTTGCCAATAAAGAAGTCATTGGCATCAAACAACAAGACCTCATTCTTTCAATTTTAATCATTCAATTCATTGGCATCGCAGGCGCTTATCTCATGTCTTTTGTTTCCAAAAAAATAGGCAACTTCAAAGCAATCGGAATTTCAATTGTCATCTGGATTTTACTATGCATCTATGTTTATCAATTCGTTTGGTATCCATGGCAATTTTACATTGCAGCGGCCTTTGTAGGAATGGTCATGGGAGGCATTCAGTCGTTATCGCGCTCCACCTACTCAAAATTATTGCCCGAAACCAAAGACCTCACTTCTTACTTTAGTTTCTACGACCTCGCTGAAAAAATTGGTTTGGCTGTAGGCACACTTACCTTCGGGATCATCGAAGGTATGCTCGATATTCGCACTTCCATTTTGGCCTTGGTTGTATTTTTTATGCTAGGCCTCATTCTCCTAATTTTGATTCCTAAACAACAAGTTTCGCATGAGACAACAAATTGAAGCAGCGTGGGATAACCGCGCTTTGCTAAACGAAAGCACAACTATTGCTGCTATTGAAAAAGTAATTGAAGACCTAGACCGCGGCCTATTGCGCGTTGCAGAACCTCTTGAAGATGGTAGCTGGCAAGTCAATGAGTGGGTCAAAAAAGCCGTTGTTATGTATTTCCCAATACGCAAAATGGAAACCATTGAGGTCGGGCCATTTGAGTTTCACGACAAAATGGCGCTCAAGCGCAATTACAAAGAACTTGGCGTTCGGGTAGTTCCGCATGCGATTGCGCGTTACGGTGCTTTTGTTGCGCCTGGTGTCATCATGATGCCTTCTTATGTCAATATTGGCGCCTATGTAGACAGCAATACCATGGTTGACACCTGGGCAACAGTTGGAAGCTGTGCACAAATTGGCAAAGACGTTCACCTGAGTGGTGGTGTGGGCATTGGCGGCGTACTCGAGCCACTCCAAGCGGCACCCGTAATCATTGAAGACGGCGCTTTTATAGGCTCGCGTTGTATTGTTGTTGAAGGCGTTCGTGTGGGCAAAGAAGCAGTATTGGGTGCCAATGTTGTATTAACGAAATCCACCAAAATCATCGATGTGAGCGGTCCTGAGCCAATCGAACATCATGGATATGTACCCGAAAGATCTGTTGTCATCCCGGGCTCATACACCAAAACTTTTGCTGCCGGCGCTTACCAAGTACCTTGCGCCTTAATTATCGGAAAACGAAAAGCATCCACAGACTTAAAAACTTCACTTAACGACGCCCTGCGCGAACACAACGTAGCGGTATAATATCAATTCGTCAATTACCAAAATATGCAACTTTGGAATACGCTTGATAGGCCCACATTAGAGAAACATCTACAAGAAATTGGCCATCAATACATTACAATCTCTTTTTATCAGTACGCGCACATTGCGGATCCGCAAGCGTTCAGAAATGAGCTTTATCTCAATTGGACAAAACTTGACATCGTTGGCCGCACGTATGTTGCCAAAGAGGGCATCAATGCCCAAATAGCCGTGCCAAAAGAGCGTCTTGGCCAGTTCCGAGAAGAACTCTATCAAATCGATTTTTTAAATGGAATCCGACTCAATTTTGCGGTCGATGATGCCGAAGCTGAATTTCCATTTTTAAAATTGAAAATCAAGGTGCGCCATAAAATTTTAGCCGATGGGCTCACTGACGAATCTTTTGACGTGACCAATAAGGGCGTTCATTTGGATGCCGAGGCTTTTAATCAACTGACCAATGACCCCAACACCTTATTGATTGATTTTCGCAATCATTACGAATGGGAAGTTGGACATTTCAAAGGCGCGGTACTTCCTGATGTTGACACCTTTAGAGAATCATTACCGTATATTGAGCAAACCGTCTTGAAGGGCAACGAAGATAAAAATATCGTGATGTACTGCACCGGCGGAGTACGCTGTGAAAAAGCATCTGCATGGTTCAAGCACAAGGGTTTTAAAAATGTACACCAACTCGAAGGTGGCATCATTAAATACGCCAACGACTGCAAAGAAAAAGGCCTCGAAAATAAATTTATCGGGAAAAACTTTGTCTTTGATGAACGCCGTGGCGAGCGCATCACACCAGACATCATTGCGGTGTGCCATCAATGCGGTGCTCCTGCTGACACGCATACCAATTGTGCCAACGAAGCCTGTCATTTATTGTTTATTCAATGTGACAGCTGTAAAGCCAAAATGGAAAACTGTTGCAGCAGTAATTGTCAAGATATTATTCATTTACCATTAGAGGCACAAAAAGAATTACGTAAAGGAATCAATAAAAGCAATCTGATCTTTAAGAAAGGTCGCTCTGCCGCACTACCCTTTCAAGCACACAAAGAAAAACCTGAAGCTCTTGTCAATCAAGCCTTAAATAAACAAGCACCATGACACTTTTTATCAACTGGACCATCGACTCACAACTCATTGAAGGTTGGAGAACACCCAATCTTTACGGCTTACTTTTTGTTTCCGGAATAGTCATGGGTTACTTTGTCATTCGCAAAATGTTCAAAGCAGAGCAAGTTGCGGACAAAATACTTGACAGCTTGGTCACATATATGGTCTTGGCAACCATTATTGGCGCACGCCTCGGGCACGTATTTTTTTACGGGCCTTACTGGGATGGGATCGTGAACGGAAAATTCGAACGCGGCTATTTCTCGCATCCAGGTGACATCATCAAGGTTTGGGAAGGCGGCTTGGCCAGCCACGGAGCTGCAATAGCAATCCTGATTGCTTTATTTGTTTTTTCCAAGAAAGTTTCCAAAATGTCTTATATCTGGATTTTAGACCGCATCGCAGCGCCTATTGCTATTGCTGGCACTTTTATTCGACTCGGAAATTTAGTCAATCACGAAATGGTCGGCTATGAAACAAATGTGCCTTGGGCCTTCAAATTCCAATATTACTTCAATGAAGCAACTGGTTTTTACGACCCAACACCCAGACACCCGGCGCAACTCTATGAGGCCATCTGCTATTTTATTTCATTTTGGCTCTTATTGTATTTGTATTGGAAACTAAAGAAATGGCAGCAGCCAGGCTTTGTATTTGGCAGTTTCTTGATC
>JBEDCS010000068.1:0-10689 GCA_041176605.1 Bacteroidota bacterium
TATTTATGCTCAAGAGCGTTAGTTCAAATCAAATCAAATGAAAAAGGGTGCCTATTTAATCCGACAAGCAAATGTCGTGACCTCTGCGGGTATTGAAACCAAAGATGTACGCATTTTTGGCGGTCGCTTTGTCGAAATTTCGAGTCATTTAGAACCTAAGCCCGATGAAACTTGCATCGAAGCGAAAGGGAAATACTTGTTTCCTGGCCTCATTGATACACACGTACATTTCAGAGAGCCAGGACTCACCCATAAGGCTACTTGGGCAACGGAAAGCGCCGCGGCTGTTGCAGGCGGCGTGACCACCGTTTTTGACATGCCCAATACCGATCCGGCTACACTCAGCCCAGAATTGGTACAAGAGAAATTAGACATCGCCAAAGCAAATGCTTACTGCAATTATGGTGTCTTTCTTGGTGTTTCTGCCAGCAACCTCGATTTACTCAAAGACTACAATCTAGAGGACAAAAAATTTGTTGCCCTCACAGACGACGGTCTATATTTTTCTGGTGCAAACCAATTGCTAGCCGATCATCCGGAGGCATTTGAACAAATCTGGAAGCAAACAGATCGAATTGTGGCTATACACAGTGAAGATTCACAGATCATAGAGTCAAATGAACAGGCGTTTATTTCTAAATATGGTGCTGATATTCCTATTGAGTCACATGCACTCATACGCTCTGAAGAAAGCTGTTTAAAAGCAACAACACGTTGTTTAGATTTAGCTAAGAAAAATAATGCTCGGTTACACATTCTTCACCTTACAACCTATAAAGAAGCGCTGTTATTCGACAATAAGCTACCGCTTCAAGAAAAAAGGCAGACCTGCGAAGTAAGTATACCACACCTTTATTTTTCTCAGGAGGATTATCAAAAATATGGGGCTCTGATAAAATACAACCCATCCATAAAAACGAAAGCGGATCTCTTAGGCTTGATCAAAGCACTCAACGAAGACTACATCGATTTCATTACCACAGATCATTCTCCGCATACTTTAGCCGAGAAAAAACAACCGTATATGGGCTCAAAGTCAGGAGGTCCAATGGTGCAACATTTACTTCAAATGCTGCTTTCCTTGGCCGATGCGGGCTTTCTGAGTCTTGAGAAAATTGTCGAAAAGACAGCTGAGAATCCGGCTCTTTTTTACGGAATCAAAGACCGCGGTTTTATTGAAGTAGGAAATTATGCCGATTTAGTCATTGTCGACCTCGATAAGCCTCAGCTGGTTACTCAAGAAAGTCTGTTTTCTAAATGCGCATGGTCTGTTTTCGAAGGCCACACCTTCAATAGTTCCATTGAGCTCACCTTAGTTAATGGTCAAGTCGCTTTTCAGCATGGAAAAATTGCGCCAGCGATTCGAGGAATGCAGGTTGAACTGAAGTAGGTAGACGCGCTTATATCGTGCTGAGCTCTTTACCGCACTTAAAATGCCCTTTGGGGCAGCTTTTGTGTCCATGCATGCCGCAAGGTCTGCAATCGAGCTTTGCTACCTCAATAATTTCAGATTGATCTGATAGTGGGCCAAAGCCAAATTCAGGAACTGTAGAACAAAAGAAAGCACTTACCGGAGCGTTGGTTGCTGATGCGAGGTGTAAAGGACCAGAATCATTGACATAATTGCGTTTGGCACCCGACATCAGCGCTGCTGACTGCAACAAACTAAGTTGGCCAGCAAGATTTACAAGCTGTTTATTTTTACTTTCTTCAATGATTTCAGTCAGATAGGCTTGGTCAGAAGGAGCACCAAGCAGATATAGAGCTGCGCCTTCTGCAGAAAGTTGCTCCATCAACTTCAGCCAGATTTCTTTTGGAGCCTGTTTGGTAAACCAAACGCTAGTAGGGGCAAGACAATAATATACTTGATTTTGGTAGCGTTCTATACTAAGAAAATCATTTTTACTCGGATATAATTGTGGCCTGCGCGTGGCATTTGGAACAAGGTCAGCAATCAGTTGCAGGTTGCGATCCACTTCGTGCCAACCGGCTTTCATATCGTGTTTGAAGCGCTTGGAAAAGAAATTAGATAACGGATTCTTTTCAAAACCACGACTTTCTTTACCATTTGCTAAAAGGGTTAGAATTCCTGAGCTCGCAAAGCGCTGTAGGTTAAGCACAAGGTCGTAGCGTTGCTTGCGCAGTTGCTTACCAAGTGACCACAAATTTTTAATTTTCTGGCTTTTGTCAAAGACATAAACTTTACCCAGAAAAGGGTGCTCTTGAAGCAAAGATTCATTCCCTTTTTTAACAACCACATCGAGCTGGGCATCTGGAAAAGTTTGATGAATGTTTTCCCAGATAGGAGTTGCTAAAATAACATCGCCTAAAAAAGCTGTCTGAATGATTAAAATTCGCTTTGGGGTCATCGGATGAGTGTTACGTAGCCTTGCTTGACAATGGCATCCGTTTTATTGATGATCAATTCTATGCGGTATTGGAATACATCGTTGGTGGCAGGTAAGCCAGATTTTTCGATGATGCCATCCCAGCCCTTTGCGGGGTCATTGGTTTCAAAGACGATTTGCCCCCAACGATCGATAATAGTAAATGTATATTTTTCAGGATCTACATTTTGAACCACAGGCAAGAATATAGGGTTGAGGCCATCTGGTGTGAAGGCATTGGGTACAAACATGAGCGGCTCGTAGGTCAGGCAAAGTTCGTTAGAGAAGCTACTGTCAGTTAGACCATATTGATTGAGGTTTTCAAGTGCCATGATCTTGTAGCAAACTGCACCGTTATTTCTGAGTTGCGACACATCATCTTGCAGCTGATAATTGCCGTCAGGTAAAATTTGAAATGGGATACTTTCCCAATTCCCATAAGCATTTCTGTAGGCCTGGTAATTTTGAATATTGCCGTCAAATTGGGTGTAAGGTGTCCAAGTCAAACTATTGATCATGTTGTATTGGTCGGCACTGCCGCTGACAAAGATGGTGGTATTTTCATTGGCATAAGCGCCCGGATTGCCGCAACTATCAAGGTAGTTGCAGCGATAAGTCCACGGGCCCCAGTCGGTATCGACGTCGTCATCAAGAAACACGGCGAGGTTGTTATTGACTGTGGCGCTACCCAAGACTTCAAAAATTCCGTTGGTATCTTTTCTTTCGAAAACAATTTCAGTGACCCCAACACTTTGGTCAACCCAAGCCCTGAGTTCGATGTCTTTTTGTTGTACACTTGCAACTCTGAAATAATGAAAACTCGGTGCGGTAGGTTGAGGCATCGTAAAGCACAGCGGATTAGAAAAAGCGCCGAAGCCTGTTTGCAAATTTGCTTTGATGTAAAGACAATAGCTTTCGTTTTTGACCAATTGTACAGTTGTAAATGTATCAGTAGTGGTATTCAGTAAAGTCCAGACATTGTTGTGTTTCATCCAGACTTCATAATTCGTAACAGACGCGCCTACATAGCTGCTCCAACTCAGTGCTGCTGTTTGCGGGCACATATCGATTTGATAGTTTGCCAAAATTGAAGTGTGTAAATTGGCTTTTGCCGAGGTTTGATAGGTGGGTGGTGTCGTTGCTGTAAAACATGAATCAAAGGCCGCTACGGTATATGTAAAAGGCCCTGCAGCTCCTACATTGTATAAATAAGTGGTGTTGTTTTGTCCAAATAAAGTATCTAACTCAATTAAAAAACCATTGTTGTCATAGGTGTAAATCACATAACCGTAGGTGTCTGGTGCAGGATTCGTATTCCATTGGATCTGCATTTGTTGTGAGGAAGTGTCAAAACCAACGCTATGGATGACCGGAATAAATGGCGTCATCATATCTGTGAGGTTATCACCAGGTCTGTTCGAATTGAAATTACAAGTTGATGTTTTTAAATTGACACGATAGCGTAAAAACGAATTACAAATGTCAATGGTGTCTGTGTAGCTTGTTTGATTATAGGGCACACTATCTAAGAAATTGAAGAAGTTGGTCGGATACTCGCGGTAAATATAATAATGCGTGTTGTAGGCAGCAGCGGCCGGATTTTTTGGTTTGTTCCAATTGAGTACTGCAGTTCCATCATTAGGGTTAGTGATGGTCAAGAAAATATTTTTAACAGTATCTGAATAACTGAGAAACGAACCAGCGCAACCCGATGCTACTGCTAAGTAGAAATCATGGCTGGCATTAATTGCTGGTACCGTGAAACTTGTTGTGTTGATGTTAGGATCGCTACCCAACAAGCCATTTTGAACGGAATAAATCTGGTAGGCCGAAAATGTAGCAGGATTTGTAGGATTGACAGCAGGCCAGAAAATATTGAGGTCGTTATTATTGGCAGTTTGGATGCAAGAAATTGCTGGAGCGGCAATGATGCCTGGATTGAGCACATGGATGGTGATCGTGGTAAAACTCACTTGCGGAACTGGGCAAACATCATCGCTTGCTTTGAAAACGAAATGATAGCTTTTTTGAACCAAAGCCTGACCTTGACTATCCATTAAGTGATCACAGGTGGTTTGCCAAGTAAATTGCGTTTGGATAGAACCTGTTCCGATTATGGGTAGGGCAGTAGCTAAGCTCGGACATGGGCTCGTGCTGCAGGGTAAACTTCCTTCTAAAGTAATGGTTTGGGGGCTACCATTTGCTTGTAAGTCAGCGTCTAAGATGTCTAAATTAAAAGAAACGAGGTCGCCAGCCGTGACAGTTAGTTCATAGGTTGTTCCTCCGTTAAAAGGAGGCGCAACGACAGGAGGGTTATTGTTGACGCTACACGCTTGCAAAACAAGTTGCATTTCGCGTTCTGTTTGTGAAATAAGCAAATTGCCGCGGTAGGCCTTGACAACAATTTTTACCACATAATTTCCGATGGTAAATGAGGTAAAGGTGAACTTGCCGCTAGTGGGGTCTAGTTGGGCCGCAATATTGTTGGCATTGATGCTTGGGCCTGGTGTGGGGCTGAGTGCACTGAAGCCCGGTTCAAAAGGAATAGGAGCTGGGTTTAATGGCGGGTTGTAGGCGCCTGTTGGAAAATAATCATAGGGTGCACCAAATTCAAAGACCAATGAATCTTGATCGGCGTCGCTGACTGCTGCGTTGTATTCAAATGCTTGCCCTGCACAACTCACAAACAAGGGGTCTTGATTGAAAGTTGGGGCGTTGTCTGGTTGGGCCAGATTGAAAATTTTTGCCGCAAGCGTAATGCCATAACTGGCAGGATTGGTTAGGTTGGTCAGGGCAGCACTTCTCGAAAAATTCTCATAGGTAAAGGCCCAACCTTGTGCAGGAGGTGTGCCGCTCAAAAGAATAGGCGCACTGCGGTAAATGACTTTCTCGATGGCTCCGATGCCGTTGCCACCGTTGTTACCCGTTCCACAAAGTAATGGCCCCGGGCCTCCGCTAATTGGAGTACAGGTGGGTGAAAGATCGGTGCGTTGGACAAAAATGACTGGTATGGTGCTGAGTGTGGGGTGGTTCCAAACCCTGAGGTTTTCCGATACGGCATTGACGTCGGCGCCATTGCAATCGCGGTAAAAAACTAGTTCAAATTGATAGACGCTATTGCCTAAATGTTTGTAGGTCAATTCGCCCCCCATGACATGAGAGGACCAACTCCAAAAACTAAGGAGTAGAAAACTGACAATACTAATAAGCCTAAACATCCGTTGGATAACGTATTTACTTGAGTTTTAGTATAACGGAAAGCCAATAATAAAGGTTGCTATCCAGCAGAAATAATCAGCATTTCTTCCCAAATAAGATATTGTTTGGCCAATTCTTGAATCCTTTGCGGTGTAATATGTCGGATGCGCTCAATCAGGTGGTCGTAAAATTCAAGTGTTAGGCCGTAATGATGCACATTGGAAAAGAGATCAAGCATCGCATAGGGGCCATCTGCACTTTTGAGCAGTTGCCCAAGCATGTAGTTTTTCACTAAATCGAGCTCTTCTGCTGGTACCAGTTCGTTTTTGAGACGTTCAAATTCGTTTTGAATTTCTTCAAAAGTGGCGGTTCTGGTTTGCACACCGACTTCTGTGCCAATGACAAAGTAGCCATAGTCTTGGTGTTCAACAAGATAGGATCCAATGCCATAGGTGTAGCCCTTGTCTTCGCGGATATTGCTCATGAGTCGGCTGCCAAAGTAGTCACCAAGGATGGTATTGAGAATGCTGAAGTCACAAAAATCGGGGTGGGTTTTATTGAATAGTGGGCGCCCAATCCTTACGGCACTTTGCAGGGCACCTTCTTGCTCGACGTGAACAGCACCCAATTCGTTTTGCCACATAAAGTTTTCATTCCCTCTTGGAGCTCCTTTGAAGGTGAGTAGTAGCTTTTCGAGTTGTTGAATCTCTGATGGATATAAATCTCCAATGACAAAAACTTCGAGTAATCCGTTAAGGTAATTATTTTGATGAAAAGCTTTGATGTCAGCTAAGGAAACGCTGTCGTAGTCTTCGAGCTGAATTTGTTTGGCGTAAACACTTCCGGCAAAAAAGCTACGTTGGAATTGTCGTTGAGCCAAAAAGCTCACCTTTTCTTGCTGAACTAAGAATTTTTGACGGCGCTCTGAGATGAGGTCCTGGAGTTCTTTGTGAGGAAAGCTCGCAGCCAAGAGACTTTCGTGAAAAACGGTATAGGCTGCAAGTAGTTGGTCTTTCAATGCGTAAATGCTAACAATAGCTTCATTTTGCGTGATGCTGACATCGTAATAAGCGCCAAGTGCATCAAAAGCCTTTTGAATTTGTCTGGCACTTTTGTTGGGCGTTCCACTGATGAGTAGGCCCGCACATAAGGAGGCAATGATGGGTTGCGCTATTGTGCTGCCGGCCTTGAAATGCAGTTCTATTTTACTGGTTTCATTGAAAATGCCATTGCGCCAAATAAGTTGAGCGCCATTCGTCAACGAAATGATCGTTGGTTGAACAAAAGCAATATGTTCAATGGCTTGAAGTGCAGGTGCTTGGCTTCTATTGAGCATCTTTTTGACTTTGAATGATGAGACGTGAGCAATTAGATTTGCGGAAAGTTTTGTGCGCAAAATCTTGCAATCCTTTTGTGTTAATTTGGTTGTAATGCTGCGCTTCTTCGTTGATCATGTTGGCCGAACCCAGCAGTTCGAAATAGGCCAAATTCATAGCCCGATTCAATAAGCCTTGATCCTGAAAAGCCCGAGAGGTGCGCAGCTTGAGTTTGAGTTCGTTGAGTGAACTTTTGCTGATTGCTTTTTGTCCTGTTTTTTCGAGTAGAGGCCATAGGGCGTCTTCTAGTTGCTCAATAGATTTTCCGGGTTGTAGTTTTCCGCTGATGACAAACAAGCCTTCATCAAAAGAGGCCGTGATATAAGCCGTAATTTCTGCACACAACTTTTTCTTTTTCTTGATGTCGATATAGAGTGGGCTGGTTTTCTCGTTGCCTAAATAATCGCTGAGGAGGTCAGCTTGGTAAAATTCAGCATCGGTGCGCTTGCCCATGCGAAAAGCGTAATAAAAAGCCGTTGCCGGTACTTTTCGAACAATAGTTTTGGTTCTAAATTGACGCTGAGGAGCTTCTGAAAAGAGCTGTCTTACGGCTTTCTTTTGAGCTGGAATGTCGCCAAAATAATGCGTTACTTTTTGTTGGATTGTGGCTAAATCAAAGTTACCGACAATACACAGAATTGCGTTGGCAGGGTGGTAATGTTGTTTAAAAAAACCTTTCACATCTGCCATGCTCGCTTCTTGGATTTGCTTGATGTTTTTGCCAATAGTAGCCCATTGATACGGGTGCTTTTTGTAAACCAAAGGCCTCAAATAAAGCCAAGCGTCGCCGTATGGTTGATTTAAATAACGCTGCTTGAATTCTTCAATAACTACCTGTCTTTGAACCTCCAGACTTTTGTCTGTAAAAGCCAAAGACAGCATGCGGTCGCTTTCTAGCCAAAGTGCTGTATCTATGTTTTGGGCAGGTAGAATGTTGTAATAGTTAGTGATGTCGTTGCTGGTAAAAGCATTGCTCTGCCCTCCGGCTGCTTGCAAAGGCGCATCGAAGTCCGGGATGTGCTTGGAGCCGCCGAACATGAGGTGTTCGAATAAATGTGCAAAACCCGTTCGGTGACGATCTTCGTCTCGGGCACCGACGTCATAGAGGACATTAACAACTGCCATTGGGCTCGATGGTTCGCAGTGAAAAAGGACACGCAAGCCATTGGATAGGGTAAAACTTTCGTAGGGTATCATTTATAAAGTTTGTTGTTTGGTCAAGGCAGTGTTATAGGCTTTGACTATTTGTTCGATGATTTCTTTGGCACTTAGTACTTCGTCAAATAAACCCGCAACTTGTCCAATTTCTAATTCACCTTCGCTGAGGTCTCCTTCAAACATGCCTTTTTTGGCACGTCCTCGTCCTAATAATTCTTGTAATTGCGACACACTTGCGCCGTCGGTATAAGCTTGTTTTACTTTTTCAAAAAAAGGATTTTTAAGCAAGCGAACGGGTGTCAATTCTTTTAAGGTGAGTAAGGTGTCGCCATCTTTTGCGGCTAAGACGGCCTCTTTGAAGTTTAGATGCGCGCTCGATTCTTTGGACGCCACAAAACGGCTACCCATTTGAACCCCATCAGCACCCAAATTCATGACGGCAAGCATGGCTTCACCTGTGCCAATACCGCCTGCTGCTAAAACTGGAATTTGAACAGCTTTTCTGACCATCGGAATCAAGCAAAGCGTTGTGGTTTCGTCGCGTCCGTTGTGCCCTCCGGCTTCAAAACCTTCCGCCACAATTGCATCAACTCCTGCCGCCTCGGCTTTTTGTGCAAACAAAACACTCGCCACCACATGTACTACCTTAATGCCGGCGTCTTGGAGTGTTTTTGTCCAGGTCTTGGGATTTCCTGCGCTTGTGAAAACGATTGGAACCTCGTGCTTGATAATCGTTTGAATATGCGCTTCAATATTTGGGTAGAGCAAGGGAAGGTTGACGCCAAAAGGTTTGCTGGTGGCTGCTTTACATTTTTGTATGTGTTCGTCAAGAATTTCTGGGTACATGGAGCCGGCTCCGATGAGGCCTAAACCCCCGGCATTGGAAACAGCCGCAGCGAGTTCCCAACCCGAACACCAGATCATGCCACCCTGAATGATGGGGTATTTGATTTGAAAGAGTTGACAAATTGGATTTGGAGTTGTTGACATGGCAAAATATGAGTTACAAAATTAGTCTAAATGCTTAACTTAGCACGTATGATCAAATTAGCGCTACGAGCTTTTATCAACTTGATTTTAATCGGCTGCTTGCCCTTGCAACTTTTTGCGCAGTTTCAGGGTCAAGAATTTGTTCCAAACAAGGGGCAATGGCCACAAGATGTGCTATACTTGTCTAAAGACGGCCCCAATAAAATCTGGATGGGCCAAGATCGGCTTTTGTATCAATTCACTGACTTCTCTGCGTTAGAGGCCGCACACCATCAACATCAATTCAACGCAGATCCTAAAGTCCCTAGTGCATTTTTTGCTCAAGTTTTTGAACAAAGCAATCCCGACGTTCAAACTGTAGGAAGCTTGCCAAAACCCCATAGTTATCAATTTTATATCGGTCAAGATCGCTCCAAATATGCCAGTGCTGTCCAACCTTTTGAAGAAGTCAGCTATCAAAATTTATATGCCGGAATTGAGCTTCAGTTTTCTGTTCAAAAAGGTATCTATAAATATAGTTTTGTAGTCCAGCCATCTACAGATCCGTCTTCTATTCGTTGGCACTACGAAGGCGCCAAAAACATTAGCGTTAAGTCAAAGTCCTTAAAAATCCAAACCGAACTCGGCGAACTCACTGAACAAGGCTTGTTGGCCTATCAACTGATCGGCGATGAAAAAATAACAATACGTTGTCAATACAAGCAGTATGCAGATGGAAGTATTGGTTTTGATCTTGGAAACTATGATTCAAAATATCCTTTGGTCATTGATCCAGTGCTCGTATTTGCAACATATAACGGTGCAGTTTCTGATAACTTTGGCATGACCGCCACCTATGGTTATGACGGCTCGGCCTATGCTGCAGGGGTAGTATATGGCAATAACTTTCCGCTTCCTAGTTTAAGTAGTTTTGACGTCAGTTCTAACTTTACAGCAATTAGCGGTAGTTATGGCGTCACAGACGTCTTTGTAACGCGCTACTCACCAGATGGTACCAATATGCTTTGGTCTTCATTTTTAGGGGGCGGAGACAACATTCAGGGTACAGAAACCGCACACAGCTTGGTGTGTGATTCCATGAACAATATTTATTTATTCGGCGCTACTTCCAGTACAGATTTTCCAGTGAGTTCAGGCGCATTTCAGCCAATGCATGGCGGTGGAGCCCCAAATACCAATTTCTTTTACAACGGTGTTTATTTTGGCACGCAAGGCAGCGATATCTTCGTTTCTAAATTAAGTGCCAATGGCCAAAATTTATTGGCCTCAACCTATGTTGGTGGCAATCAAAACGATGGTGTCTCTTACCGCTCTTTAGGATTGCCTTATTCATCTGTAGCGGCCTACGATTCACTAACCACCAACTACGGTGATCAGTTCAGAGGCGAAATTTATTTAGATCATCTAGGCAATGTGCTTGTGGCCAGTTGTAGTAGGTCGGCAAATTTCCCAATGCAAAATGCATTTCAAAGTACCAAAGGAGTGGGCCAAGACGCAGTCATTTTCAGACTCAATAATTCCTTGACCAACTTGCAATTTTCATCTTTTTATGGCGGTAATAAAGACGACGCAGCTTATTC
>JBEDCS010000069.1:0-5357 GCA_041176605.1 Bacteroidota bacterium
GATCAAGCAACAATTAATGCAAATATCAAGAAGTTGGTGGCGGCTGCCATTGCCGGGACTCATTTTGAAGCTGAAATCAAGCCGTTTAACTATGGCAATGATTTTTATTTGATGGTCAAAGAAACATTTACAGACGTTCGTTTTGTAGGCACACCGCCCAATTCCATCGGAAAGTTTGGTGGTGACACCGACAACTGGGTTTGGCCACGCCATACTGGTGACTTCTCTGTTTTCAGAATTTACGCAGGCAAAGACAACAAGCCAGCGGCCTTTTCACAAGACAACCAACCGTATAAGCCGCTTCATTATTTGCCGATTTCATTCCAAGACCGCAAAGAAGGCGATTTTACAATGGTCTATGGTTTTCCGGGCACAACAGAACAACATGTGGTTTCTGAGTACCTCAAATTCATCATTGAAAAAGAGCGTCCTGCTCGTATCGAAATGCGCAATCAATCGCTAGCCGCAATAGACGCCGGCATGAAAGCATCAGATCTGACGCGCATTCAGTATTCAGCCAAACAAGCAAGTATTGCAAATGCTTGGAAAAAGTGGATTGGCCAAGTAGAGGGCCTTCAAAATTTAGATGCCGTTCAAGTCAAGCAGGACTACGAAGCAAAATACAAAGCGATGGCGATAAGTAAGCCTGAATGGGCTAAATTTGCGGTGGCTCTACAAACGCTCAATGGCCTGATGGCTGAAGGCACCAAGACCGAATACAATTATGCTGTTGGCGTGGAGTATTTTTCAGTGGGCCCTGAGTACTTTAAAATGGTGCGCGGGCTCGAAGATCTGCTCACAAACTATCAAAAGTATCAGGCCAATAATGAACTCGAAAGTGTTATTGCCAAAATACAGGCAAGTGCTGATGGCTTCTTTAAAAATTACAACCCTGAGGTTGATGCTAAAATTTTTATGGCCTTGACAAAATTGTATTTAAGCTATTCCCAACAAGAATTAAAAGGAACTACTGTCGAGGAACTCACCAACGCAATTTACACCGAATCGATCTTTACAGATGCTGGGCGTATGAAAGCGTTTTTAGATGGTTTTGGTGCAAAATCGATCAAAAAAATGCAAAAAGACCCTGGTTTTGTCCATTTTTATCAATTTTTCACGCCATTTAGAAATGAGGTGGTGCCGGCCTACAAGAATTTCCAAGTGGAGGTCAATAAGTGGATGCAAGTCTATGTGGAGGGTAAATACATCATGTTCTCACTGGACAAACATTGGCCAGACGCCAACTCTACTTTGCGCATTACCTATGGGCAACTCGAAGGCTCTGCACCAACAGACGGCATGCGCTACACTGAACACACGACCTTGGATGGCATCATCACAAAATACAACACCGGCAACCCAGATTTTGAGTTGTTGCCGCGCATGCTAGAATTGCACGCCGCCAAAAACTACGGCCCTTATGCACAAGGAAACGAACTTTGGGTTTGTTTTACAGGTTCAAATCATACAACCGGCGGCAATTCCGGTTCTCCGGTGCTCGATGAAAATGGTTATCTCATGGGTCTTAATTTTGACCGCAGTTGGGAGAGCACCATGAGCGATTACTTGTTTGATCCGAATCGTTGTCGCAATATTGTGGTAGATATTCGCTACGTACTTTGGGTGATGGATATTTATGCTGGAGCGAAACACTTGGTCGATGAAATGACCTTAATGAAAGAATAAATCTATATTTGCTTTTTATTTTCAATTTCTTGTTGCTTACCACATGAATAAACTACTCTTAAGCGCACTTCTCAGCCTTTTTGTGGGCACCTCTTTCGCTAACAAATCATATGTTGGTCCAGTTTCTCAAAAAATCGAAGGTTTTCTTGTTGATTACAAGACTAAAGATGAAGTGGAGGAAGTTGAAGTCCAGCTCACTTCATTGGTAACCGGTAAGGTTTACACCTCAGAAACCGACGAAAACGGAAAGTTCACGTTTCGCAATGTACCTATTGGGAAGTCAAAACTGAGTCTCATAGATAAAGATTACCGTGCCACGACGCTAAAGGTATTTGAGACCAATGCAAAAGAGCACATGGTGCACTATACATTTAGCAAAACACAGCCATTTACTGCCCAACTCAAAGTTTCTTGGTTATTCAACTGGGGCGACCGCCAAATGACGGTGAATGGAAAAACAGAAGTAAAGGAGCACTATTGGTCACATCTTACAGCGCGCATTATACTCGGTGTTTACGGTGCTTGCTTGGTGCTCATTTTCTTTTATAGTGTTATTCAATTAAGCTTAGCCATCGCTTATATCCGCAACAAAAAGAAACAACAAAGTCGTGTTACACCTGCTTTTGCTTTGGCTAATGCGCCTAAAGTCACGATTCAGTTGCCCATGTTCAATGAAATGTATGTGGCGGAGCGCATCATCGAAACGGTAGCCGAAATGGATTACCCGCGCGATAAATTTCAAATCCAAGTATTGGATGACTCCACAGATGAAACAAAAGACATCATTGCCAACAAATGTGCTGAAGTTGCTGCACGTGGCATTAATATCCAGCATGTTCACCGCGTGGATCGCACTGGTTACAAAGCAGGTGCACTTGATGCAGCCATGGATAAAGTCGAAGGAGAATTTATTGCCATTTTTGATGCCGATTTTGTCCCGAGCAAAGATTTCTTATTGCGTACCATTCCTTATTTCAATTCGGATAAGGTAGGCGTAGTTCAAACGCGTTGGGGTCACCTCAACAAAGACTATTCTTTACTTACTGAACTTCAAGCTTTCGGCCTCAACGGGCACTTTGCCATTGAACAAGGCGGACGCAACGCAAGTGGTCACTACATCAACTTCAACGGAACTGCAGGTGTATGGCGCCGAGCTACCATTGACTCCGCAGGAGGCTGGGAACACGATACCATTACTGAAGACCTCGATTTGAGCTACCGTGCACAAATGAAAGGTTGGCAGTTTGTCTATTTAGAAGAAGTAGAATCACCAGCAGAATTGCCAATTACGATGTCGGCACTTAAAAGCCAACAACACCGTTGGATGAAAGGTGGAGCTGAAGTATTCATCAAAATGTGGAAGCGCTTGGCTACCACCAAAGGTTTAAAGTTGTCAGATCGTATTCATGGATTAGCGCACTTATTCAACTCATCGGTTTTCTTCTTCATCTTGATTCTTTCTCTTTTGAGTTTGGCTGTACTGCACATTAAAGATTCATTTTCTGATTTAAATGTGTACATCAAATACGGGATGTATTTCTTTTCAAGTACGATATTCTTGGCCTTTTATTATTGGAATTCTTTCAGGGATAAAAAAGGTAGCTTTTTTGCCGACTTCTTTCGTTTCTTAGGTCGTTTTGTCCAATTCTTAACAGTATCCATGGCGCTAGGTCTGAGTAACGCTGTTGCCGTCATTGAGGGTTATTTAGGTATCAAGAGTTCTTTTGTGCGTACACCAAAATTTAATGTGGCAAAGAAAGATGAATTCAAAGGCAATAAATACGACAAAAAGAGTCTTTCAATCATCAATATTTTAGAAGGAATCTTTATGGTAACCTTCGGATTTACAGCCGTTAATCGCGCTATTTATGGCGATTTAGGAATGGTTCCATTCCATTTGATGTTGGCTATTGGCTACGGAATCATATTCTTCAATACTTTGAAAGAAAACCGAGGACAACAAGCTTAATTATTCTTTTACGATACTCAGGCTTTCTAGTTTGTTTTCATACTTTCCGCTGCGAAATTGAAATGTGCTTCTAAAGCTTGTTCCTTTGGTTAAGTACGACCCAATGATGGTGCCGTTACCTTCTGCAGACTTACTGTTTTTATATCTAAAAACGAAAGTGCCTTTTGGGTATTTCTGAAAGAAACTATTTAAAATCATTTCGGCCTGAGCCAAAGTGAATGCACCTTCGGTGCCAGGTAGTTGAAGTACAATTTTGTCTTTTCCTAAACTAATGATTGAATGTGCGTCGTTGAGTTCCATTCCGCGTTGAATACTGGAATAGGGAAGGTCTCCGCTAAGGCTCATTGAAATTAGCAAATAGGCAAAGAAACTGTAAATTGCATTCATGCCGTAAACTTAACAAAAATGATGCCGCAAATTTCTCTAAATTTGTAACAATTACATGCCAAATGAAAGCACAGCAAGACCAACTCGTCATTTACAATAGCCTAAAAGGTGAAAAAGAAGCGTTCAAGCCTTTAGTGGAGGGTCATATCGGCATGTATGTTTGTGGACCTACTTTATATAGTGAGCCACATATGGGCAATATGCGAACTTTCATCAACTTCGATTTGATTTATCGTTATTTGTTGCACCTAGGTTTTACTGTGAAATATGTCCGCAACATCACAGACGCTGGGCATATCACAAATTCTGCTGGCCAAGAGGTTGATAGCATCGGGGAGGCAGCAAAAGCAGCCCAATTGCAGTCTTTAGAAATCGTTTATAAATACGCTGTCAAGTTCCAAGAACTACAACGCATTTATAATTTATTGCCACCTAGCATCGAGCCTACCGCAACCCAACATATTCAAGAGCAAATAGAAATCATTGAGCAAATTTTGGCCAATGGCTATGCCTATGAAGTCAATGGCTCCGTTTATTTTGATACGCGCCGCTATATGCAAGATTACCATTATGGTATTCTAAGTGGTCGAAAGGTTGATGAGCTCGAAAATGAAACCAGGAGCCTAAATGCCCAAGACGAAAAACGCTTTTTTGCAGATTTTGCGCTTTGGAAAAAGGCAAACCCGAATGATATGCAAATTTGGCGTTCACCTTGGGGCAATGGAAATCCGGGTTGGCATATTGAATGCACAGCCATGAGCACCAAATATTTGGGCAAGCAATTTGATATACACGGCGGAGGCATGGATCTTAAATTTCCACACCATGAGGATGAAATTGCTCAAAGCTGTGGCTCTTTTGGCTGCAATCCTGCCCGCTACTGGATGCATGCCAACATGCTCAATGTCAATGGCCAAAAAATGTCAAAGTCTTTTGGAAACTACTTCTTGCCAAAGCAAATTCTCGATGGTTCCACCGGACTTTTCGAAAAATCCTATTCAGCAAATGTGGTGAGGTTTTTTATGATGCAGGCGCATTATCGCAGTAACCTCGATTTTACACAAGAAGCTTTGAATGCCGCTGAGAAGGGCTATGAAAGATTAATGGAAGGGCTCAAGACGCTAGATAAAGTCCAGACAAGCACTTCTTCTTTTGATGTGGATGCGCTTGTGGCTTCGTTTTATAAAGCCATGAACGATGACTTCAATGCACCTATTTTGGTTTCGTATCTTTTTGAGGCTGTCAAACAAATCAACCTTGTCAATGATGGCACAGCAAGTATTTCTGCTACTGACCAAGCAAAATTAAAAACGGC
>JBEDCS010000070.1:0-3595 GCA_041176605.1 Bacteroidota bacterium
CTTGCCTCCTTAGAACTTCAAGCAATTGTGCCAATTCAAGAACCCGTAGAGATGGGCCACAACATGAAATTACTCATTCAAAAATTAAGGAAAATTCCTGAGTACCAAGCAGCTGCACAAAGCATTTTTAATCGCGACTTTGACGCCTATGTCTTGACGCGAAGTATTGCCGCCTTTGAACGCAGTTTGCTTTCCATGAATGCCCCTTTTGATCGCTATTTGGCAGGAGAAAAAAAAGCGCTCACCGCTGATCAAAAAGCCGGCTGGAAGATTTTTTCAGAAAAACTCTATTGCACACAATGTCATCCAGCCCCCTATTTCACGACCTATGTTGCTGCAAATAATGGTCTTTACGCTTCATACGAGGGGAAATCCGATCAAGGTCGTTTCAGAATTCATCACGATTCAACGGATATCGGAAAATTCAAAATTCCGTCGCTGCGCAACATTCCGCTCACCTATCCATACATGCACGACGGCAGTTTCCAAAGTCTTGAGCAAGTGCTTGCACATTATCAAAAAGGAGGGGCAAACAATCCGCTGCAAGATGCCCGAATTACTTCATTTACACTAAGCCCTACCGAGAAAAAACAATTGCTAGCGTTTTTTGATGCTTTGATCGATACTTCCTACTTGAAGCGAGATAAGTTTTAGCCGAGATTGCTTACCTTTGTTGCTTCAAAAACAAAGCTATGTATCGCTCACACACCTGCGGAGAATTAAGATTAGAACATGTCGGAACCAACGTAACTTTAGCTGGCTGGGTTCAGCGCTCCCGAGACCTCGGTGGCATGACTTTCCTTGACCTCCGTGACCGCTACGGTATTACACAATTAGCTTTCAACATGGAGTCGAATGCGACGCTTTGTGAACAAGCCCGAAAACTTGGGCGTGAATTTGTTATTCAAATTGAAGGGCAGGTCATTGAGCGCAGTAGCAAGAATAAAAATATGCCTACCGGCGAGGTAGAAATCCTAGTAACAGCACTCAAAGTGCTCAATGCTGCTAAGCTTCCGCCTTTCACCATTGAAGACGAAACCGATGGCGGCGATGAGTTGCGCATGCAATACCGCTACCTCGATTTGCGTCGTGGCCCAGTACAGCAAAAACTGCGTTTGCGCAATCAGGTTGCCCTAGAAACACGCAAATACCTTGACTCCAAAGAGTTTTTAGATGTTGAAACTCCTGTTTTGATCAAGTCTACTCCTGAAGGGGCCCGTGATTTTGTGGTGCCTAGCCGCATGAACGAAGGTCAATTTTATGCCCTTCCGCAATCGCCACAAACATTCAAGCAACTTTTAATGGTCAGTGGATTTGACCGTTACTACCAAATTGTCAAATGCTTCCGCGACGAAGACCTCCGCGCAGATCGCCAACCTGAGTTTACGCAAATAGACTGCGAAATGGCTTTTGTAGAGCAAAATGACATCCTTGAAATGTTTGAAGGTTTAATTAAACATTTGTTTGAACATGTTCGCGGTGTCAAATTTGAAGGAGCTTTCCCAAGAATAACCTACGCTGAAGCCATGGAACGCTACGGTTCAGACAAACCCGACATCCGTTTTGGGATGGAATTTGTCGACCTCACTACCATTGCACAAAGCAAGGACTTTGTGGTTTTCAATAGCGCTGAGTGCGTTCTTGGAATCAATGTGGAAGGTGCCTCTGAATATACCCGAAAACAACTCGACGAACTTACAGAATGGGTCAAAAGACCACAAATTGGCGCCAAAGGATTAGTCTACATCAAATGCAATCCGGATGGTACATTCAAGTCGAGTGTCGATAAATTTTACACGGAAGAAGATTTAAAATCGATGGCTGCGCAAGCACAAGCAAAGCCTGGTGATTTAATTTTATTGCTTTGTGGTGAACTTGCCAAAACGCGCAAGCAACTCAACGAACTCAGGCTTTATTTAGGGACAACGCTAGGCCTACGTGACCCTAACGTATTTAAACCATTGTGGGTACTTGACTTCCCATTACTTGAATGGGATGAAGAAAGCGGACGTTACCATGCCATGCACCACCCTTTTACTTCACCGAAACCAGAAGATTTTCACCTCATTGATACCGAACCAGGTAAAGTTCGCGCCAACGCCTATGACCTCGCCATGAACGGTGTTGAACTCGGTGGTGGGTCTATCCGTATCCATGACCGCGCCTTGCAGTCACGCATGTTTGATTTACTTGGTTTTACTAAAGAAGAGGCACAAGCTCAGTTCGGATTCTTGATGTCTGCCTTTGAATACGGCGCTCCTCCACATGGTGGTTTGGCATTTGGTCTAGATCGCTTGGTGGCTACTATGGGTGGCTCAGAATCTATCCGTGACTATATTGCTTTCCCTAAAAATAATTCAGGTCGCGATACCATGATCGATGCGCCGTCGCCATTAAATGAGGCACAATTGAAAGAACTTGGTATCAAGCTCAACTAATTGATTCATTATTTGTTTTAAAAGGCATGAGCACACACATTGATCAATTGCAAGCAGCACTAAAGCCCTCCCGAGAGCGCTTATTGGCACATCCAATGTACGCGAAAATCAATCGCATTGAAGATTTTCAGCTTTTCATGGAACAACACATTTTTGCGGTCTGGGATTTCATGAGTTTACTCAAATCTTTACAGCGTGAGCTCACCTGCGTTGAAGTTCCGTGGTCTCCAAAAGGTTCGCCTTCCACGCGTCGCTTTATCAATGAGATTGTACTCGGTGAAGAATCTGACCAAGATCAAGCTGGCATTGTTTTAAGTCATTTTGAAATGTACCTAGAAGCCATGCAACAAATCGGAGCCGATACCATGCCAATTCATCAGCTCACCGAATGGCTATCTTACGGCAAAAGCCTAGACGAATCGCTTTATCAATTAAGTATCAACGAAGAAACCCGCGAATTTGTGCGCTTTACTTTCGAAGTCATCAATAGCGGTCAGCTGCATAAAATTGCCGCTTTATTTACGTTTGGTCGTGAAGATCTCATCCCTGACATGTTCATCGAAATCTTGCGCGAAATGCAGCGCCAGGGCCAAGCCACCATTGACAAATTACTATATTACCTCGAGCGACACATAGAAGTAGACGGCGATGACCACGGCCCAATTTCTTTAAGAATGATGGAAGAAATCTGTGGGTCTGACACAAACAAATGGAAAGAAGCTACAGAAGTTTCAATTCTTGCGCTCGAGAAACGTTATCAATTATGGAATGGTATCGAGGCCTCCGTTGAAAGCCCTGCTCAGTAAATCTAAAGTATTTTACCCATTAACTCCAGGATGTGCCTTCTTTGCCATCCTTCACAACGATACCAGCCTTAGCCAAACCATCTCTGATCTGATCAGAGGTTGTCCAGTCTTTGTTGCTGCGCGCTTGTTGGCGTAAATCTAAAACTAAATCCATAACGGGTGCCAAGCGTGTTTCATGCTGGTTGTTTTCTGCTTGCAGCCCCAAAACTTCATGGATAAATGCTTGCATAGCCGTTTTTAATTTTGCTTGGTCAGTAGCAGAAATACTTGCTGTGCCATCATTGACAAGGTTGATTTGTTTGACAGCCTCAAAAAGATACGAAACCAAAATAGGTGCATTGAAGTCATCGT
>JBEDCS010000071.1:0-22045 GCA_041176605.1 Bacteroidota bacterium
CTAACGAAGCTAGCTTCACAAATGACTTGGGTGCTGATTCACTCGACACCGTTGAGTTAATCATGGAATTCGAGAAACAATTTAACATTTCTATTCCAGACGATAAAGCAGAAGGTATCCAAACTGTTGGTGACGCTATTGCTTACATCGAAGCAAACGTGTAATCTTTCACGCTACTAATTTACAGGTATGCAATTAAAAAGAGTTGTTGTAACGGGCCTTGGTGCGCTCACTCCAATAGGAAACACAGTACAAGAGTACTGGGATGGCCTAATGGCAGGTAAGAGCGGAGCTGCACCCATTAAACAATTTGACGCTTCTTTATTCAAGACGCAGTTTGCTTGTGAATTAAAAGATTTCAATGTAGAAGATCACATTGATAGAAAGGAAGCGCGTAAGCTTGATCAATTTTCGCAGTATGCCATAGTTACCGCAACGGAAGCTATGGCAGATGCTGCGTTGCTTGAATCAAATCCAAACCTCGATCGCATTGGTGTTATCTGGGGTTCTGGCGTGGGGGGTCTTAAAACTTTCCAAGAAGAAGCCAGAGAATATTTTGGTGGAGACGGCACGCCGCGTTTCAATCCTTTCTTTATTCCAAAAATGATTGCTGATATCGCAGCGGGTCACATTTCTATTAAATATGGTCTTCGCGGACCAAATTATGTATGTGTTTCTGCTTGTGCATCAGCTACCAACGCCATCATCGACGCTTTTAATCTCATTCGTTTGGGCAAAGCAGACGCCATCGTCACAGGTGGTTCAGAAGCAGGAGTCAATGAAATGGGAATGGGTGGTTTCAATGCGTTAAAAGCGTTGTCTACCCGCAATGAATCTCCAGAAACTGCATCCCGACCTTTTGACCTCGACCGCGATGGTTTTGTACTAGGCGAGGGTTCTGGTTGCCTTATTCTTGAAGAATACGAGCACGCAGTAAAAAGAGGAGCCAAAATCTATGCGGAAGTCATCGGCGGAGGAATGTCCGGAGATGCTTACCACATGACCGCACCTCATCCAGACGGAATCGGCGCTAGAAACACGATGTTGGCTGCGCTAGAAGATGCTGAAATCGACCCTAAAGACGTAGATTACGTAAATGTACACGGTACATCAACTCCATTAGGTGATATCGCCGAGGTTAAAGCTATTCAAAGTGTTTTTGGCGAGCATGCCTACAACCTTAATATCAGCTCAACTAAATCCATGACAGGCCACCTTCTTGGTGCAGCAGGAGCTATTGAAGCTGTAGCTTGTGTGTTGTCTGTACAAAAAGACCTTATCCCACCAACGATCAATCATTTCACTGATGATCCAGAGCTTGACTCAAAATTAAATTTTACCTTTCATAAGCCTCAGGCCAGAACGGTAAACATTGCACTATCCAATACTTTCGGTTTTGGAGGTCACAATACCACCATCATCGTCAAGAAATTCAACGCATAAGTTGCTGAAATTTCCTTTGTTTTCAAAGAAAAAATCTGCAGATGAACTAAAGCTCATCCGCTTTGTCATGAAGCACTTTGGTTATAAACCTATTCAAATAGCGCATTTTAAACAAGCGCTTACCCACAAAAGTATACTAGCCGAGGAATCATTATTACAAGCCAATGAAAGGCTTGAATTTTTAGGAGATGCCATTCTAGACGCCATTGTAGCGGCCTATATTTTTGAAAAGTACCCAGATGCAGACGAAGGCAAACTCACAAAAATCAAATCCAAGATTGTCAATCGCAAAACGCTTTCCTCTATAGGCGAGCGCATGGGCATCCGAGAGCACTTGGTCTACAACAAAAGCAGAAGTATTAACTTGGCTGGACTTGAGGGCAATGCACTTGAAGCATTAGTTGGCGCGATATACCTAGATGCGGGTTATGATCAAACAAAGAAAATCATTCGCAATAACGTGCTGAGAAAATATTTGAATCTTGCACAGTTACTAGAGGAAGAAATCGATTTTAAATCAGCACTTTTTATTTGGTGTCAAAGAAAAAAATTGAGTCTTGAGTTCAAATTGCTAGACGAACAATTCAATGATGGTAAATGGCAATATGAAATGGAAGTGCATATAAACAGAACGGCTTACGGAAAAGGCAAGGGTCTCTCAAAAAAAGAAGCTGAGCAAGCTGCCTCAAAAGAAACGCTGGCCTTGATGGGAGAAATTTAATCGTGCATGACAATTTCTAAAATTTGTAGTACATTTGTGACAACTAAAGCAGATAAAAATGACTTGGACAGATTTCGTTTATAAAATTGGTGATACATTTCAATGGTCTTTTGGATTTTTTGAATTTGTAAAGAATTACTTTAACAACATCTTAATCGTATTGGGCTTTTTTGGCTTTTACTTCTGGATGCGCACACAAAAACGTCTCAGCGACAAATCAAATGTTCCTGTAGACATCAAAGACAACCAAGGTTGGTATAACAAAGAAGGACAACAGCTTAAATAAGCTATTTGACATAATAAAAAAGGGCGGTTAAATTTAACCGCCCTTTTTTTGTGCCTTAAAAAAGCTATTATTTTTCTGACAATAAAGAGGAAGTCAAGAATTCACGGTTCATGCGCGCGATGTTTTCAAGTGAAATTCCTTTTGGACATTCAACCTCACAAGCACCGGTGTTGGTACAGTTACCAAAACCTTCTTCATCCATTTGACGAACCATATTGAGTACACGGTCTTTCGCTTCAACTTTTCCTTGTGGAAGCAAGGCATATTGAGAAACCTTAGCACCTACAAACAGCATAGCGGAGCCATTTTTACAAGTGGCAACACAAGCACCACACCCAATACATGCAGCAGCTTCAAAAGCTTTGTCTGCATCTGCTTTTGGGACGGGAATAGCGTTGGCATCCATCGTACGACCTGAAGTGTTTACAGAGACGAATCCACCGGCTTGTTGGATGCGATCAAATGCAGAGCGGTCAACAACTAAATCTTTGATAATTGGGAAAGCTCTTGATCTCCATGGCTCCACGTAAATGGTGTCTCCGTCCTTGAAACTACGCATGTGTAACTGACATGTGGTTGTTCCGGTTTCAGGGCCATGGGCTCTTCCGTTAATATACAAAGAACACATCCCACAAATGCCTTCGCGACAATCGTGATCAAATGCAATTGGTTCTTTTTGCTCGTTGATGAGTTGCTCATTCAATTGGTCGAGCATTTCAAGAAATGAACTGTCTGTAGACACCTGATTGAGGCTATAGGTTTCTAGGCCACCTTTAGCATTGGTGTTTTTTTGTCTCCAGATCTTGAGCGTAATGTTGATGTATTTTGAAGCCATACTATTCTTATTTATAGTTGCGCGCAGCAATTTTAATAAATTCATAATTCAAAGCTTCTTTGTTCAAGCCAGCTTTGGTAGCGTCTCCGCCTTGGTAATCCCAGGCAGCTACATATTTGAAGTTGTCGTCGTCACGAAGTGTTTCGCCTTCGCTATCTTGGTATTCTTCACGGAAGTGACCACCACATGATTCCAGTCGATGTAAGGCATCAACAGCCATTAATTGACCAAGTTCGATGAAGTCTGCAACGCGCATAGCTTTGTCGAGCTCAGGGTTCATCTCATTGGCATCTCCGGGAACGAAAACGTCGTTGTAGAATTCTTCTTTGAGCGCAGCAATTTCTTCAATAGCTTGCTTTAATCCTGCTTCGTTTCTGGCCATACCGACCTTGTTCCACATGATCAAGCCTAAACGCTTGTGGAAATGATCTACAGATTTGGTTCCTTTGTTTTGAAGGAAGCGCTCTATGCTGCCTTTGACATCTGCTTCGGCAGCATCAAATTCAGGTGTATCTGTAGGGATTTTTCCGGTTCTGATGTCATTTGACAAGTAATCAGAGATCGTATAAGGCAATACAAAGTAACCATCTGCCAAACCTTGCATAAGCGCAGAAGCACCTAAACGATTGGCTCCGTGATCAGAGAAGTTAGCTTCACCAGTAACGAAACAACCTTCAATGGAACTTTGTAGGTTGTAGTCTACCCATACACCACCCATTGTGTAGTGAACTGCTGGGTAAATTTTCATTGGTGTTTCGTAAGGGTTGTCGTCGGTAATTTTTTGATACATCTGGAAGAGGTTTCCGTATTTCTCTTCGATCCATTTTTTACCGAGTTCAAGTATTTTTTCGTCAGTAGGATTGTGGTCACCTTGTGCAAATGCTGACTGACGTCCTTTGTTGCGGATTTCAGTGGCGAAATCAAGGTATACACCTTCGTTGGTATCGTTGGCTTCAATACCAAAACCGGCATCGCAACGCTCTTTAGCTGCTCTTGAGGCAACGTCGCGAGGCACCAAATTTCCGAAAGCAGGGTAGCGTCTTTCTAAGAAGTAGTCGCGGTCGTCTTCGGCAATTTGTGTTGGTTTTAAGCGTCCTTCACGAATTGCTTCGGCATCTTCTTTTTTCTTAGGCACCCAAATACGACCTGAATTTCTCAATGATTCTGACATTAGGGTCAGTTTAGATTGATTCGTGCCGTGAACTGGTATACAAGTTGGGTGGATTTGAACGAAACAAGGATTTGCGAACATCGCACCTTTTTTGTGGACCTTCCAAGCAGCAGATACATTGCTTCCCATGGCATTTGTAGATAGGAAATAGACATTTCCATAACCACCACTTGCCAAGACAACAGCATGAGCTGAATGACGTTCGAGTTCACCAGTAACGAGGTTTCTGGCAATAATTCCGCGGGCTTTGCCATCAATTTTTACAAGATCCATCATTTCATGGCGGTGATACATTTTCACGCGGCCTAAACCGATCTGACGAGAAAGCGCTGAGTAAGCACCTAATAAAAGTTGTTGACCCGTTTGTCCGGCTGCATAAAAGGTACGTTGTACTTGTGTTCCACCAAAAGAGCGGTTATCTAGGAGACCTCCGTATTCGCGTGCGAAAGGAACGCCTTGTGCGACGCATTGGTCAATGATGTTACCTGAAACTTCAGCCAAGCGATATACGTTTGCTTCACGAGCGCGGTAGTCACCACCTTTGATGGTGTCATAGAACAAACGGTAGATAGAGTCGCCGTCGTTTTGATAGTTTTTTGCCGCGTTGATCCCTCCTTGTGCCGCAATTGAGTGCGCACGACGCGGAGAATCTTGGAAACAAAAAGCTTTTACGTTATAGCCCATTTCACCGAGTGAAGCAGCGGCAGAAGCACCGGCCAAACCTGTTCCGACAACGATGATATCGATTTTAGGACGGTTGTTAGGTGCAACCAGCTTCATGTGGTTTTTGTGATTGGTCCACTTCTCTGAGATTGGACCTTCCGGAATGCGAGAATTTAATGTTGACATAGCCTAATTCCTAGTGATTCTGGTAAATAATAATAGGGATAATAGCAAACAATAATGGCACGATGATCGCAAAGGCCATTCCTATTTTTTTAATAAGTGGGGTATATTTAGGATGATTGATTCCTAAAGATTGGAAAGCACTTTGAAAACCGTGTAATAAGTGATAGGCCAAAACAACCATTGAAATCACGTAAAACAATACGGCAAAAAGCGCACCTTCGTTTTTACTTTTGCTGAAGAAATCCATCACTAATGTGTGGAGGTCGCGGTAGCCTTCGGCAACTTTTACGTTGGTTCCTTTGATGTATAGGTCAGTTCCTTTTTCAATGATGTTGTTTGGGTCTTTTGGAATAGGTTGTACACCAGGAACATGTGTGTAGTATAGTTCTGTATTGGCAGCACCCATCATTTGGTTTTTCATTTCAAGGGTGTACGTATGTAATGGAACTTCTTGTTTCACTTTCATCTTCCACCAGAAGTTTGCCATGTGCGTAGCCAAGAAAACCAAGATGAGTGTTCCTAAGATGGCCATACTGCGGCTTGCTGAGCTAGAATTTGCACCGGGCTTGCTGTAAGCATAACGAACAGGGCGCGCTTTGCGGTTTTGAATAGTGAGCAAAATACCATCGACCACATGGATAAGTACCGCTGCGTAGGTTACGTAGGATAAAAGGGTGATAAACGGATTGTGGCCCATGAAATAGGCATATTCGTTGAATGCGCGGCGGCCTTCTTCACCCGTTTTGAGAATGAGCTGAAGATTTCCGAGCAAATGCCCTACTAAAAAGGTGCACAGAAATAAACCGGTGAGGGCCATGAATACCTTTTTACCGATAGAAGATTTAAATAATACTGACTTACTCATAAGAATCTTTCATTTGTAGTGGTGCAAATTTAGTTCAACAACATTTAATTGTAACAAAAGTTGCCAACTTAATCTGTTTTCTTAATCTATTTAGAACGATTATAGATAGCTCAATAAACATTGATTTTCATTGATTTCTAATAATACCTCAGCGCCAAGGATCAACGCACGGTTGTCATCGATGTGTCCGACAGGAAAGTCAAAGCAAATAGGAATTTTTCGATATTGAAAATGACTGATAACGAGCTCCTCTATACTCATTCCAAACGGGACATCAGTATCTTCTAAATCGGTCATTCCGCCGACTATTAGACCCTTGATTTTATCTAAAGCGCCATGCTTGCGCAAAGCGTGCATCATGCGGTCGATGTGATAAAGGTGTTCGGCTAAATCTTCGATAAACAATATAGCATCAGAAAAATCATAGCGTTCAGGCGTGGCTAACATGCTAAAAACGATGCTTAAGTTGCCACCAATTAGACTACCGGTGGTTTGCCCATGCTGATTCAAAGGATGGCTGGGTAGCTCAAAAGACGATGGATTTCCATATAATGTAGAGCTTAAACTGTCTTTGGCGGCGGCACTATTTTTTTGGATGTTGAGTGCCATAGTACCATGAATACTTTGAAAACCGAGATCTTGAATTTTATGATGTAAAACACAAACATCTGAGAAACCAATTAACCACTTTGGTTCACGAATAAATTGCGCCCATTGTAAACCATCAAGCAGTTGAATACAACCATAACCGCCACGTATGCACCAAATCGCTTTAGCTTCGGGATGGTCAAGTCCTTCTTGGAGGTCAGAAAGCCTTTCTAAAGTAGTGCCCGAAAAATAATGATGGCGCCCACCAATGTGCTTACTTCTAATTGCTCTTAAGCCAACGGATTGCAGCCATTCTTCGGCGGCTTCTATGTAGTGTTCTTCTATAGCTTTTGCTGGTGCACATAAATAAACGAGGTCACCTGGTAGAAGAGAAGTAGGGGCGTGTAACATGTCTATTTCAATAAAGCATTCAAAAGTTGAAGATCGAGCTGACTTGTGATTTTTATATTTTCCTCGTTACTCATAACAAGCAAAGGCTCAATGCCAATAGCTTCCACCACACTTGCATCATCTGTAAAAACAGGAGCAAATGGTTGCGCATAGGCTTGTTTCAAAATGTTTGTAGCAAAACACTGAGGTGTATGAACCAAGAAGTATTCGGCCCTATTGACCGCACTTGATGATTCAAAAGTTCCTTTACGGATCGAATCTTTGGCAGGCAAAACCGGCACCACGGCATCTGCACTGCCTAGCGCAGCAAAACAGCGTTCAATGGTTTCAATACTGACCAGCGGCCTGACGCCGTCATGAACGGCAATTTGCTCACCGGTACAATATAACAAGGCATTTTGAATCGAATGAAAGCGCTCTTGTCCGCCATCTATCAATTGATGCGGAATCTGAATTTGATAGTCAGCAAGTAAGTTCTCCCAGTATGAAAACCAATCAGCAGGAAGTGTGATCAAAATTTGCGCTTCGGGGTCGAAGGTATGGAAACGTTCCAAGGTATGGATCAGTACGGGTTTGTTTCCGAGCAATAAAAATTGTTTCGGAATTTCGGATTGCATCCGCTTACCTAAACCACCTGCGGTTATAATGATTGATCTTTTCACTGAATTCAAAGATAAGCAAACTTTAGTTGTGCTATTGAACAGCTAGCATCTTCAGGCGTTGAGGTAGCAGCGAAATTTCAAATGCTTGCCCGCCAATGTATTCTCCGTCTGTTTCTGCATGTAAATATTGAGTTGAACATTGGAGTTGAACAGGAAAACTCACCTCTAAATAATGTGCTTCTAGATGTTTAATTTGATGTCCCCGCTTCACTTTGATGACATTTTTTAGGTAATCCCACAAGGATACTTTTCCGAGCAGAGTTAGTTTGAGTTTGCCATCAGAAATTTGAGCTCCGGGATGAATATATAGGCCATCTCCAAAAATACTACCGTTGCAAAATGCGGCGAGTAAAAGCTCACCTTCATATTGGAAATGTGCGCTCTGAATATGAACCTGAGGCCTTTTATATTGAAGAAATGTTTTGATAATGGCAAGACCGTATGAAAAGTTGGGCCCGAAACGCTTTCTAAAATTTTGAAGTTGTAATACCGCGGCGCCTCCAAAACCAATATCCGCAATATTGGCAAAATAACGTGTTTCAGCCTCGGTACGGATCAGCCCAACATCAAAATGATCAAACTTTGCTTTTTGAATTTGCGCCAAGAAATCATAGTTTTTCGGATAACCTGCCGAACGATAAAAATCGTTACCTGTCCCGTTTGGCAAAACACCAAGAATTGGTAAAAACGCTGAATTTGGGTGGCTGCAAACCGCGTTTACAAGTGTATTGAAAGTGCCATCACCACCAACACAAATCAGGTGCGTGCATTGCGCATCTAATTGATGAATAAAAGCGATTGCTTCTTGTGTTTGCCTGCTTGTATAGATTTGAAAGGAGTCGCCAAAAAATGCTTTTAGATGAGCAAGTAATTCTTGGTTTTGACGAAGAATTTTTTTGTTTCCGTTGGTAATGCAGTAGATGCGATGCATTCGGAAAGTTAGCAAAAAATTTAATATTGGATTTGAAGACTGCTAGACTGCTGCCATTGCTCGTTATCGATTTGAGCAGTCACAAAATAAATATAAAAGCCACGAGGTAGTTTTTCTCCGCCTAAATCTGTGCCATCCCATCTAAAATCAGACGAGGAGTTGCGATAAACAACTTGGTTATTTTGATTGAGCACAACGAGGCTAAAGTCTGAAACGTCATGGTCTTTCCAATTGATGTACAGTTCATCATTCTGACCATCTCCATTAGGGGTGAAGATATTTGGTAGCGTTGGTTTTGTAGTAGCCCGCTTCGGAGCTAAAGTAGCTGCTTCGGGTTGTGCGCTAATGTGCGGATAATGAATGACAGCAGTAGTTACCGCTTGTGCATTTTGATTTTGATGAAGATTTGCAGCGCTTACTGCGTTTGAAACAGGCGCATTGTTATTTGAAAGTGCTGGTGTTAAATGATCAACCGTATTTGGTCGATGCGTCTCGTTGATTTCAAAGAATTGAGGCGTTGCCAAATCATTACTTTGATAATCAATTTGATTTCCCTGATTAGCGTTTAAATCAACTTTGATTGAACCGTTTTCAGCACCCTTATTTAATTGATTTTCAAATTCGGGCTGGGCGGATTGTATAGGCTTCTCAATTTGACGAAGCGTTGTTTTTTTAGCTGGACCTACCGCTTTAGAGGAATTGAGATAAATGAAATAAGAGGCAGTGATAGCAATAGTTGCTGCACCGAGGCCAATGATTGACTTAGTGAATAAACTCAAGCCTGTCTTGGCAGCACTTGTTGCTATAGACGACGAAACCGCAGCCCAAAGCGAGGGGTCTATCGGAATTTGGTGCTCGGATAAGCTTTTTGCAAATAAATCTTTGATGTCGTCTTTTTCCATCATTGGTCAATTTTTTCTAGGCGGTCTTTCAAATATGCTCTGGCTCTGAGGTATTGTGTTTTTGAGGTGCTTTCACTGATATTTAGTTGCTTGGCAATTTCTTGGTGTGAAAAACCTTCAATAGCAAACAAGTTAAAAACTGTTCGGTAACCGTCGGGTAAACTTTGTACGAGTCTCAATAAGTCATCTGCCATGAGTTTTTCTAGGCTGTGATCTTGATGTGCAATTTTGAAACTCACGTCGTCCAAAGAAATATCTGACAACAGTTTTTTGTCTTTGCGAAGTTGGTCAAGACAAGTATTTACCGTGATTTTTTTGACCCATCCCTCAAACACCCCTTCAAATTTATAGCTTGGAAGATGCGCATATATTTTTACGAAGGCATCTTGTAAGGCATCTTGCGCACGCGGCATTTCTTTCATGTAGCGCAAGCAAATGACCAAGAGTTTAGGAGCATAAATGTCAAACAACGCTTTTTGAGCCCTTGGACTACCAGCTATACAACCTAGTATCATCTCACGTTCATCCATGACTCACGACCATTGACGGTAAATGTTTTGAAAAAGTTGCATGCGAAAGGCAAGATAACTTAATTCTTTTAATTTCGTGGTTCAACCTTGTAATCTTTAGCATCATGCGCAACTTACTTTTCGGCTTTCTGATTATCATGAATTGTATTTCGATACTTGCCCAAAACGCAACTACACTCCCTTTTATTGCAGAAATTCAACTCAATGACCGCTTGCAAATGCAAGTAACGGCTACATTGGAAGCCGAAAATGACAAAGCGCATATTACCATTTACAACGGCAAGGAGGTCTATGAATTGTCCGTAAAAAAACGGATAGGTGACACCGTCGTTTATCAATTCCCAGCTCAAGATGCGGAGTGGCGCATTGCTTATAATGATGATTTTTCTGAAGCGCGCGGTTGGTGGGTCAATTACAATAAAAAAGTTCCGGTTCGTTATCCTGTTCACTTGTACATGACACTTTCAGAAATGATACCAAAACCTGATGGTATCTTTCCGGAATTATCCGGTAGATGGAAAGTACTGTTTGAGCCAGGCACGCCAAATGAAGAAGTGTTGGTAGGTGTATTTCAGCAAGAAATGAATGGGCGCATTTTCGGAAGTTTTCTCAGCGAAACCGGTGATTACCGCTATTTACATGGGTATGTGGCAAATGGAAAATTGCATTTACAGACGTATACTGGTTATTGGGCCTTTGTGGTGGAGGCAGATTTAAATGGCAGCAATGAAATGACTGGTGTGTTCTACAGTGGAGGAAAATCAAGCTCCCCTTTTAAAGCAATCAAAGACGAAAAGGTCCAACTTAGAGATGAAGCCGAACTCACTTATTTGATCAAAAGGGATGAAACCGTATATCTCAAAGGACTGACAAAACTAAATGGCAGAAAGGTTAATTTGGATTTAAACAAGCAAAATCAAGTGACGCTCATTCAAATCATGGGAACTTGGTGTCCAAATTGCATCGATGAGAGTCATTTATTAAACGAACTTCAAATACAATATGGCGCAAAGGGCCTTCGCGTGATAGGCCTGGCATTTGAGGTGGGTAATGATTCGAAGAAACAAAGGTCCCGGCTCAATAAATTTGTTAAAGACTTAGGAATCAATTACAATGTATACCTGGCTGGTACTTCAAGTAAGGAGGCCGCAGCAGCTTATTTTCCGATGCTCAATGGAATCATGAGTTTTCCAACCTCTATTTTAGTGGATCGCAACGGAAAAGTTTTGGCTATTCATACAGGATTTAGTGGCCCAGCAACTGGGCAAGCCTACAACGACTTAGTACAAAAATTCAAACAAGAAATCGAAGGAGCGCTTTCTGAATAGAACCGTATTAACGGCCCATCAAGAACGGATACTTATCGATGTTTTTGAGTGCGATACTCGTGCCGCGGGCAACCGCTCTAAGAGGATCTTCAGCGATGTGTACTGGAAGCTTCGTTTTTGTAGAAATACGTTTGTCAAGACCACGTAACATGGATCCACCACCAGCTAAATAGATACCTGTTTTGTAGATATCGGCAGATAGTTCTGGCGGAGTCATTTCAAGCGCACTTAAAATCGCCTCTTCAATTTTAGCAATGGTTTTGTCGAGTGCATGTGCAACCTCTTGATAGGAAACCATGATCTCTTTAGGAATACCTGTCATGAGGTCACGACCACGAACCGCGAAATCTGCTGGTGGGTTTTCTAATTCAGGTAAGGCAGCGCCTACTTCAATTTTGATTTGTTCGGCTGTACGTTCACCCACTAGAATGTTGTGCTGACGACGCATGTATTCTTCGATGTCACTGGTGAAGTCGTCACCTGCAATACGGATAGATTTGTCACAGACAATACCACCGAGTGCAATGACGGCAATTTCTGACGTACCACCACCTATATCGATGATCATGTTACCCATAGGTTCTTCTACATCGATTCCGATTCCGATGGCAGCAGCCATTGGCTCGTGGATGAGGTAAACTTCTTTGGCACCAGCGTGCTCGGCTGAATCTTGTACCGCGCGTTTTTCTACTTCGGTAATCCCTGACGGAATACAGATAACCATGCGTAATGTTGGATTGAACAGGCTGCGTCCGGGGTTGATCATTTTGATCATCCCTTTGATCATTTGTTCGGCACTCTGGAAGTCAGCGATAACGCCGTCTTTGAGCGGACGAACAGTTTCAATTAATTTGTGTGTCTTTCCATGCATCTGTTGCGCCTTTCGACCGATAGCCACAACCTTTCCGGTTTGGATGTCTTTGGCAACAATAGATGGTTCATCAACGACAACTTTGTCGTTCCAGATGATGAGGGTATTTGCCGTACCGAGGTCAATGGCAATCTCCTGTGTAAGAAAGTTAAAAAGGCCCATTTTAAGCGCTAATTTATGTTGTAACCTTTAGTTATTCGAAATATGCATCGAAAGGTTACATAAATTTCGAAACATTTTAAATTTAATTAATTCAGTAGATCAATGTTTGAAATGGCGTACTCCGGTAAAGACCATACTCATGTGATTTGCATCGCAATAAGTGATCGATAAATCGTCTTTTACAGAGCCTCCAGGCTGAATAACGGCATTGATTTGTTCATTATGTGCAATTTCAACACAATCGGGGAATGGGAAAAATGCGTCGCTTGCCATCACTGCTCCATTGAGGTCAAAGCCGAATGATTTTGCTTTATGAATGGCTTGTCTGAGTGCGTCAACGCGTGAAGTCTGGCCGGTTCCACTTGCCAACAACTGGCCATTTTTAGCCAAAATAATGGTGTTGGATTTGGTGTGCTTCACTAATTTATTAGCAAAAAGTAGGTCTTGAATTTCAGCAGCACTTGGCGCAAGCTTCGTTTTAACCTCGAGGTGCTCAGGACCTTCAGTAGCCATGTCAGCATCTTGAACTAAATATCCGTTCAATGCACTGCGCACCAGAGTTGTGGGAAGTTCAATTTCATTTTGTACTAAAATGATGCGATTCTTCTTGGATTGCAAAAGCTCAATAGCCTCCTGTGCATATGACGGAGCAATGAGTACCTCACAGAAAAGATCATTGATCAATGTGGCGGTCTGAAGATCGATGTTGGTGTTGGCGATGAGGATACCACCAAAAGCGCTTACTGGGTCTGCGGCTAAGGCAGTTTCGTAGGCTTCTTTAAGTGTGTCTCGGGTAGCGATTCCACAAGCATTGTTGTGTTTTAAGATGCCAAAAGTTGGTTTGTCATGCTTGAATTCGTTCATTAAACGAACTGCGGCGTCGACATCAAGTAAATTGTTGTATGAAAGTTCTTTACCATGAAGTTTGGTAAAAAGCGCATCGAGGTCACCGAAGAATACTCCTTTTTGGTGTGGGTTTTCACCATAGCGAAGAGGGCTTTGCTTTTCTTCGCTAATTTTTAAATAGGAGCTTTCCTGATTCATGAAATACTGATGAATCATGGTGTCGTAATGTGAAGAGACGTGAAAAGCCTCAGCAGCAAATGTTTTGCGTTGTTCTAAACTTGTTGTCGCACCTTGTTGGCTTAAAATATCTAAAAATTGGCCGTATTGGTGGACACTTGGAATGATGACAACATCATTGAAATTCTTGGCTGCTGCACGAATGAGTGAAATGCCACCAATATCGATTTTTTCGATGATGTCAGCATGGCTAGCGCCACTTTTGAGTGTTTCTTCAAATGGATAGAGGTCTACAATAACAAGATCAATGGGGCCAAGATTGTGTTCGGCCATGTGTGCTTGATCTGCTGGTAGGTCACGGCGATTGAGAATCCCGCCAAAAATAGCTGGGTGTAGTGTTTTGACACGGCCACCTAAAATTTCTGGAAATTGCGTGACATCTTCAACAGCAGTAACTGGTATGCCGAGTTCTTTGATGAACGCTAGCGTGCCGCCAGTAGATAATATTTCAACGTTGTTTTCGTGTAATTTTTGCACGATTGGCGCCAATCCGTCTTTGTAATAAACCGAGATTAATGCGCGCTGAATTGCTTTTGAATTTGTCATTTTATATTGGGAAAATGCAAAGTTACGCTATAAATAAAAAGGCCCACTAAAAAGTAGGCCTTATTTTATTTTCCTGAACACATTTAGTTCACTACGTTCATGAATTTCCGTTCAGCATATAACCGGCTAGCGCCGCTTCTATCCTGAACACATTTAGTTCACTACGTTCATGAATTTACGTTCAGTATATAACCGGCTGGCGCCGCTTCTATCCTGAACACATTTCACAACCTTCTGGGTCGTCTAGTGAGCAGACGATGGCAGCTTGTTGTTCTTCGATAGTTTTTGCTGCTGGTTCTTCAACGACAGTTTTGTCAACTGTGAATTTGATGGCATCTGTAGCGGCTTTCGTACGAAGGTAGTACATACCTGTTTTCAAACCTTTTTCCCAACCATAGAAGTGCATGGATGTCAATTTGCCAAAATTGGCGTTCTCCATGAAAATGTTGAGTGACTGACTTTGACAAATGTATGCACCGCGGTCAGCTGCTTGTTCGATGATGGCTTTTTGAGAGATTTCCCAAGCAGTTTTGTAAAGTTCTTTGAGGCGTTGCGGGATTTCTTGGATATTTTGGATAGATCCGTTGGCAGCCATAATTTTTTGACGCATGTCTTTACTCCAGAGACCTTCTTTGACGAGGTCTTTGAGTAAGTGCTTGTTCACGATGATGAATTCACCTGAAAGTACACGACGCGTATAAATATTTGAAGTATAAGGCTCAAAACATTCGTTGTTGCCAAGGATTTGTGCAGTAGATGCAGTTGGCATTGGTGCAAGTAACAAGCTGTTGCGTACACCATGTTTTTTCACTTCGGCTTTCAATAGATCCCATTCCCAACGATTGGTAGGAGTAACGCCCCACATATCGAATTGGAAAACACCTTTAGAAACAGGCGAACCTTTGATTGTTTCGTAAGGACCATCAACTTTAGATAGGTCTTTAGAAGCTGTCATTGAAGCAAAGTAGATGGTTTCAAACACCTCGCGATTCAAAGCGCGCGCTTCTTCTGACTCAAAAGGAAGACCCATCATGATAAATGCATCAGCTAAACCTTGTACACCAAGACCAATTGGTCTGTGGCGCATGTTTGAATTGCGTGCTTCTTCTACTGGGTAGAAATTGTTATCGATGATGCGGTTGAGGTTAAGCGTAGCTTGGTAGGTAACTTCGAAAAGTTTGTCGTGGTCAAATGTACCTTCTTCTGTTACGAATTTAGGCAAAGCCAATGACGCTAGGTTACAAACTGCAACTTCGTCTGGCGCGGTGTACTCGATGATTTCAGTACAAAGGTTTGAAGACTTAATTGTCCCTAAATTTTGTTGGTTAGACTTGGCATTCGCCGCGTCTTTGTAGAGCATGTAAGGTGTTCCGGTCTCGATTTGAGACTCAAGGATTTTAAACCAAAGGTCTTGTGCTTTGATGGTTTTGCGTCCTTTTCCTTCTTGCTCGTATTTGGTATAAAGCGCTTCAAATTCTGCGCTGTGTGTGTCAGAAAGACCTGGACATTCGTGCGGGCACATGAGTGTCCATTCGCCGTTTTCTTTAACGCGCTTCATGAATAAGTCAGGAATCCAGAGGGCATAGAAGAGGTCACGAGCACGTTGCTCTTCTTTACCGTGATTTTTCTTGAGGTCTAGGAAATCGAAGACATCGGCATGCCATGGTTCGATGTAAATAGCAAAAGATCCTTTGCGCTTGCCACCACCTTGGTCAACGTAACGCGCGGTGTCGTTGAATACGCGAAGCATAGGAACAATACCGTTTGAAGTTCCGTTGGTTCCTTTGATGTAAGATCCTGTAGCGCGGATATCGTGAATAGATAAGCCAATTCCACCTGCTGATTGTGAAATTTGTGCACAAGATTTTAAAGTATCGTAGATGCCACCAATGCTATCTTCTTTCATGGTTAACAAGAAGCAAGAAGACATTTGTGGTTTTGGTGTACCTGAATTGAATAATGTTGGTGTTGCGTGTGTAAACCAACCTTCAGACATGAGGTTATAGGTTTTGATCGCAGACTGGACATCTTCTTTGTGGATACCAACGGCAACACGCATGAGCATTTGTTGCGGTCTTTCAGCGATTTTTCCGTTCAAGCGCATGAGGTAGGAGCGTGTCAAGGTCTTGAATCCGAAGTAATCGTAGCGGAAGTCGCGGTCATAGATGATGCTTGAATCGAGCAACTCTTTGTTGTTCATGATGATCTCATAGACGTCGTCTGCAAGGAGCGAAGCAGCTTCGTTGGTCTTTGGATCAATGTATTGATACATATCTTGCATCACCTCTGAGAAGGTTTTCTTGGTTTCTTTATGAAGGTTAGAAACCGCAATTCTTGAGGCGAGCAGCGCGTAGTCTGGGTGATCAATCGTTTTGGCAGCAGCAACTTCAGCAGCAAGATTATCAAGATCTGTGGTAGTTACGCCATCAAAAATACCTTCAATGACTTTCATAGCCACTGCTTCAGGTGATACAAGCGGATCAAGGCCATAACACATCTTGATGATGCGGGCAGTGATTTTATCAAATTTTACGGCTTCTTTTCTGCCGTCTCTTTTTACAACGTACATGTGCTCCTTAAGTTTATAGTTAGTTTAGGTTTTTAGAAATCTTCGTCGAGACTGAAGGTCTGATTTTCTTTGCCGGCCAACACCCCAGCTTTTTGATATTCACCTACTCGTTTTTCGAAGAAATTGGTCTTTCCTTGGATTGAAATCATGTCCATGAAGTCAAAAGGATTAGTGGCGTTGTAAACCCGCTCATTGCCAAGTTCAACTAAAAGGCGGTCTGCCACAAATTCGATGTACTGACCCATGAGGTCGCTGTTCATGCCAATAAGCTTAACAGGCAACGCATCGGTAACGAATTCTTTTTCGATTTCTACGGCGTTCGTAATGATTTCTTTTACTTTTTCTTTTGGTAGTTTATTGACTAAATGCTTGGTGTAAAGCAAACAAGCAAAGTCACAGTGTAAACCTTCATCTCTTGAAATCAGTTCATTGGAGAATGAAAGCCCAGGCATCAAGCCACGTTTCTTTAACCAGAAAATCGAACAAAACGATCCAGAGAAAAAGATGCCTTCAACAGCAGCAAATGCGACGAGGCGCTCAGCATAAGAACCTTGGTCAATCCAGCGAAGTGCCCAATCTGCTTTTTTGCGAACGCAATCAACGGTGTCAATAGCATTGAATAAGTAGTTTTTTTCTTGGGTGTCTTTGATGTAGGTGTCGATGAGTAGAGAGTAGGTTTCAGAATGGATGTTTTCCATGGTTACTTGAAAACCGTAGAAAAATTTCGCTTCTGTGTACTGTACTTCGTTGAGGAAGTGCTCAGCTAAGTTCTCGTTAACGATGCCGTCTGAGGCCGCAAAGAATGCCAAAACGTGTTTGATAAAATGACGTTCGTCATCGTTCAATTTATTCTCCCAATCAATTTGGTCCGGAGAAAGATCGATTTCTTCTGCGGTCCAGAAACTGGCTTCAGCCTTTTTGTAAAAGCTCCAGATGTCATCGTGCTGGATAGGAAACAGCACAAAACGACTTTTATTTTCTTGTAGTATTGGTTCGTGTAATGCTTTTTCCATAGAGTTTTGGTTATAGTTTTTCAGACTAAATCAGGGATACAAAATTTGTTAAAATTCGGTCTCGAATCAATTAAAGAAATTAACATTTATTTGAGGTTTTCAACACCAAAATGCGCAAACCTTTCTACATCAACGCTTCCGTGGATTTCAACAAGCTCAAGAAAGATATTCACACGTTTTAAATGCGGGTATTGATAATTTTTCGGAAGAAAATTGTCAGTTTGAAACGATAATTTTTGTATGAAAGGAAACCACTATAAAATTATAGAAGAGGCGCTAATTTTTAATTACACAATTCGGGCAGTTTTGAACACGTTATTGTTGAATAACATCAACTTTTATGATCAAATACTTTAGGAGCCTAAGTTTGGTGCTCAAAAATTATTCAGATGGCTTAGGTCATTTAATTTTTACCAATGTCTGTTTGCATTGCAATCACGAATTAGTTAGTTCAGAAAAGTATTTATGTTTTGGTTGTTGGGAACAATTAAAGCCAACCTATTTTGAGAAAGAACAGCAGTTAAATGAGTTGGAGCGGATATTTAGAGGTCGGGTAAAAATACAACACGCGTGTGCGCTGTATTTTTATGGAAAGGGCACGGTCAGTCAGTCACTTATCCGTGCATTGAAGTATGATTTTAAGGCACCGCTGGGAATTTTTCTTGGCGAATTAATGGCTCAAAAATTGAACGATCACCCAATTCGACATTGTGATTATATACTGCCTGTACCTATTCATCCAAGGAAGAAATTTGCAAGAGGTTACAACCAAAGTGAATTACTTGCCTTAGGCCTTTCTAACGTTTGGCGAAAGCCGATAGTCAGCAATTTGGCCAAAAAGAAATCATACACGAAAAGCCAAACGCAACTCGATCGTTTTGGTCGCTGGGATAACGTTCAAGATATTTTTAAGGGGGTGGGTATGCAGGTTTCGAACACACATATTTTAATTGTCGATGATGTCATTACAACTGGTGCTACGCTTGAGGCCTTGGCGAAAGCGATCAAGAAGGTCAACCCTGAAATTCAGATAAGTTTGCTTAGCTTCGCATTTACAAATTAAACGAAGCATTGGAAAGGATTTTAATCTTTGGCGCTGGCCTTGCTGGCACTTGTTTGGCACATCAGTTCATGCGCAGAGGGCAGCAAGTTCAGCTAATAGATTCGGGCGAAAATCATTCGAGTAGTATCGCTGCCGGCATGGTTAATCCAATTGTATTTAGAAGAATGAATAAGTCTTGGCGCCTCGGTGAATTCCTGCCAGAGGCACAAGCCTTTTATCGAGAAATTAGCCAAGAAATCGGCGAAGAACTGTATCATCCCATTGTGATTAGACGTTTTTTTTCTTCTCAACAAGAAAGACAAATGTGGGAAGAACGTCAAGAACAAGAAGCCTACAAACATTACCTAAATCCACTTTTACAGGAAGATATTCAGCATGAGGGCGCTCACAATTTATTCGGTAGTGGCCGGGTTAAAAATGCATTTTGGATCAATGCCGCTAAATGGGTCGCTGCTAACAATGCATTTTTTCAGCAGCAAGGGCTGTTAAATTTTGGAGAATTTGATCCAAACACTTGGGATCCTCAAACGAGGACTTACCGTAATATTACTTACGACAAGGTTATTTTTTGCCTCGGATACAGACAAAAATCGGAGCACACATTTTCTTATTTACCCCTGCAGCAGACTAAAGGACAAACATTATTAATCGAAAGTGATCAATTACCTACTGATGAATCTTTGAACAGGAAGTGCTTTGTCTTGCCTGTTGGAAAAAATCAATTCAGAGTAGGTGCTACATATGAGTGGAATAATGCAAGCTTGGAAACTACGGAAGCTGCGCGTGACCAATTAATCGAAATGTTGTCAAGTTTGGGGACCTATGATTACCAAATATTGGAGCAAAGGGCCGGTGTCCGACCTACCGTGTTGGATCGACGTCCATTAATGGGCGAACACCCTGAATATCAAGGCGTATACATATTTAACGGGCTCGGCACAAAAGGGTATATGATGGCCCCAACATTGGCCAATGAGTTGGCCTCTTTCATCCTTGACCAAACGCCTTTACATCCAGAGACAGACATTCGTAGATTTACAACGATTTAGGGCTTATTACAGTCTTGTTATGTGCCATAGTTTGCTTACTTTTGTAAGCTATGAATCACATCCGCAATTTTTGCATTATTGCCCATATCGATCACGGTAAAAGCACCCTTGCAGACCGCCTTCTCCAGACTACCGGAACCATTTCTGATCGAGAAATGCAAGCCCAAGCACTTGACGACATGGATCTTGAACGCGAACGCGGCATTACCATCAAGTCCCATGCGATTCAAATGAATTACAAATTTGAAGGTCAAGATTATGTCTTGAATCTCATCGACACTCCTGGACACGTTGACTTTTCTTATGAAGTGTCGCGCTCTATTGCAGCTTGCGAAGGCGCACTACTTATCGTCGATGCTTCTCAAGGAATTGAAGCACAAACCATTTCAAATCTTTATCTGGCTCTTGAGCACGATCTTGAAATCATTCCCATCCTCAATAAAATGGATCTTCCGGGCGCAATGCCAGAGGAAGTATCAGACCAAATTATTGACCTCATTGGTTGCGATCAAGAAGACATCATACCGGCATCCGGAAAAACTGGTTTAGGTGTAGAGCAAATTCTTGAAGCAGTTGTCAAGCGCATTCCAGCCCCTAAAGGAGACGAAAACGCGCCGCTACAGGCCATGATTTTTGACTCCGTATTCAATCCTTTTCGCGGAATTATCGCTTATTATCGCGTCAAAAACGGCGTGTTAAAGAAAGGTCAAAAAGTCCGCTTTTTAAATACGGGCCGAGACTACAACGCCGATGAAGTCGGGATTCTTAAAATGGACCTCCTGCCTAAAAAAGAAGTAAGAGCCGGCGATGTTGGCTATATCATTTCCGGAATCAAAGCGGCCAACGAAGTCAAGGTTGGAGATACTATAACAGGTTCTGAAAATCCATGCGAAACAGCAATCAAAGGATTTGAAGATGTCAAACCTATGGTCTTTGCTGGTATTTATCCAGTTGACACCGAAGATTACGAAGAATTGCGCTATTCCATGGAAAAGCTCCAACTCAACGACTCCTCACTTGTTTTTGAACCAGAGTCTTCTGCCGCATTAGGTTTTGGCTTTCGCTGTGGTTTCTTGGGGATGCTTCACATGGAAATCATTCAAGAACGCCTTGAGCGCGAGTTCAACATGACGGTCATCACTACGGTGCCCAACGTGTCTTACAAAGCCTACATGAAAAAAGATCCAGACGAAGTGCTTGTTGTCAACAACCCTTCTGAACTTCCTGATCCGTCAGGCATGGATCGCATCGAAGAACCCTATATCAAAGCGCAAGTTATTACCAAAACAGAATATGTCGGTTCAGTCATGACGCTCTGTATTGAAAAGCGTGGTGAGCTTAAAAACCAAGTTTACCTCACCCAAGATCGCGTCGAAATCACATTTGAAATGCCACTTGCTGAAATCGTTTTCGATTTCTATGACCGCCTCAAGTCTGTTTCAAGAGGCTATGCGTCTTTTGACTACCACCCAATTGGTTACCAAGAATCAGATCTGGTCAAAATGGACTTACTGCTCAACGGCGAACAAGTCGATGCGCTTTCTGCGTTGGTTCACCGCAGCAATGCTTTTGATCTCGGCAAGAAAATCTGCGTTAAACTCAGAGAACTCATCCCGCGTCAGCAATTTGAAATCCCGATTCAAGCCGCTATCGGCGCCAAGGTTATAGCCCGCGAAACCATCAAAGCCCTGAGAAAAGACGTAACCGCAAAATGTTATGGCGGTGACATCACCCGTAAAAGAAAGTTACTCGAGAAACAAAAGGCAGGTAAAAAACGCATGCGCCAAGTCGGCAAAGTAGAAGTGCCTCAAGAAGCATTTTTAGCCGTTCTCAAACTCAACGATTAAACCTATAAACCCATCAATATGAATATTTTAGTAAGCGCACATTCCGGACTTCGTTGGATTGCTTTGATACTTTTGTTATTGGCAATCTACAATGCCTTCACGGCGAAAAATTACGAAAAGAAGCACCGCTTGGTAAATATGTTTGCCATGATTTCATTGCACACCCAATTGCTCATCGGATTGGCACTTTATTTCACCTCTGCTAAAGTTCAATTTACGGAAGGTTGGATGAAAGTAGCCTTATATCGTTTCTACGGAATGGAGCATTTAATGGGCATGATCATCGCAATCGTTTTGGTCACAATTGGTCATAGCAAATC
>JBEDCS010000072.1:0-37358 GCA_041176605.1 Bacteroidota bacterium
CTACCCGTATTCGACATTTGCACTGATTTAATTTTGTAGTCGATGTGTTTGGTGGTTTGAATGAGGTCTTGGAATAACCAGCTCAAATCTTTCCCGGTTTCGGTTTCCAATACTTTGCGTAAATCGGCAGGCTGCGGATGCTTGAATTTCCACTGCTGATAATAGGCCGACATCGCGGCATCAAATTTTTCAGCACCGAGGTAATCCATGAGGTAATAAAAAATGACCCCTGTTTTTTGATACATAATGGCGCCATAGTTGAAACTCGAGAAATCATCAGAATGGGTTTCAAGCGGTTGGTCTAGGCCAAAACTCGCTAATGAACGGTACATGATGTCACCGGAGTCATGGTGATCGAGGTCATTGAGGTGAAAACGCCCACCAGCAACCATATCTGAAAAGCGTGTATTATCAGGGTATTTGGTTTGGACATAACGCATTTCATTGAGTGTATTTAAGCCCTCATCCATCCAACCATGTACACGTTCGTTGGAGCCCAAAATTCCATAAAACCAGTTATGACCTACTTCATGCACAATGACTACTTCGAGTTCTTCTTTGTTGCTTGCATTGCCAATAACGGTGATCATTGGGTATTCCATTCCGCCACCAGCACTAATAGTTCCATCGATTGCTGTAACATGTTTGTATGGGTAATCGCCATTCCAGAGTGAATAATAGTAAGTACCGTCGTGCAAGTACTCTAGGGAATTGGCCCAAAGTTTGGCATTTTGCGGCGTAAACATGGCCCAAGTGGTAACAGTTTCTTTAGAGTGCGGCAATTCTACAGAGCCCTTTAAAACAAGAAAACGCTTATCGGCAAACCAAGCGAAATCATGCACGCGATCTTGGGTATAACGGATGGTTTTCCATTCCGTAGCAGATTCAGGAAAAGAGCTATTTTTTTTGTTTGGTTCTGTTTCTGACAATAGCGCCTCTAGTTTTTTAGCGCTTTGCTGTACTTTTTGATCCAGAAAAGCAACTTCAGAAGCCGTTTGTAATTCACCGGTAGCACCAATTACATAATTGGCGGGCACTGTAATTTCAACATCGAAATTTCCGTATTCCGAATAAAATTCCCCTTGATTCAAATATGGCATTTCATTCCAGCCATTTTGATCATAAACAGCAGGTTTAGGATACCATTGTGTGATTTGATACGATTGTCCGATATGACCTAAGCGAGAAATAGAGCCCGAAGGAATCGTTACTTGAAAAGGTGTTGAGAGTGTCAGGCTTGCTCCTGGCGCTAATCCTTGTGGTAAGTCAATGCGCACAATATCTTGATGCGCTGGCGTGAATTCCCATTTAACAACTTGACCATTGACTTTGAAATCAAGACCATCTATAGAACCTAAATCTTTAGGGTCAGCGGTTCCTATTTTATCTTTTTCAGTGCGCTTGAGTTGTTGAGCAAGGGCTGTTTGGTCATTTTTATAGGCATTTGGCCAAACGTGCATGTATAGAAAAGTAAGTGTTTGAGGCGAGTTGTTTTTATAAACGAGCGTTTCAAAACCAGTCAAAACATGTTTTTTATCATCGAGCTTGACCTCAATTTTATAAGAGACATCTTGCTGGAAATACTGACTGAAGGCACCAAATGGAAGGAGGAGAAATAGTAATTTTTTCATTTAAAAATATTTGAAATAAAAGTACAAAGTTTTAAGCACAAAAAAGCCACCATATGGTGGCTTAATCATTGACGCTATTATCGGCAAATAGTTACAATACTATTGCTTAATAACTCTGTGTGTCATTTTGTTTTGAGCGTTTTGAAGTTGAATAAAGTAAACACCACTTTCTAGTTGTGAAAGGTCTAGTGTCAATTCTTTTTGCTCGACATTTGAAGTTATCAATACCTTTCCGTTCACGTCTAAAACTTGAATGTTGAGGGAAATAGTTTTGTTCAATTCAATTTGTATCATGGCAGTAGTTGGGTTTGGCGAAACTGAGCTTTCAAACGAATGGACCTCAATAGACAATACGCCATCGACACCATCACAGTTTTCATCGATATTATTGCCTTCAGTATCTGTTGCGCCAGGGTAAACACTATTGTTGCTGTCATCACAGTCACCAGTTTGAGTAGCATAACCGTTGATTGGCGTACATGATACGGTTGGGTTGCCTATACCGTAGCCATCGTCATCTCCATCAAAATAATAGTTCAAGAAAGTTAAACCTTCATCTTCTTGGCCATTACAGTTATTATCAACACCGTCACAAACTTCAGTAGCACCTGGATTGATGGCATTATTGTTGTCATCGCAATCGCCACCAATTAAAATCATGTTGACGGGTGCCTGACAAAACAATGTACCTGAAGCTTCGTCGCCGTAGCCATCTTGATCGTTGTCTGAGTAATACATAATTGGAGCCGTGATACTTGCATTGTTATCATTGCAATCGCCACCAGTCAATACATATCCTGCGGGTTGTAAACAGGCTGTTTGTGTCACTGCGCTATTTCCAATTTGATCATTGTCTAAATCTTGATACCAAACTGTATTTGGATTGACCAATGCATCTGCATCGTTGCAATCAGTGCTATTGGCGACATAACCGGCTGGCGCGTTACACAATAAGGTATCCATGCTCAGATTCCCAAAACCATCACCGTCTTGATCGGCGAAGAACAATTGTGGAGTGATTGTAATTTGGTTACCCCAAACAGATACGTTGTCCATGCGAAGCGTTGAAGTTGAGGTCGCTTGATTGATCACATAAAAACGGAAAGTAACACTAGAAACATTAGCAAAAGCAGCAGGTAATACAACGGTGTCTGCCAAAGCCACGTTGCCATTCCAAGAAGATGCAATTGTATCAACATCCGTGGCAAAATTATCCAAACTAGAACGAAGATAAATGGTAGGTGTTCCACCTGTAGAACTTGTGCGGTGATTCAAGGCAAGTTTGGCTAAATTCAAATTCGTACAATTGGTTCCTGAAACGGTAAACTGATTGTACTGATTGAGGTCTAATACTGCAGTTGTATTCCAACCGCTTCTATTAAAGACGCCCCCACCCGCTGCACAGGCCGTACCTTGTGCTTCAAAATTTGAGAAAGTTACATTCGCCGGCGCATTTGTTGCAGCTACATCTTGGGTAGCGCAATCGACTGTTGCAGCAAATTGATAAATACCGATTTGCAAAGGTGCATCAAAACCGTTACAGTCTTCGTCAATTCCGTTTCCGGCGATATCATTTGCACCTGGATTAATTTGATTGTTGTTGTCGTTGCAATCTGTTGAGTTGGTGACGTATCCGGCAATAGGATTACAACCAACCTGAGTTACCGCAGCATTGCCATAACCGTCGTTATCTAAATCTTGGTAATAGGTGATTGAGCCCACCAAATTCAGGTTGAGCGTAAGGGTACTGTCACATCCATTAATATTTTGCAAAGTTTGCGTATAGGTTCCGGAGGTGTTATAAGTTTGACCATTCAAGGTGTATGGGCCACAGTAAGTCACATTTTGGGTAGATGAAGTGGCATTGTTAATTGTCAAATTCAAGTTGATAATTGAATCACAACCTGCCGCATTTGCGTTAGCGAGTGTTTGAACGTAGGTACCTGAAGTGGTATAAGTTTGGTTATTCAATGCGTACGTGTTACATGCTGAAGCGGAAATCGTGTTGTAGCTCACACATGAACCTGCCGAACTTGGCGTCACTGATGCCCATGTTTCACCGGCTCTGATTTCATCGATTTCATAGTTTCCAGTACCCGCCGCTTGACGTAAAAAAATGGATTGGATTCCGTTTGTTGGCCAAGAACTTGTGCCGCCTGAATTAGTTGCACCTGCAGTTGGTTCTGCTGCGCCAGGAATTGGATTTACCCATAAAGAAGCAGTAATCGCTCCTGCAGCGGCTGGAGCTGAAGCTTTTGCAACCACAAAATAGGTTGTGCCGATATTAAGGTCTGTTGTAATGTAGGTTGCCACTGCGCCTGCGCCACCTGAAGTATTTAAAATACCCAGTTGAAAGGTGTTTGCTGCGGTTCCAGCTTTTATAAATAACCTAGGAAAATAGACTGTTACACTTGCCCCTGCAGTACCCCCAAAACCGATAAAATATGCTCCTGTTGTAGTTAATCCTGTGGTATTTGAAACGTTGACTAAAAAGGAAAAATAACCAGAAGTCCCTGCAGTGGTATAAGGCTTATTGATATCTTCTGTTCCCGCACTTGCCAATGCAATACGATTACCAACAGATGTTTGTAAACCCGGATAGCTGAGGCTATTTCCTGTTTGTGAAGCCGTAGTTAAAGCTGAAATTTCACCTGCAGTACCACTGTGCGTTGTCCAGCCATTGGCATTTGCTAAACCAGTAAAATTAAAAGATTCAAACGCTTGAGCGAATACATTGGCGCTGAGCACAGTAAGAAGAAAAAGTAGTCCTTTTTTCATGTTTATAATTTTGTGTTGTAAAGTTACAATTTTGAAAGTTAATATACTGTAAAGTGTATAAAACTAAAAACAAAAAGGCGGGGTGACCCGCCTTTTTGTTATTGAAATATGTAGCTTATTCTGCTGAAGCTTGTTCTGTAGCTGGACGCTCAGGACGTGGCAACAACACTTTACGTGATAATTTCCATTTTTTAGTTTTAGGATCTTTACCTATTACTTTGAATGTCAATACTTCACCTTCTTTTACAACATCTTCCATTTTTGCTGTTTTTTCCCAAGCAAATTCAGAGATGTGAATAAGGCCATCTGTTCCTGGTACGATTTCAACGAAACAACCAAATTCTTTCACAGACTTCACTTTACCTTCGTAAGTGGCACCATCTTCTACTTGTGGTGGGAAAGCAATTTGACGGATCAAGCGGATTGCTTCAGCCATGTCATCGCCGTTGTTTGAAAGGATTTGTACACGACCTTCACCTGTAGGCAATTCCTCAATAGTGATGGTTGTTTTGGTTTCTTTCTGAAGACCTTGGATGATTTTTCCTCCAGGCCCGATGATCGCACCAATCATTTCGTTAGGGACATTGAATGCCTCTAAACGCGGAGTTTGTGGCTTCATTTCAGTATTTGGCGTAGAGATTGTCTCGGTGATTTTACCTAAGATGTGTAAACGACCCGCACGCGCTTGCTCAAGGGCTTGCATCAAGATTTCGTATGGAAGACCATCTACTTTGATATCCATCTGACAAGCTGTAATACCTTTAGCAGTACCTGTAACTTTGAAGTCCATATCGCCCAAGTGATCTTCGTCTCCGAGGATATCAGACAATACGGCAAATTTGCCTTCGTCAGCAACTAAGCCCATCGCAATACCAGAAACTGGCGCTTTGATTGGCACACCGCCATCCATAAGAGCTAGAGTGCCTGCACAAACTGTTGCCATTGAAGACGAACCATTGGATTCAAGGATGTCAGAAACCAAGCGTACAGCATAGGCGTAATCGTCTGGCATAACTGGCTTCAAGGCACGTAATGCCAAGTTTCCGTGTCCGATCTCACGACGTGAAGTTCCGCGCAATGGTTTTGCTTCACCTGTAGAGAATGGAGGGAAATTATAGTGTAATAAGAATTTTTCAGTTCCTTGGAAAGTAGCACCATCAATGAGCTGCTCATCCATTTTACCACCTAAAGTGAGGGTTGTTAATGACTGAGTTTCCCCTCTGGTAAAAACTGCAGAACCGTGAACCATTGGAAGGTAATCAACCTCAGCCCAAATCGGACGGATTTCGTCAAAGTTACGGCCATCAAGACGCTTGCGCTCATTGAGCATCACCCAACGCACCGCTTTTTTCTTTACTTCTGAGAAATAAGGTGAGATAAACTTCCCTTGTGTTTCGAGTTCTTCTTCTGTAAAGGCTGCTTTTACCTCTGCTTTGATAGCATCGAATAATTCGGTGCGCTTTGCTTTGTTAGCTAAGCCCATGCGCGCAACATCTTTACATTTTTCCATCGCTAATTCATAAACTCGTGCACGAACTGCTTCGTCGTGAGTTTCGTGAGAATACTCGCGTTTTGGATTTGCTACAGCTACTTCAGCAGCAAGATCTAGTTGGAATTGACATTGCTCTTTGATTGCTGCATGAGCCAATTTGATCACTTCAACTAATTCTGCTTCAGAAACTTCTTGCATTTCACCTTCAACCATGTTGATGTCTTTGGCTGTACCAGCAATGATACAATCGATATCGGATTGTGCCATTTGAGCCATTGTTGGGTTGATGATAAATTCACCGTTGATGCGGCCAACACGTACTTCAGACATTGGGCCATTGAATGGGATGTTTGAAACCGCAATAGCTGCAGAAGCAGCAAAACCACAAAGGGCATCAGGGTTGTTCACGCCATCGTAAGACAACAATTGAATCATTAATTGAACCTCTGCATGGTAATCGTCTGGGAAGAGCGGGCGCAAAGCGCGGTCTACCAAACGCATGACTAAAATTTCAGTTTCGGAAGGGCGTGCCTCACGACGGAAGAATCCGCCTGGGAAACGACCTGCAGCTGCATATTTTTCACGGTAATCTACAGTAAGCGGAAGGAAATCAACTCCTTCTTTTGCTTCCGGCGCTGCAACAACAGTTGCAAGCAACATGGTGTCGCCCATGCGAACCACCACAGACCCATCGGCCTGTTTTGCCAATTTACCAGTCTCGACAAAGATCTCTTTGCCGCCGGTCATCATGGACTTTCTTGTTCCTATATTCATCTTTCTTTATTTACAAATTTTTAAACAAAGAGGGGGCTTTCGATGTAATCGAAGCCCCCTCTCCCATAAATTTAACTGTGCTGATAAAAAGATTAGCGACGAAGCCCTAATTCTTTGATCAATGCACGGTATTTCTCGATATCATTTGCCTTTAAGTAATCTAAAAGGCTACGACGCTTACCAACTAAAAGTTGAAGTGAACGTTGTGTACCGTAATCTTTGCGGTTCTTCTTAAGGTGCTCAGTCAAGTGGCTGATGCGAAAAGTGAACAATGCGATTTGGCCTTCTGTTGAACCCGTGTTGGTTTCAGAACCGCCGTGTTTTGCGAAGATTTCTTTCTTCTTTGCTGAATCTAAATACATGCTAATATTTGTGTAAATGATTATTATGTAGACTGATCACCTTGATCAATACGGCTGCAAAGATACATGAATCTTTCTGAATCACAATAGAATCCAAAATTAAACTTAACTTTGACGCGTTCTTTGGTGTTTGCTTGTCAAACTTAATAAGGAATCCGGTGCAAATCCGGAGCTGTATCTGCAGCTGTAAGTGTCTAAAATGCAATTCAATAGGTCACTGAGCAATCGGGAAGACGAATTGAAACGGACACGAGCCAGAAGACTTGCCTTTGAACAGCGTGAAGACTTCAGATTAAAGTCGGTATCGCCGGGCCTGTATTTTTAGGCCTTGCTACACCACTTTTTTCCATGTCATTGTTTAATTTTTATATACACAACAAACATGAAAAAAGGATTATTTTTATTAGGCTTGATTACCAGCATTCAAGTACAGGCACAAAATTATGTGCATCAAGTCTTAGTCGTTAATGAAGGCTACTTTGACTACCAAACCAATCAAATTTTAACACCAGTCACTATTGGAAGCTACAACCCAAGTACGCAGCAATATAACGTTGTCGATACGCTTGAGAACATGCGCTTTGCTTCTGACTTGATCATCGATGGCAATTTCTACTACGTCGCTGCGGATAGCAAGATTTTCAAATTTGACCTCAATACGCACCAAGAATTAGCGAGCGTCAATTGCCCAGGAGTCAGAAATTTAGCTATTTCAAATAACCATCTTGTCGCCACAAGAGGAGAATACCTCCAGACTTACAATTCATATTTGCATGTTTACGACAAAACAAATTTGCAACAGACAGCTACCCTAGATACGGTTGTGGGTCCTAAGTGGGCTACACAGAATCTAGTAATCGTTGGTGACATCGCCTACGTTGCGGTAAACAATGCTTACGAATGGGGGAACGAAAAGGGCTTGATTGGCCAACTCAACCTCAATACCATGCAATATGGCAGCGAAATTGATCTAGGGCCTGAAGGCAAAAACCCAGATAACATGTTCTTGTTCAATAATGAACTGATTACAGTAAATAACAAGGATTGGTCCGGGGCTTCTGTTTCTAAAATTACCTTGAGCGGCACGGTTACTACACAAAATTTAGCTAACGCGGTTACGGGCTGCGGAACCTCAGCGCTACGCGATGATAAATTGGTTTACCAAATTTCAATGGAAAACACACTCAATGACTACAGCCTCGTCAATATGTCTTGGGTGGGCCCAGTAAACGGCATCACTGAAAACTTCTACGACCTCGCCCAAGACCCAGTTTCAGGTAATCTTTATGCGTCTAGTACCGACTTCTTCTCAACAGGAAAAGTTTTTGTTTTTGCACCAGACAACACTGAATTGAATCAATTCAATACAGGAGTTTCACCGGGTACCATCGTTTTTGATGTTCGTCCGTCTGTTGGGCTCAATGAACTGTCGTCTAGCGTTTCGGTTGCCCCTAACCCATGTCAAGATTTGATTCAAATCAATGGCCTCGAGCAAAACACGTCATACTTTTTGACGAACGCCGAAGGAAAAAAATTAATAGAGGGTGTAGAACCTACAATTTCTCTACAACATTTCTCCTCAGGAGTTTATTACCTAAACGTGAATCATAGCACGATTAAAATCGTTAAGCAATAAGTTTTTTGAAACATTGAAAAAAAGGCCGCTGCAAGAGCGGCCTTTTTTATGAATGTTTATCTTTGTTCTATGCAACAAATCCTCGACCATCAGCAAATCCAGCAAAAAATCGTTCGCCTCGGACACCAACTGCTCGAGGCCACCTTTGACCAACAAGAAGTATTCATTGGCGGAATTGCAGGAAACGGCTATATCCTTGCGCAACAACTCAGTGACATTCTGAGCGCCAATAGCCTTATGAACATCCATTGTTTTGAAATTCAACTCAACAAAGATGAACCATGGAATGACCCAATTACCTTTAGCATCGAACAAAAAGCGCTAAAAAACGGCTATATCGTATTGGTTGATGACGTAATCAACAGCGGAAAAACCATGCAATATGCGCTCATGAAGTTTCTTGAGCAAGCTACAAAATCTATCAAAACGGTAGTGCTCATTGATCGTCAGCATCGCCGCTACCCCATCAAAACTGATTACGCAGGCCTTAGTTTATCTACAACGCTTAAGAATCATGTAGATGTGCAGTTTAAGGATAATGACGCGCAAGTCTTCTTATACTAATGGAAAGAATCACAGAATCAAGCTCTTTATATGAGCGCCTCGACCAAATGTCGACGCTCGAATTACTCCATGGCATCAATGAACAAGACCAAGAAGTACCACGTGCGGTTGAAAAAATCATTGACCAAATCCATCTTTTTGTAGAAGCGTGTTTTGAACGCATGCAACAAGGGGGTCGGCTTTTCTATATTGGAGCTGGCACCAGTGGCCGCTTGGGCATTGTAGATGCCAGTGAATGCCCACCTACTTTTGGCGTTGCACATGGCCGCGTCATCGGGCTTATTGCTGGTGGAGACAACGCCATTCGCAAAGCCGTTGAATTTGCAGAAGACGATACCCAACAAGGTTGGCAAGATATCTTAGCTCATCAACCAAATGCCCTTGATACAGTAGTTGGCATAGCCGCGTCTGGCACTACACCCTATGTTTTAGGAGCACTTGCTGCAGCTAATCAAGCTGGTTTGTTAACCGCAGGTATTACCTGCAATCCAGGCTCGCCACTTGCCGAAGTAGCGCAATTTGCATTGGCACCAATTGTTGGCCCTGAGTTTGTTACGGGCAGCACCCGCATGAAATCAGGAACAGCTCAAAAACTAGTACTCAACATGATCTCAACGAGTCTCATGATCAAATTGGGGCATGTCAAAGGCAACAAAATGGTCGATATGCAATTAAGCAACGACAAACTCGTTGACCGCGGTGCAAAAATGGTGGCTGACGAACTTGAACTTGACTTCCAAACAGCCAAAGAACTTTTACTCAAAAACGGCTCTGTTCGCAAAGCCGTTGAAGCTTATCAAAATAAATAACATGACCGCATTTGATCCAAATGGTGTAGGAATTGCCAATGGCAATATTTTTGGTTTTCCATATACAGAACAAGAAGCTGACCTTGTCATCGTTCCGGTTCCCTGGGATGCCACTGCTTCATACGGCAAAGGCACCAGTAAAGGCCCTCAAGCTATATTAGATGCCTCTACTCAACTTGATTTCTTCCATCCAGAACTCGATAAAGCCTACGACACCAAAGTCTATATGTCTCCCGTCTCACAAGAATGGCTTGATATCAATGATCATTTGTGTGCACAAGGCCTTGAGTATATTGCATTTTTAGAAGAGCACGGTGAAGAACTCGCTCAAAAACAGTTTGGTCATGTGTTGGAAGCTATTAATGATGCACACCAAGCACTTCGTGAAAACTTAATTGAGCGCTGCACTCAATTGCTCGATGCCGGAAAAATTCCTTGTGTTTTAGGTGGTGAGCACTCAACCCCACTTGGGTTGTTACAAGCCCTAGATGCCAAATATTCTGATTACGGCATTTTGCAAATTGATGCACATGCTGACCTACGCGATGCCTACGAAGGCTTTGAGCAATCGCATGCAAGCATCATGTTCAACGCGCTCAAAGAACTCAAAAACCTGACTCAACTGACTCAAGTTGGCATCCGAGATGTCTCTGAAAAAGAAGTTTTACTCTCAGATACACACCAAAAGGTCACGACATTCTATGACTGGCAACTCAAAAACGAACAATATCAAGGACTTACTTGGGCTCAGCAATGCGAAAAAATAATTGCCACGCTTCCACAAAAAGTATACATTTCATTTGATATTGACGGGCTCAAACCAGAATTATGCCCCCACACCGGAACCCCAGTAGCTGGTGGTTTTGAATTACAAGAGGTTGCCTATTTGTTTTTTGAGCTCGTCAAAAGTGGGCGCCAAGTAATTGGCTTTGACCTCAATGAAGTGGCTCCGGGTGCCGAAGGTGACTGGGATGCCAATGTTGGCGCAAGGGCGCTTTGGCATTTGATATGCGCCACTGAACTATCCAGAAGAAAGCAATTATGATCAAGAAAAGCCCTCAAATTTTCGGCGCCATTGCTTTAGTTTCTGCATCGTTGTCACTTTTTAGTGTCTGGAATCTTTTACAATGGGATTTCCTCAATTGGGGAACTCAACTTTTCTTGTTTCCGTTTATCTGCGCCATCTGTGTCATGGGTTTTTTCAGTAAAGCAGATCCTTCTTGGAGTAAATCTTTATTATACCTCCTGGTTATCGCGCAGGTTGGGCTCTATTTCTACGTTTTTAAATTCCAAGACCCTTATTCCCCACAACTTTTAATCTTGCTTCTTCCTACCCTACTGGCTATTCAAGTATTGCTTGCTGGAAAGTTTTGGAGAAGACAACACGGCAAAGGCCTTCTTGAGAACAAATGGTTCATTGCCTATTGCCTCTTGACCGCTTTTGCCATAGGTCTCGAAACCAAAGCTGCTTTGAATGCCGAGCTAGAATTACTCTATTTTGGCATGAGCTTGCAAACACTAGGTGTTTTGTGGTTCTTTGGCCTAAGGATTTTTAGTGCCCGTTAAGGAAATTTAGGGCTTGAGTACCCTACCATATCCTGTTACCCTATTTTTCCAGTAAGTAACTTGCTCTATATCTGCTATGGAAATACCGATACTCGAACTTGCATGAATCATTTGTTTGGGGGCTCCTTTTTCACTGATCAAAATTCCGACATGATTTACTGTGCCGCCATTCGAGAAAAATACTAAATCGCCAAATTGGGCTTCTTCAGGGGAAATTTTTTGAGCAAAGTCATATTGATCTATAGCTCTACGCGGCAACTGAATACCTTGTTGTGCAAAAACATAGGAAGTGAAACCACTACAATCAAAACCCGAAGGGTCTGCTCCGGCAGTTAAATAACTTACCCCTAAATATTGTTGTGCTTCTTTGATGATCGCTTGTTGTTGTTCTAGTTGCAGTGCATTTTGAGAATATCTTGGGAATTGGAGTTTATTGGTTGGAGCGATATTGAAATCTGCAAAAAATATGGTGCTGAATTGCGCCCATTCATGAAGTTCATCCTTTGATATTGCCTCCGATAGCGCAGCAAGATGATGTGTGATGTCAGCATAGAGCGCTTCGAGCTCGTTGCGATGTGCCTGCAAAATTTGCTGACCTTTTCTTTGCGTTTTTAAATCAAGAAGGTAATCCTTTGCCCAAACAAACTCGGCTTCATGTCGGTGACGCCATTTTTTTTGCTGCGCTAGTTCTAGCAAACTGATGGCTTTGTAGTAGCTCGGCAATAAAGAATAATCATAAGCTGGGTCGTTGAGAAGCCGCTTTGATTTTTTATAAACCAACTTGAAATAACCTTGATCAAAAAGCTGCTCTAGGCGGTCAAAACGAATATTTTGTGCAGAAAGGTTTGTCGCAAGCGAACAAAAAAAGAAGAGTAGGAGGAATCTTGTGCTTTTAGTTAGCATAAAGTTTGCCATTCATAAAAACAACGGAGGTCTGGTTGGGAAGCCTGACAAGAACTTTGTTTCCAAAAATATCGAACTCGGCATTCGGAAAATTGGTGAGTTCTTGAATTTTGCCATCAACCAATGCAGAAACACCGCCGATGATGTTTCGAAAAACCAAGATATTGTTCTTTAGTTGGTAGGCTTGTGGGTGATAGGTTGCCACCTGAATTCTTTGACCATTGCTGTATGCAAATAAGTAGGAGTTTTCCATCCAGATGCAGATATCGTCTTTTACATCCCAAAATTCAGATGAAAAATTGGAGAGGGCCGTTTTTTGCCCAGCCTGATAATGCCATAAATTGCCGTTCATATCCTCGTAAACAACAAAACCCCTTCCGGCCTTGTACTGCTTTATTGGAAAGGATTCTGCCTCCTGAAAAACACCATTTTCAAAGACGTAAAAAGATTGCGTGTAAGGATCTTTGAAACACATGACATCGGTGCCAAGCTGAAAATTGAGTAGTTCTTCGTTGTAGGTTCCTATTTCAAATTTTTGACCACGCCAATACACAAAATAAGTATTGCTGTTGTCTTTGTATACTACTAAGTTTTCACCGATGGAAGCGTTCATCGAAAGACCATTGGTAATGGTGACTAAACTCTCGAGTTTTTGATTCCAGTAGACGTTCAAAGACTGATAACGGGTGTCTTCGTATACAATGATGCTGTCCTTGACGATGAATTCACGACCAAAATTAGTGAGCGGTGTAAACTTACCTGCATCCCACATCCGGACACCATTGGCAATTTTATAGGCCATGAGGTGGTCAGAAACCTGATACTCTACATTTAGTGTCGTGACGTCGATGCGTTCTTTTCCGTCGTAAAGCTTGAGATTTCCTCTGGTATCGATGTATGCTACGACCTCGTCTCCTGCCTTGTAACTAACGATAGGCTGGATTTCAATTGGCCGAAAATAACCGTCTTGAAAGGATACAAAGAAGTTGTTGAAGTCGAGTGTAGGAACAATTCCTTGGGCGTGGGTCAAGGTTGTTGACAAAACAAGAAAAAGACTGCCTAAAATTTGTGGAAAGCTCATTACTCAAAATTACCAATTTTACATCAATAAATGTATCTTCGTGCTGCTTATCTAAAATGCTATGAAAAAAACGCTTTTATTCGGCCTCTTCCTCAGTACTCTGACAGGTTGGAGCCAACAAAAAATCAATTATGTGGCCTATGATCTACCCAATGGCTTACACGTAATTTTGCACGAAGAACATGCAACGCCAATTGTTGCCGTTTCGGTACTCTATCATGTGGGGTCTAAAAACGAAAACACCAACCGCACAGGCTTTGCACACTTTTTTGAACACCTCCTGTTCGAAGGATCTGCCAATATCGGACGCGGCGAATACAGTGAGTTAGTCGAAAAAAATGGCGGAACACTCAACGCCAATACATCCCAAGACCGCACTTATTATTATGAAATCCTGCCTTCCAATCAAACGGAATTAGGATTGTGGTTGGAAAGTGAGCGCATGCTACATGCGAAAGTGGACATCAAAGGTATTGAAACACAGCGCAGTGTTGTTAAAGAAGAAAAAAGACAACGCGTAGACAACCAACCTTACGGGTCTTTTTTCACTGAAATCTTCAAACGTGTCTTTTCGAGCCATCCTTACAATTGGGCTCCAATTGGCAGCATGGAACACCTAGATGCTGCACAAGAAGAAGACTACGTTAATTTCTACAAAACGTTTTATGTGCCTTCAAACGCCACGTTATCTATCGCAGGTGATATTGACATTGCCCAAACAAAAAAATGGATCGAGCAATATTTTGGCAGCATCCCAAAAGGTCAAGCTATCAATCTTTACCGTGACTTCATTAGCCTCAATGATGACGCTTTCAAGGCGCGCTACCAAGTTGACAAATCTAAGTTCGATGCCAAAAATTTCTTAGCAAGCACCCAACCCGAAGCCAAAAAATTGATTGCAACCTATTTGGCAAAACCTTGCGAAATTGTACGCACTCAAAAAGACAATAGCCCAATAAATGGTCAAATCAAAGACACCATCTACGACAACATTCAATTACCAGGAATTTTCATTGGATATAAAATGCCTGCCCAAACACACCCAGACACTTACGCACTCGAATTTTTAAATGAAGTGCTTTCTGGTGGCAGCTCATCGCGCATCAACAAAGAGATTGTAGAGAGACGTGAGTTGGCTCAGGCTGCATTTTCATTTAACTACGGACTCGAAGATGCGGGCATTGGTATTTTTGCAGCCTTTATCCCTCAAGAAGTATCGTTAGACACCGTACTCAATGCCTTTGACGCACAATTATTGCGCATCAAAACAGAACTCATCAGCGAAGAAGAATTTCAAAAAGTGCGCAACAAGTTTGAAAACGACATTGCCTCAAGCAATGCCAGTATCGCCGGAATTGCTGAAAACTTAGCCGATAATCACGTCTATTATGGTGATGCCAACCGCGTCAATACTTTACTAGATAACTATCTTAAAGTAACCCGTGAAGACATCCTTCGTGTGGCCAAAACCTACTTGAACCAAGACGCACGCGTCATCCTTTACTATTTACCAAAAGAAAAATAAGCCCAATGAAAACCATCATACTGACCCTCGCATTGGCAAGTGCAGCACTTGCTCAGGCACAAATTGATCGTTCGATGCGCCCAAACGCGGCAGCGGCTCCAAAAATCAATATTCCTGCTTCTCAGGTATTCACAACAGCCAATGGCATCACAGTTGTTTTATCTGAAAACCACAAAATCCCAAAAGTTTCCATTGAATTTAGTTCGGGTTCTAGTCCTCGCCTTTTAACAGACAAAGCAGGCCTTGACGATTTCACTGGTGAATTGCTCATGTCCGGAACACAAACACGCAGCAAAGACCAACTTGACCGCGAAATAGATTTCATCGGAGCAAACCTGAATGCAGGTGGCGATGGCATGTACCTCAGCTGTCTGACCAAGCACCTCGACAAAGGTCTTGAGCTCATGACCGATGTCATGTTCAACGCGAGTTTTCCTGAAAGCGAAATCGAACGTTTGCGCAAGCAAAACCTTTCTGGCTTGCAATCGACAAAAGCAGACGCCGGACAAATGGCCAGAAACGCCACTAAAAAGGTCAACTTTCCAGGGCACCCAATTGGGGAGGTCATGACAGAAGAAAGCCTCAAAAACATGACGCGTGCCGATATTTTGGCACATTACAAAGCCAATTTTTCTCCTGCAGGCGCTTATTTAGTCATTGTTGGAGATATCAACCGTACGCAAGCTGAAGCGCTCGTGAATCGTTATTTCGCTTCTTGGCAAGGTGCACCTGCTTACAATGCCTCGTTGGGTAAAGGTCAATTTGACAAAGGAAATCGCGTCATTTTTGTTAAAAAACCTGGTGCTGTGCAGTCAGTGGTATACATTACCTTCCCTATTGATATCAAAACTGGAGATAAAAACCAATTGCCACTCACCGTGCTTAACGGCATTCTCGGAGGCGGTGGATTTGGTACACGCCTCATGCAAAACCTCAGAGAAGACAAAGCCTTCACTTACGGTTGCTATTCTTCCTTGAACATTACTGAAAACGGTTCTTGGATGTCCGCTGGCGGTAATTTCAAAAATGCTGTAACAGATTCTGCCATTACAGAAATTTTAAAAGAATTTTCCAACATCATTCAAGCAGCAGTTACTGATGAAGAGCTTTCTTTAACCAAAAACAACATGGCTGGTGGTTTTGCGCGTTCATTGGAAAGTCCACAAACCATAGCGCGTTTTGCACTCAATACCATCAAATACAAACTTGCCCCAGATTACTACCAGAGCTATTTACAGCGCCTCGAAACCATTACCAAAGAAGATGTATTGCGCATGGCACAACAATACTTTACGGCAACAAACTGTCATATCATTGTTGTAGGTAATGAGGAAATCTTACCAAAACTTTTGCCTTTCGACGCAGATGGTCGCATTGAAAAACTCGATGCCTTTGGCAATGAATTGAAAGACATCAAGCCTGCAGACATCGATGCTCAAACACTGATCAATCGTTATGCGATGGCACTTACAGGCGCGAAGAATTCAAAAGAACTGACTAAAAAAGTAAAGGCCCTTAAATCATATATCCGGGTTTCAGAACTCAGCAATGGCCAAATGCCTTTTACCTTAACTAGCACCGATTATTTTTGGGGCCCAACCAACGAAGCTAGCAAAATGGAAATGCCTGGAATGGTCATTCAGAAATCATATTTTGACGGAAAAAGCGGTTACAATTTCAGCATGCAAGGTGGCCGAGAAGACCTCAGTACAGCACAGCTTGAAGCCAAAATGAAAGCCAGCGGGTTTATTCCTGAACTAGGCTACCTAGCAAATGGCATGACCCATGAAATCAAGGGTATTGAAACCATTGACAACAAAGCTTGCTATTTGCTATACACCAACGACGGTACTGCCGAAAGTTTTGACTACTACGACGCCAAGACTTTCTTAAAGTACAAAACCATTAATGTGCGAAAAGAAGGTGAACAAACCATCGAGACCTCCATTACCTACGATGATTATCAAAATGTAGACGGTTATCTTTTTGCGCAGAAATATACCATCAATATGGGTAAAATGTCTTTCAACGCCGTTGTAAAAAGCATTCAAGTCAATCCAAAAGAAGTTTTGCCAAAAGATTTCTAAAAAGAACTTGGTTTCATTCAAAAGGGTCGCTAGTTGGTGACCCTTTTTTTATATTTTTATTCTATGAAAATTAGCGCATTATTTTACGTGTTCCTTGTTTGTATAATCAATCAATTGTATGCACAAAACACGCTCGTTTCTAGTGGTCAATTTTTTGAAGGCGAACCCTATTTAGCCATTGACCCTCTCAACCCTCAGCGCATGGTAGCGGCTTGGATGGGTTTTCAATTCAATGAAAAAGTAGTCATCAAAAGTGCACGCTCCACAGATGGCGGGCTCACATGGTCTGGGCCAATCTGGCAAGCGCACCAACAAGCTGGCAACAGTAGTGCAGATGTATCCTTGGCTTTTGATGGACAAGGCAATTTATACATGGCCTATATTGACTATGACAACGTCAACTTTACCAACGGCGCCATTGTCTGTAGAAAATCAACCAATGCGGGGCTCAGTTGGGGGCCAGCTACGGTAGCGCGGTCTATTTCTAACTGCCCCAATAAACTTTGTATTGACCGTCCCTGGATTGCCGTAGATCCTTTGACCAGTAGCGTTGTCATCACGAGCACCAATGCCAAGCAACCAAGCATGGTTCAAGCACCTTATCATCCCTACATCGCTATTTCCTCAGATCAAGGCGCTTCGTTTAGCCTACAAGAACTAGACACCGCACCCTATTTGGCTGGAACTGCGTTGAGTCAGCCCCTACCCTCTCCCGCTTTTGCCAATAACGGCACCTTCATGGCGCTTTATCCTAGTTATGATCTTTCACAAAGCATATTGCCACGCATTATAGAAGTCAACAAAACAGCACCTTCTTCTTTTTATTCCTACAACGTTGCTTTTCAAGGGCTCGGTTTTGGAAGCAGCAACGATAGTATTAAAAAAGGCCCACACCTTGCACTCAATCCTAACGATGCAACGAATGCTGTTTACACATTTGCAACAGATGTTTTTGGAGATCCTGACATTGCGCTGATCGAGAAAGTCAACGGCGTGTGGACAGCTCCGGTTCGCGTCAACAACGATGCTCAGGCAAATGGCGCTTTGCAAGACCTCGCTTGGGCCGACTTCGATTCAGACGGAGATTTTGCGGTATGCTGGCGTGACCGCCGCAATGGCATCCCCAACACCTATGCTAGCCCCACAGAAATTTTTTGCAGAATTAAAAGCCAAGGAACCTGGAACAACGAAATATTGATCAGCCCCCAAATTGCGCACGACTCTATTTTGTTACAAAATGGCAATGACTTTTTGAACATACAATTTGAAGGAAATAAGCTCTATACGATTTGGGGTGATGTGCGTTCTGGCACCTTAAAAATATACCTCAACGTATACGATCAACTCGATAGCACGAACCAAACAAGCCTTATTTCAGGCAATTTGGCTTTATTTCCAAACCCTTGTCAGGATTTCATTCAACTGCCTGAAAGGTTTTCTGATTTAAAATTTGAAATCTATCAAATGAACGGTCAATTGGTCATGAACGGCCTAAGCTCAATCGAAGGAAAAATTGCCTTGACTAGCCTTGAAAAAGGTACTTATTTACTAAAAATAGGTGCACTGAGTGAGACCTTTTTGAAAAATTAAAGGTAACTTTGAAGTATGAGTGATTTTATTGTTTCTGCGCGCAAATATCGCCCTCAAACCTTTGATACGGTTGTTGGGCAATTCGCCATTACCAATACGCTCAAAAACGCCATCAAGAACAATCACTTGGCACAAGCCTTTTTGTTCTGTGGTTCACGCGGGGTCGGCAAAACCACAACTGCCCGCATTTTGGCCAAAACCATCAATTGTTTCAACCCTACCTCTGAAACAGAAGCCTGCGACACCTGTGATTCCTGCCAGTCTTTTCATACGGGCACTTCACTCAATATTTATGAACTAGATGCCGCCTCTAACAACTCCGTTGACGACATCCGAAATCTCATTGATCAAGTACGCATTGCCCCACAATTAGGCACACACAAAGTCTACATCATCGATGAGGTTCATATGCTTTCTGCCTCTGCCTTTAACGCATTTTTAAAGACGCTTGAAGAGCCACCAAAGCACGCCATTTTTATCTTGGCCACAACCGAAAAACACAAAATCATCCCAACTATTCTTTCGCGTTGCCAGATTTTTGATTTTCAAAGAATCCGTGTCAAAGATATCGCCGATCACCTCACTCAAATTGCCACCAAAGAAGGGGTTTCAGCAGACCCAGAAGCCTTGCATCAAATTGCACTTAAAGCAGATGGCGCCCTGCGGGATGCCTTATCTATTTTTGATCAATTAGTCACCTTTTCGGGGTCTACGCTCACCTATCAAAATGTCCTCGACAACCTGCACATCCTCGACTACGAATATTACTTCAAAGTGACAGATGCCGCCGACAAAGAAGATATTTCAGCTGCGCTGCTCATTTTAAATGACATCTACGAAAAAGGATTTGATGGCCATCACTTCGTGGTAGGATTGGCAGAACACCTGCGCAATCTTTTGGTTTGCAAAGATCCTAAAACGGCCAACCTACTCGAGGCACCCGATGCTGTCAAACAGCGCTACATCAGTCAGGCCAATGAAATTGAAGGGCAACGCCTACTCAGAGGTTTGCAAGTGCTTTCAAAGACAGATGTCTCTTACAAATCGTCTAAAAATCAGCGCCTACTCATTGAAGTCGCACTCATGCAGCTCTGCTCCTTAAAGCAAGAGCAAGAAAAAAAAAAGGACTAACGGAGCGCATTGACATCCTGCCTTTTCCTAAACAAACCTTACGAAAGCCTAACAAAGCGAGCGGTGCTATCAAAGACAACGCTACTCCTACCTCTGCAGCCACTACACCTACTAATTCAGTAAATATCAACGCTGTACAAGTATCAGAACCAGCGCCAACACTCAGCAAACCGCAAGGTCAGGTCAAGAGCAATATCATTTCTATTCGTGAAGTGCTTGAAAAAGAAAAAGAAGGTGTCAATCAAATCAAGCAAGAGGACCTTCCCCGCGAGGCTTTTCACCTAGACCACGTCAAGATGTACTGGAAACAATATGCCTTCCAGCTCAAAGAGAACGGCATGGAAACTTTCTATAATGCCCTGATCAAAAGAGATCCAGTATTGAAAAGCGAGGAAACACTTGAACTCATCGTTGACAACCTTGTCCAACAAAATTACATTCAAACACATTTACTGGCTTTCAAGGACTTCATGCGCAAACAATTGCGCAACTACCACCTAGACATTCAAGTGAGTTTAACAGAAGTAGGCGAAGAAGAAGTGAAATTTTTAACCGGCAAAGATAAATTTGCAGCATTGGCCCGTAAAAATCCTAATTTACACACACTCAAGAATCGCTTTAATCTAGACATAGACTATTGATACCTTCCAATTGGCATTTGGTTTCAGATTCTCCGGAATTACGCAAACAAGTACAAGAATTCCTTGGTGCTTGGCATGAGGATTTGCCTTTTGAATTCAAAAGTTCTGGGTCTACGGGTAGCCCACAAAGCATACGCTTTAGTAAAAAACAATTGATCACTTCGGCCGCCGCCAGCATTGACGCACTGGACCTCAACGCCCAAACCAAAGCATTGGTTTGCCTTCCGCTCACAAGTGTGGGTGGCTTGATGCAATTGGCAAGGGCAAAAATGGCAGGGTTCGAACTCTGGATAGATCAACCGTCTTCGCGTCCGTTTGAAAAATTCAAAACGTTTATCAATTTCATTTCAATGGTACCCACGCAGCTCTCTGAAAGCTTGAAATTTGACGCCGAACAATTGAAAAACACCTCTCAAATACTCATTGGTGGAGCACCCCTAGAGCAAGATTTGATCCATGCATGTCTGGAACAAGGTATTGAACTCATTCAAAGCTATGGCATGACAGAAACACTTTCTCATGTTGCCCTTCGAACGATCACAAATGGCGCAATGCCCCCTTTTCAAGCCCTTGATGGCATTCATTTTGAGCAACGAAATAATTGCTTGGTGATCTCATATCCCGACCTACAAAAAGAACCAATCCAAACCAATGATCTCGTTCACCTAATTGATGACCAGCATTTTGAATGGTTAGGCAGAGCCGATTTTGCAATCATTACTGGTGGCGTGAAAGTTCTACCTGAATTGATCGAACAAAAAATGAGTGCCTTTTTAAAACAGCCATTTTTTATTAGCGGTGTCCACAATGAAAAATGGGGTCAGGTAGTTGGGTTGGTCATCGAAGGTGCACCTACTGAGCTTGATATTCCGTGGGAAAAAATAGCACTGCAAGCCGCTGAAAAGCCTAAAAAATATCTGTTCATTGCTGAATTTACCCGAAGTAGTACCTTGAAAATACAACGGCAAGCTACCCTTGCATCCATTCGACATGCAGACTGGAGATCCTTATAAAATACTCGGTATCAAGCCAAAGGCTAGCCCTCAAGAAATCAGAAGGGCCTACCGCAACTTGGCCAAAAAATACCACCCCGATAAAAATAATGCAGCCGGGGCTCAAGAGAAATTCTTGGCCATCCAAGCTGCTTATGAACAGTTACTCAATGGCAGCAAAGATGTTGAAAGCCCTGCGGGCGTTAGAAAAAAAGAAAGCCAACAAGCGCAAAATGATGCACAGCAAAGAGCGGCCTATGATAACTATCGAAAAAATGCCCGCGAAAAATATGCCCAGCGAAAAGCTGCAGAAGAAGCTTACAAAACGGCTTATCTCAAAGATTTAAAATCATCTTGGAAAGGCTGGTGGCACCAAACAGCAGCAGGCTTAGGGCTTTGTTTATTTTTAGTCGTTTGGTTCGATTTTTTTGTGCCGGCACGACAAACGACAATTTATCCAGAGCGTTTTGGATTGAAAACCTATCAAAGCATGAATGGCCATTTTGTGCAATTATTCAAAAGTACTGATGGCCGAAACTTCTGGATTTCAGATTATTTTAGTCAAGAACTCATCAAATCCAGTGCAATTCAAACCATAGAAACACCGTGGCTGCGCCAAGTCAAATCTATTAGGTTCCAAGAGCAGCATTTTGTAAAAGAAACGCCGGTACACTTTACTTTTTACTGGGCTCAAATCTGGGTAAGCTTGGCTTTTCTCTTCCCATTTATAAGTTGGCGTTTTGCAAGTGCAGACATCATATTTGTAGCAGGATCCTATTTCTCGCGTTTTTTAATTGGCCCGTTTATCATCTATTTTCTACTGACCGAACAACGTTGGCTACACCTCCTTAGCTTTGGCATCCTATGAAAACAAAAAAAGAAAAAGCCCAATTTGTGGTCGAGACACTCGAACAACTCTTCCCTACAACACCCATCCCCCTTGACCACAAAGACCCCTACACTTTATTAATTGCCGTATTGCTCTCTGCGCAATGCACTGATGAAAGGGTCAATCAAGTCACTCCTGCTCTTTTTCAACTGGCCGACAATCCCTTTGATATGGCGCTCATACCCACTGAAAAAATTCAAGCCATCATCAGACCTTGCGGACTATCTCCTAAGAAAGCCGCGGCAATTTCAATGCTCTCTCAAATATTAGTCAGGAAATACAGTGGTGAAGTTCCTCCGAGTTATGAAGCACTAGAAGCGCTTCCTGGAGTTGGGCACAAAACCGCATCTGTTGTGATGTCACAAGCTTTTGGTTTTCCGGCTTTTCCTGTTGATACGCATATCCACCGACTCCTGACGCGGTGGGGCCTGACTTCCGGAAAAAATGTTATCCAAACCGAAAAAGATGCCAAAGCGCTTTTTGCAAAGGAACTTTGGAACAAACTACATCTACAAATTATATTTTATGGCAGAGCATATTCTCCAGCGCGCTCGCCAAAGTTAGAACAAGATGTGATCACCAGAACCATTGGCACCGCAGCAGCAAAGAAAGAATTGCGCTGATATCAACAATTGTTCAAAACCCTCCTTTACAACTTTTTTATAACTCCTAATTGGCAAATTATAATAAACAACTGCCTTTGCCTATATTTGTTAAATGGAGAACCCGGACAGCAATAGAAAGCCAATCACACGTGTAAAAAACGCAACCCAAGCGCTATCTGAAATAGGCAGAATACCTCCTCAAGCTACTGACATCGAACAAGTTGTGCTTGGCGCCATGATGCTTGAAAGCAGAGCTATCAATGACACCATTGACATCCTTTCTGAAAAAACTTTTTACGATGTGCGTCATCAGCACATCTTCAAGGCCATCAGAGCACTTTTTGCAGCCACGAACCCTATTGACCTCGTTACCGTAACCTCACAACTTCAAAAAAGTGGCGAACTCGAATTAGCTGGCGGGACACCTTACGTGGCCTCGCTAACCACTCGTGTAGCCAGTGCAGCTCACGTTCAGCACCACGCTAGAATACTCGCAGAAAAATTTATTAAACGCGAGCTCATCAACGTCAGTTCCAAAATCATCCGAGATGCCTACGACGACACCCGTGATGTTTTTGACCTGCTCAACGACGCAGAATCCGATTTATTCAGCATCGCTGAAAACAACATGTCCAAACAAGTAGGCACGATGTCCTACATTGTCCAAGAAGCCATTCACGAGATTGAATTGGCCTCTAAAAACGCAGACGGCGTCTCCGGAATCCCGACAGGTTTCCATGACCTCGATAAAGTAACGGCAGGTTGGCAGCGCTCTGACATGATTGTCTTGGCTGCAAGACCAGGTATGGGTAAAACAGCGTTTGTCTTATCCATGGCAAGAAACACAGCAGTTGACTACGGCAAAGGAGTAGCCATCTTCTCCTTGGAGATGTCTTCGGTGCAGTTGGTCAAGCGTCTGATAGCGAGTGAATCTCGCCTACCTGCAGAGAAACTCAGAAAAGGAGATCTCAAAGAACACGAATTTCAACAACTCCATACCCGCATTGGCAAATTAGCCAAGGCGCCAATTTACATTGACGATACTCCCGGTATCAATATCTTTGACTTCAGGGCAAAATGTCGCCGCTTAAAAGCACAATACAACATCGATTTAGTGATCATCGATTACTTGCAGCTCATGAGTGCCAAAGACTCAAAAAGTGGTGGCAACCGTGAACAAGAAATCTCTACAATCTCGAGGTCCATAAAAGAAATAGCCAAAGAACTCAATGTGCCAATCATCGCACTTAGTCAGTTGAGCCGTTCGGTTGAAACCCGAGGTGGTGACAAACGCCCACTCCTCTCCGACCTTCGTGAATCTGGTGCCATTGAGCAAGATGCCGATATCGTATCGTTTATCTATCGTCCGGAATACTATGATATTACCCAAGATCCTGACGGTAATTCAACTTTGGGCACTGGTGAAATCATCATCGCTAAACACCGAAACGGTGCGCTCAAAAATGTCAGACTCCGCTTTGTACCTGAGTTTGCACGCTTCGAAAACCTAGACGAAGTAGAGGGCCTTGATTTACCAAATCCGAATTCAAACAGCCTCAATCAGTTCAATCAAGAATTTGCTACCTACACCATCAAAAGCAAGATGGATGAAACAGAAGAAGATATTTTTAGCAAAGAAGACAGCGATGAAGATCCTTTTTAAGGCGCAGTTACTTTTATTTTTTCTTGGTTTCTGGAGCCAATTGAGCGCAAGTCAAATTTTGGTCCCGATGGATGATACGCAAAAAAATCACCTCAAGGCCTACGGTATCGCTTATTGGACGCTCGAAAATGAAATCACCATTGAATGGTTACTCAATTACCGCGGTGGTTCTTTTTTGATGCCACACCTTCAAAGTCTCGAAGAAGAGCTCTTATTGCGCAACGTTAGTTATCAGGTACTGGCAGATGGTCAGGTCAATCAAATCAAAGCGCAAATCAATGACCCTGAGGTGAATATGGAGGTGGTGCAACTTGAAAAAGCGCCTAAAATTGCGGTCTACACACCACCCAACAAACTTCCTTGGGACGACGCCGTTACGCTGGTACTCGAATACGCTGAAATTAAGTACGATAAAATTTATGACTCAGCTATCGTCAATGGTATTTTGCCCAAATACGATTGGCTGCACTTGCACCACGAAGATTTCACAGGTCAATATGGTAAGTTTTATGGCTCTGCGCGCATGCAAAGCTGGTACCAACAAGAAGTAGCGCGCACAGAAGCCTCGGCTGCAAAGCTCGGCTATGCAAACACTGCCGCGCTCAAACGTGCTGTGGCGGTCAATATTCGCAACTTCGTTATTGGTGGAGGATTTCTTTTTACAATGTGTTCGGGCACAGACTCCTTTGACATCGCCCTGGCCGCAGAAAATGTAGATATCCAAGAATCTGTTTTTGATGGTTCTCCGTCAGATCCAAAAGCACAAGATAAACTTGATTTCAACAGCACCTTTGCCTTCCAAAACTTTCATATCATCAAAGACCCAATGGTCTATGAATATTCAGATATCGACGGTACGGAATTGCGCAACCAAAGGCTCATTACCGAAAAGAGCGACCAATTCACCCTCTTCGATTTCTCGGCAAAATGGGATGTCATCCCTACTATGCTGACCCAATGTCATGTTGATGTCATCAATGGCTTCATGGGGCAAACTACAGATTTTCACAAAGAATTTATCAAACCAAATGTCTTGATCTTGGGCGAAAATAAAGCGGCCAACACCGCTCGATACGTACATGGTGAATTTGGACAGGGCACCTGGACTTTCTATGGTGGCCACGACCCCGAAGATTACCAACATTTAGTTGGCGACCCCCCTACAGACCTCAACTTACACCCAAATTCACCAGGATACAGACTCATATTGAATAATATCTTATTTCCTGCAGCTAAAAAACAAAAACGAAAAACATAGAATTATTACATTCTTTGGCGTTTTTAGCTGTTTTTTGCTTAAACTTGCAACGAATTTCCAATTGCCCATTTCAGGGACTGCTCCAAATTCAGCATTTAACTTACCATTGATGGATCTTAAAACCTTAGAGAGTAAAAAAATCTCAGACCTCCGTGTCATTGCGCAAAGTCTTGGCATCGACGCTTCCGCCCTCAAAAAAAACGAAATTATAGCCGCACTTTTGGGTGACAAACCCGCTGCTGTCAGTGACAAACCTGTTGCTCAAAAAATCGTTGAACCAAAAGAGGAAGTCTCAGCCATACCAGCAACAGACCAATCAGCTCCAATAGAAAACAACCGCAATAAAAGAGCAAGAAAGCCACAGCCTTCTGCAGAAACCAAAGCGTTTGTGAATGATCCTACACCCCAAGTTGTTGAGGCGACATCAACCCAACAGTACGATAACGCCCAAGAAACACAAGCCAGTGCTGAGCCAAAAATGCACCAAAGACGCGAAAAACACCCGCAGCATAATAATCCGAACAACCCCAATAATCCTAATAACCCGCGTTTTCAGCGCCGCAATGAACCCAATAATCAAGATGGGGCGCATGCCGAAAACAATAAAGAAAACACAGCTGCTGAACCCTTCAAAGAAGACCTATATGATCTTGTAGGCATTGTATCAGCAGAAGGCGTTTTGGAAGTTATTCAAGATGGCTACGGTTTTTTACGCTCCTCAGATTATAACTATTTGCCATCACCCGATGACATCTACGTTTCTCAGAATCAAATCAAATTATTTGGCCTCAAAACGGGTGATACCGTCAAAGGCACCATACGACCGCCTCGTGAAGGTGAGAAGTTCTTCCCTTTGGTCAAAGTAGAATCGATCAATGGTCGTGACCCATCGTATATCCGCGATCGCGTACCTTTTCAATATTTAACACCGCTTTTCCCTTCAGAGAAATTCAAATTAACTGGTCACTCGCAGGAAACGCTTTCTACGCGTGTCATGGATCTTTTTGCACCAATTGGGAAAGGTCAACGCGGTATGATTGTCGCGCAGCCAAAAACAGGTAAAACGATGCTTTTGAAGGATGTTGCCAATGCCATTGCTGCCAATCATCCAGAAACCTACCTCATCGTTTTGCTCATCGATGAAAGACCAGAAGAGGTAACCGACATGGCGCGCTCCGTAAAAGCTGAAGTTATTGCTTCTACCTTTGACGAACCAGCCGAACGCCACGTGAAAGTGGCTAATATGGTCCTCGAAAAAGCAAAAAGAATGGTAGAATGCGGACACGATGTCTGCATCCTTCTTGACTCCATCACACGTTTGGCCAGAGCTTACAATACTGTATCACCAGCATCAGGAAAAGTACTTTCTGGTGGTGTCGATGCCAATGCTCTTCACAAGCCAAAAAGATTCTTTGGTTCTGCGCGTAAAATTGAAAATGGCGGTTCGTTGTCAATCCTAGCCACTGCGCTAACCGAAACCGGCTCTAAGATGGATGAAGTCATCTTCGAAGAATTCAAAGGCACAGGTAACATGGAGCTTCAACTCGATCGTAAAATTTCTAATCGCCGCATTTACCCCGCTATTGATATCACTGCTTCAGGAACACGTCGTGAAGACCTTCTTGTTGGTAAAGATGTGTTGCAACGCGTCTGGTTACTCAGAAAATTCATTGCCGACATGAATCCTGTTGAAGCAATGGAATTCATGAAATCGCACATGGAAAACACACTTTCCAACGAAGAATTTTTGGTCTCAATGAATAGCTAATGAAAAATTCTTGGATTTATGCACTAGGTTTTGGTGGGGCGTTCATTGCCATCAAACTACTGGCCTTTGCACTTGAATGGCAACTGCATATCATTCAACCCTTTGTTTTGCTCAATATGGCCTTGCTGACAACTGGCATCGCGCTTTTTTTATACAAAAAGAAACGCACCCAAACCGAAAGCAATATCCTGACAGACATTAAAAATGGGCTTTCTGTTGGCTTGCCTTACACCCTACTTGTTAGTTTTTTCTTGTTTTTTTACTACAAAGACATCGACCCAAGTTTCAACGAGCAAAAATTGACACAAATAGAAAGTCAGATGGATAGCGCCTCAGAAATTGCTCAGATCAGAAAAAGCAATCAGGCACTAGAAAATAAAACAGACGAAGAAATCAGAAGCCTTGCTAAGCAAAATATGTCGATGATGTACAATCCTCAGTTCACACTTAGCGTGAGCTTATTGGCACTATTGGTTTACAGTACACTCAATAGCCTACTCATTGCAGTCATCTATAGAAAGGTTGTCTTTAAAAGTTAAGAGGCGTCTTTAAAAGTACTTAAAGCTTTGCAACAAGCTGAGCTCCTAATGCATCGTAGTCGATGCCGTCAAAATTTCCGCTCGACATCATCAACAAAACTTTGTTGTTCCAATCTTGATCTTCAATAAAATTCAGGACCTCTTGAGTTGATTCACAAACCAAAACACCACCTCCAAAACCATCTAGTACCTCTTGAGCAGAAAGCGCTGGCAATTTTTTATGAGAAACCACCTCTGGGCTGAAATATACCAAAGCCTGATTTGCTGACGCCATTGCACCCTCGTATTGCGGTAAAAACGCTTTTTGCAACGAACTGAACGTATGAAGTTCCATACAAGCAACTACCTCCCTATCTGGGTATTGTTGGGCAACTGCTGCTGTTGTGGCCTTGAGCTTTGAAGGGGAATGAGCGAAGTCTTTGTACATCACAAAATCAGGATGCTCAATAACCTTTTGCAAGCGCTTTCCGGCACCAGTAAAGTCGGTCATGGCCGCAAGAAAATCCGATGTTTTGATACCCATTTGTTGACCAACATACATGGCTCCCATTAAATTTTGGAGATTGTGGGCACCAAAAACTTTCAAGTCATAGGTTTGGTCTTCGAAAGTCAAGCGCGTACCATTAGCGGTAGGGACAAAGCTAGGCGTGCCATAGGGTTGTTGTTTGCAATTGCTTGCTTGTTGTGCTAAATCTTGTAAAACGGGGTCTTCCTGATTGTAAACCAAAGCCCCATTGGGTTCAATAAGCGCGATAAATTTAGCAAATTGATCCACATAATTTTCGAAAGTTGGAAACACATTGATGTGATCCCAAGCAACACCAGAAAGCAAGGCGATATGCGGGTGATACAGATGAAATTTTGGACGGCGATCAATGGGTGAACTCAGGTATTCATCACCCTCTAAGATCATAATTGGCGCTGTTTCTGAAAGCTTGACCATACAGTCATATCCTTCAAGCTGAGCTCCAACCATGTAATCCACCTCTAGCCCAAGTTTTGCAACAGCATGTAATAACATCGAAGTAATTGTGGTTTTGCCATGGCTGCCGCCAATGACTACCCTGATTTTATTTTTACTTTGCTCGTAGAGGTATTCAGGGTAACTGTAAATGGGTATACCTAAGTCTTTGGCAGCCAAGAGTTCAGGATTGTCTTCACGGGCATGCATCCCCAAAATGACAGCATCGAGTTGGCCATGAATGCGCGATGCGTCCCAGCCCATGCTAGCTGGCAAGATTCCTTGTTTTTGGAGTCTGGTTAAGGATGGTTCAAAGATTTCGTCGTCTGAGCCTGTAACGACCACTCCTTTTCTAGACAGGGCAATAGCTAGGTTGTGCATGGCGCTTCCGCCAATGGCAATAAAATGAACTTGCATGAATCAATTATTTTTTAAGAACGCTTGCGCCAGTAGACTCATTGAACCAAATATATTCAGTACAAACTTGTCCATCACGGGTGAAGTAAGTTCGACCTGATTCGTCTGTAGTTTGTTCGAAAACAACCCCATGACCATTAGGATCAACGACTACCCTGCGCACTATCACTTTGGTGACAAAACCTTCCTTATTCTTGATTTGATAAGTCTTTTCAGTTAAAGAATTATTGGGGAAGAGCACGCCATTTTCATCCTTTAGATAGTTAGGCGTAGTTTTCAATTCAACGCGAGAACCCGCAATTTGTTGGATTTTTTGTTGTTGTGCTGCACTATTTACTTCAGCTTGCGCTTGCTGTTGCTGCTTTGAAAACTCAACTTCCTGCGCTCTTTGGTTCAAGTCTTTGACTTTGTTTTCAGCATCTTGACCCTGACTTTTTGCCTGTAGGGCTTGGATATTTTGGACCTGATTGATGCGCTCAAGCCCTGCTTGCTCTACTTCTTGCTGGGCTTTCTGCTCTTGTTGTGTTTGATAATCTTTGGCGTCTTTCCAGGCTTGTAAATTCAGCTCGTTGTCTTGTTGGTCCATCTGCGCCGCTTGATTGCGTTCTTTGATGGCGACTTCAGTCTGTTGTGCGACTTTAACTGACTGATCTTGCAATTGATTTTGAGTTTGCTCGTTTTGTTTGGCCTGCAATGCACGTTGTGACGTAGTGAGTGCCAATTGACTAGCGGTTTCATAGCTCGTTACTTCGGCCGCTTGTTGATTGAAATAGTTTTTGTAATCAATTTCAGTACGTATAGCCTGCTGCTGGCGATACGGCGCTTCTTCTGTGGACATTTGGGTCTGGTGAAGGTCATTGAATGCCTGAGAACCATCAGAAACAGCCTCACCTGGAGCGCTTAGCACGGTGCCGCTTGGAATTGTTGCTACTTCAGCATCCTTGATAGGTGTCTTTCCTGGATTGAGGATTGTTTTGAGTGAATCAATAGATTTTTGGAGTCTTGGCAGTTCGGTTCCTTTCAGGTAGGTTTCTTGTTGCTTTCCGAAACTATGGGCATCTTCTAATGCTTTGAGGGCAACTTGCTTGTCTTTTCCTTCCTTTAGCGTGCGGTATGCACCCTCGTTTTTAGCGAGGAATTGACCCTTGAAAACAATTTTCTTCTGAAGTTCGATGACGGCAGGTTCATTTTTTCGGCTTTCCATTGCCGGAGCACCTAATACCTTTTGTGCCATTGGCAACTGGTCGTTGTCATAATGTTCATTGGCTTTGGCTAGTTGACTTTGATAAACCGTGGACATTTTGTCTAGTTTATCGGTCACTAGTTTCATGCCATCTTGCAATTTTTTAGAGTATTGATCGATGAGCACTTGTTTGTGAAAAAGCGCAATGAGCTTATCCGCTTGCTTGTATTTTTCAAGAATGTCCATGAGTTGTTTTTCTGTGACATTTCCTTTTAAACTTTTGAACTGAACATCAGCAGCAGCTAGTAATTTGTTGATTTTGATCTCGGTTTCTTTGTCTTGAACGGTATTTTTGATCTTCTGAAGCTCTTGCTCTACACGAGGCTTTTCCTCTGGCTGAATTTTTTCTGCTTCCGTGAAATATTGGGTAGCGAGGGTTGTGTTTCCTTTGTTCAAGGCATTTTGAGCGTTGTCCCAAGCTTTCTGAAAAGCCGTTTGTTTTTCAATTTTTTGCTTCTTTTCATTTTGCAAAGTGGTAATTGAAAGTTGTTCTGCTTGGATGGCGCTATTTCCTGGTAATATTTGGTTGGCCGCTTTGATTTTTTGATCAGCCAAACTTAAATCTCCTGATGCTTTTGCGGCCTGAGCTTCTGAAAGTAAAGTCGCTTGCTGCGCCTTCTTTGCAGCTAATTCTTGTTCTTCTTTGAGTGTCTGAAGAATACTTGCTTTGCGAGTTGAGGCCTTGCTTTGCGTTGGTTCAATGACCAAAATAGAATCATAGTATGGCAGGGCTTTCTCCAAACTTCCAGGAATATCGAATTTGGCGGCCGCAACGAGTAAGCGGTCAATTTTTTGTTGATTGATGGCTGCTTGATAGGCTGCCTTGGCCTTGGCATCTGCCTCGACTTGCATGCTTGGATTTTGAGAAAGTCGCTTGTCGGTTTGAGACCAAGTGTATTGATCGGTTGGTTTGTTGGTAGCAAAACTGAGGTCTACATTGGGCTTCAGTTTGTACATATAGAAGATAGTGTTGTCGAGGAGTTGTAATCCGTAGGCACTAGCCGTTTGACCTTGCATGGTGCTGAGGTCTAACGCGACATATTTGGTTAAGTAGGAACCTTTGGTCAGGCGCAATTGAACAGGACTTCCTTGCTGGATGCGAGCTGAAGCATAAAATAAACCGCGTTCGTCTGTGATAACTTTAGTGAGCACGGCATCTTGCTGCATGACATCGAGCGTAACGCCATATAAATTTTGTTGGTCGAGTACATCTTTAATTTGACCCTCAAAGACCACTAAAAAATCTCTTTGTGCCAAAGCCTGTAGTGACAGCAAAAAAAAGAAAAGGGAAACAATTCTGTTCATAGATAAGCGGACTTAAGCGAAATGACCATTTTAACGCAAATTGGTACATTTGTTTCAAAGACAAATTTGCTAAAAATCAGCGAGTAAAAAAAATGCTAGCATTTAATCAACTGAGTTACTGGGAACGCGCCCTTTATCTGCAAGATAACACCTTCATTATTGTCGGTGCTGGAATAGTTGGCTTATCAACCGCTATCTCTTTGAGGCAGCGCTTTCCAAAAGAGAAAATTCTGATCATCGAGCGCGGTTATTTGCCAACAGGTGCCAGCACAAAAAATGCTGGGTTTGCCTGTTTTGGTAGCCCTACAGAATTGCATGACGACCTCCAAAAAATGCCTGCACAAGCCGTTTGGGAAACCGTAGCGCTGCGCTTAGAAGGTCTTGAACTGCTTAAGGCTCGCGTCAAGCCAGAACAAATGGCGTGGCGCCCATGTGGATCTTGGGATTTAATCGCCAAGCAGCAAGCAACTTTGGATCCTGGATTTATTGACGGCTTAAATCGAACATTCAAACAAAATTTTGGTCTTGAAAACGTTTTTTCAATCGATCAAGAGGCGCTGACACAATTTGGATTCGCTGGCTATCAAACAAGCTATTACAATCGCTTAGAAGGAAGTATAGAGACCCATTTGCTCATCGATGCACTTTACAAACAATGCGTCGCGTCAGATATTCATTTTTTGTTTGCCACTTCCCTTGAAGCATTTGAAAGTTCCGAGCACGAGGTTTTATTACACACTTCTAATGGTGAAATAAAGGCGGCGCAATTACTGATCTGCACCAATGGCTTTAGCCAAGCATATTTTCCGAATGAACTCAAACCTGCCAGAGCACAAGTATGCATCACCAAGCCATTGAAACATCGCATCCACGGAACCTTCCACAGCGATTCAGGATACTATTATTTTAGAGATATCGGTGAACGGATTTTGTTTGGCGGTGGCCGAAATTTAGATTTTGAAGCCGAGACTACAACCGAATTTGAATTGAATCATTTCATTCAAGACACACTCCTTGAGAAACTCCAAAATGAAATTATCCCCGGACAAAAAGTGGAAATTGAAGCGCAATGGTCAGGCATCATGTGCGTTGGCGACCAAAAAAAACCACTCATCAGATCTTTGAACAAAAACGTGCATGCAGGTGTTCGAATGGGAGGTATGGGTATTGCCATCGGTTCGGCCGTAGGTGAAGCCCTGAGCAAAATGGTATAAAATGGAAAAAAAAGCGCAAAACAATGCAGATTTTATCAACCCGATTGATCCTGACAAGATCGCGGAAAACCCGCATTTATTGCCCTATGCGCATCAAGTTGGAAGTGCCGTCATCAAGCCCGAAGATCAAGGAAAGTTAAAAGGTCGGGCACTAAGTGCCATGAGCCAGCAAACAGACATGCAGCTCGATCAAATCTATGAGCAGATGCAGCTGTTGGCCCAACAAGCCAAAAAACTCCAAGATCGCAAAGAAATCTCCGCATTTATCTACCAAGCTGAAATGCGCTTTGAACCATTGATCAATCATACCTATCATCTTTATTTGAAAGCACAAACCAACTATATGCTTTCCCTGATTGCCCCTGATGCTTGGGGAAGGTCAGGCGCACACCTTACTTTTATTGCAAGCGTCAAGCTACTCGCTGACCACACCTGGGATATCCTGAGTCAAAACCCTGATTTTGAACTCACTGAACTGCAGTCCTGACAAAATAATAGTTGCTTGAATCAGATAAGGATGCTTCGAAACTGTAACCTAATTCGTTGAAGTTTTTTATTTGAGCAACATCTTCTATCCCTTGATTGGCACACCATCTGGCCATCGTCCCTCTTGCTTGTTTAGAAAAAACTGAAATACTCTGAAGTTTTCCAGCTTTGAGCTCCTTAAAAACCGGGGTTATCATTTTACTTTTGAGCCCTGTATCTTGGATTAAATCGCTGTATTCACTGCTGGCTAAATTCAAGATAACTTCATCTGGTTCAAGTAGTTCTTTCAAAAACAATTCAATCTTTGGTCTCCAAAATGCATATAACGATGCGTGTTTTTTAGGGAGCTCAATTTTTTGAGCCATTTCCAAACGGTATGGCGCGATTCCATCTGTTGCACTTAGGATACCGTAAAGCCCGGATAGTACAAAAGCATTTTGATTCAAATAATGGAGCGCTTTTTCATTTAATGAAACGACATCTAGTGCTTTGAAAGCTTCACCTATATAGGCAAATATTGCGGGGGTTGAAGTTGTATCATTGACCTGAACCGACCACTGTTGCACGATGTGCTTGGTTTCTTTTGCTTTTAGTGCAGATAACTTCATTTTTTGTTCGAAATCCTTGAGCGACCATTTCGACAATATTTTATGAAGGTATTGTGCCTGCGCTAAATTTACAGGGATCGTGCAAGTCTTTTGAGGAAGACTGCGCATTAATTTAGCCGGTGACAAAAGAATTTTCATGTTTGACAAAGTTAATATGCTTATTGATTCTCGCTATAAATTATTAATTTAATGGCCTATTAAACTGAACCCTAACTATGAAACAACTTCTCTTTATTCTTGTTTTTTTGTGCACCAACCTAGCACTCGGTCAAAACTCAGAGTTTTACGGATTCGTGAGCCCAACAACTGCCAAACTCGAACCAGCTCCGGTGCAAAATGGCCCGGCAAAAGATTACATCGTGCCTAACTTCAAGGGCAGAGAGCTCGTCGAAAATGAAGTACTCAATACGCACCAACCCGATTGGGTTTGGCAGCAGCATCAAACTTCCAACAAAAGTGCCAGCGCCTCCGTTTTATGGCAAGTACAAGGCATCGGAAACGGCATTTCACCACCAGACCCAACAGGTGAAGCCGATTCAACAGTTTATATCCAAGGCACCAATGCAAACAGCGGAGGTTCCTTTAAAATTTTCAATAAACAAACGGGAGCTGCCATCAGTGGGACACTCGTGATGGCGAGTTTAGGTAGCCCGACCGTTACAGGCCTCGGCGACCCAATTATTCTATATTACAAAACAGCCAAACGCTGGATCATCACACAGTTTTCTACCCAAGCACAAAAAAAGCTATTAGTCTACGTATCCCAAACCAGTAACCCACAAGGTGCCTACTATTTATATCAATTTACTTGCCCAAATTTCCCGGACTACCCGAAATGGAGTATTTCGGAAAGTTCAGATGCACTGCTTGCCTCCACCAATGAAGGCGGGCCTCCACGTGTCTATGCCATGAAATTAAGTGCCCTGATCAACGGTACAACCTCTCCGTTCTTTGGTGTCCCAATCGGCTATACGCTCAATGGTTTCGGATTTCAATCTATCACGCCAGTAGATCTCGAAGGAGACCTTCCTGCTCCTGCCGGCCAAAAACCGCTTTTTGTCAGACACCGCGACGATGAAAAACACTCCAATGGCTCGCCAGATAGCCCAACCAACGACTGGATTGAAATTTGGGAAATGACCATCAACTGGACCAACAATTCAGCAACCGTCGCCAAAATACAAGATGTGGCCATTGCCGAAATTGATTCCGACCTCTGTGGACTCACCAGCTTCTCATGTATCGCACAACCAGGCACCACAGTGAAGCTAGACCCTTTAAGAGAGTGTGTCATGTACAAGGCCCCTATGCGCGTTTTCAATGATCACCAGGCCATGGTTTTGTGTTTAGCCACAGATGTAGATGGCAATAACCGCGCTGGTGTACGTTGGTTAGAATTGCGCAGACCAACCGGTAGCACCGGAGCCTGGACGCTGCACCAAGAAGGCACTTATGCACCAGGCACTACACTCAATCGCTGGATGCCCGCCATCAATATTGACAAGCAGGGCAATATCATGATGGCCTATTCTACCTCGGGTACCACAGCGCCAAATTATCCTTCCATACAAATGACAGGACGCAAAGCATGTGACCCTCTTGGTCAAATGACTGTTGCAGAAACCGTTATTAAACAGGGTTTATCAGCGCGCACTGCCAATACGCGTTGGGGTGACTACCACCACTTATGCATCGATGATTTTGATGGCCTGACTTTCTATTACACAGGCGTGGTCATGAATTCTAATAATGCTATTGTAACGAATGTTTCTGCGTTCAAAATGAACCCTGACACACTTGATTTAGCTATTGTCAATGCCTTCACAGTGCAAAATGGAGGTATTTGTGGTTCAAGTACACAAGTTGGTGTTGTTCTTGAAAATCAGGGCCTCAATCCTATTCTCAATGGGCAATTTACTTATCAAGTAGGTAGTGCAAGTACACAAAGCATCAATTTCACAAGTGCACAATTATCCTCAACTGGAGCTTTGGATACCATCTTCTTCAATTTGCAAGGACTTACTGCTGGAAACAACAACATCAATTTTAATTTAAGTGGCGTCAATGGTATTGGGCTAGATGAAAATACTTGCAACGACACCCATTTGTCAGGTATTTTTGTGAACGGCAGTTCAAGCATCGTTTTAGGAACAGTCACTATCAACCAAGTGGCTTCTTGTAATGCCAATGACGGCTCCGCGACCATTAACGCGAGCGGTGGCTTAGGTACACTAAGTTACACCTTGACTGGAGGTTCGCCTCAAACCACTAATATTTTCAATGGACTGGCCGCTGGTGTCTATAACTACGAGGTTTCCGACACAACAGGCTGTGCAGTGTTGGGTAGTTTTCAGCTACAGGCAGGCGTCGTGGTGAGCGCCAATGTGCAGCAAACTGTCGCAATTTCGTGCGCTGGAAACCAAAGCGCCACACTCGTTGTGACTCCTTCTGGCGGAACCGCACCTTATAGTTTTTCAATTAACAACGGTGCTGATCAAGCAAGCAATACTTTTATCAATCTTGGCGCAGGCACCTATACAATTGGGGTCATTGATGCCAACGGTTGCAATACAACCCAAACTTATGTTGTAACTGAACCAACAGCAGTAAGCGTCACAATGGTGCCTACAATGGTGAGTTGTTTTGGTTCTAATAATGGAAGTCTACAAACACAAGTAAGTGGCGGAACATCACCTTATACCTACTATTTAAATAATGTGCTACAGAACGGAAGTGGCCCGTACAACAACTTAACACCCGGTGCCTACACTTTGGATGTTTTTGATGCCAACGGATGCCAACAAGCATTCTCAAGCACAATCACAGAGCCAAATGCCCTG
>JBEDCS010000073.1:0-4427 GCA_041176605.1 Bacteroidota bacterium
GACGGCACAGATTTCTGGGCCTGTTATCAAACTGTGGAAGAAGTGCTTCACTTATGCAGAACGGAAAGAAGACCTTTTCTTATCCACGCTAAGGTGCCGTTACTGGGTCATCACACTTCCGGTGTCAGAAAAGAATGGTATCGAGATGATCTCGAAGAGGCCGCTCAACAAGACCCCTATCCGAAATTAAAAGCCGCACTTGAAGGCCTAGGCGTTCGCTTGGCAGAATTCATCAATCTAGAGGCACAAGTAAGAAAGGACGTAGACGCTGCTTATGAGCAAGCACTCAACGCTCCTGACCCTGATCCAACATCAATCCAAGATCATATTTTTGCACCGACATCCATCACTGAAGAATTAGGTGAACGTGCTCCTCAAGGAAAAAAGAAAACCGTTATGGTTGACTCCGCTTTGTTTGCTATGCGTGAAATCATGGAGCAACATCCGGAGGCGCTGCTTTATGGTCAAGACGTTGGTGGTCGTTTAGGTGGCGTATTTCGCGAAGCGGCAACCTTGGCCCAAACGTTTGGAGACAACCGTGTCTTCAACACACCTATTCAAGAAGCATTTATCATTGGCTCTACAGTCGGTATGTCGGCTGTGGGTCTTAAACCTATCGTCGAAGTTCAATTCGCTGATTACATATGGCCAGGGCTCAATCAGCTTTTCACTGAGGTGTCACGGTCAAATTATCTTTCTAATGGTAAGTGGCCAGTTTCTTGCGTGATCCGCGTGCCAATTGGTGCATACGGTTCAGGCGGCCCCTATCATTCATCAAGTGTTGAGTCTGTTTTGGCCAATATTCGCGGCATCAAAGTAGTCTATCCTTCAACAGGTGCAGATCTCAAAGGCTTATTGAAAGCTGCTTACTATGATCCGAATCCGGTTGTAATTTTGGAACATAAAGGTTTGTATTGGTCCAAAATACCTGGCACGGAAGGCGCCATGAGTACAGAACCAAGCGCCGATTACATCGTGCCAATTGGTAAAGCACGTATCGTACAAGAGGCAAGCGCTGAAAATATTTCAAAGGGTAATTCTGTTGGTGTGATCACCTACGGCCGAGGTGTCTACTGGACCTCTGAAGCCGCTGCATCTTTTGAAGGCCAGGTAGAGATTCTAGACCTCAGAAGTATCAATCCATTGGATATGGACGCCATGACAGCACTTTGCGAGCGGCATGGAAAAGTATTGATGGTAACTGAAGAATCCATAGAAAATACATTTACGCTTGGTTTAGCCGGCAGGCTACAAAGATTGTGCTTTCAACACCTTGATGCTCCAATTGAAATAGTAGCGTCTGTAGATGCACCGGCTATTCCGCTTAATTCAACACTAGAAGCAGCCATGTTACCCAATGCTTCAAAGGTCAGGAATGCACTTACTCAATTACTCAATTACTAATTATGGAATTCAAAAATATCATTGCCGAAGTTGCGCGTTTTCATGACGCTTTTGGCATTCAAAATAACGAACAACCTACCGCTTCGTTAACCAAAGCAGATGTTCAACTGCGCTTTGATCTCATGAAAGAAGAGAATGAGGAATATCTAGAAGCTGCACAAAATGGCGATTTAGTTGAGATTGCAGATGCCCTCGGTGATCAACTTTATATTTTATGTGGCACCATTTTACGTCATGGCTTACAAGACATGATTGAACCTATTTTTCAAGAAATTCAGCGTTCCAATATGTCAAAGCTCGATGAAAATGGCAAGCCAATTTATAGAGAAGATGGCAAAGTGCTCAAGTCGGCACTTTACTTTAAGCCAGATATCGCCAAAATCTTGGGTCAATGAAAGATTTATCCATTTATTTCCAGCCCATCACCACTGATGCATCCTTCCAAGCTGCACAATTAGGAGCCACAATTGATGCCAATCGCGGTGAATTTCCACAGTTAAATGAACCGGGGTGCGCCATTTTCGAAGTGCCAGAATACCGAGCTTCAAATCATACTGAGCTACGTCAGCAACATGATTTTCGAGCTCATTTTTATGCTTTGCACCCAGAAATTAATTGGAATAAAAAAATATACGACCTCGGTACAATTTTACCGGGCGCAAGTCTAGAAGACACCTATTTTGCAGTGGCAAGTGTAGTAGCTGAGTTGGTTAAAAATAACATCATTCCAATTATTGTTGGTGGCAGTCAAGACCTTACCATGGCTTTATATCTTGGTTATGAACAATTAGAGCAACTGGTCAACACCTGTTCAATCGATCGTGGCCTAGACATTGGCACACCCGATTCAGAACTCAACTCAACTAATTTCTTAAGTCATATTATTACAAGACGACCTTGTTATTTATTCAATCACGCTGCAGTCGGATTTCAGCAACCTTTTGCTGAAACTGCCGCGCACGAGCTTTTTGAAAAACTTTTCTTTGATATTTGTCGACTTGGAGAATTTAACCAGGACTTTCGCAAAGCGGAGCCACATTTAAGAAATGCGGATATCATCAGCGTAGACCTACAATCTATTAAAGCTTCAGATTTAGGGTCACACATGGGTGCTCCAAATGGGTTTACTGCCGCACAGTTTTGTCAAATCACGAAATATGCTGGAATCGCAGACAAAGTCAGTTGTATTGGGTTTTTTAATGAACAAGAGTTATCTCCAATCGGGACTTCATTATTAGCAGAAGGCATTTGGTATTTCTTACAAGGATACTTTGCGCGTGTAGCAGATTTCCCTTTTGGGTCTAAGTCTGATTACACAAAGTTCAGTGTATTTATGGATGAGGTGAATCGCACACTTGTTTTTTACAAAAGCAATAAGTCTGCCAGATGGTGGATGGAGGTGCCATATCCACCTCAAAGTGGTTCGAAATATGAGCGCCACCACATGGTTCCTTGCGATAAAGAAGATTATGATGCCGCTATGAAAAATGAATTGCCAGATCTTTGGTGGAAGACTTATCAGAAGTTAGGATGATGCTTTTTACGCGAAAAAGCTTTTTATTTTCCGTAAGAATTCCTTACTTTAGCACCTTAAACTGTCGTATTCTATGAAAATACGCCTGTTACTTACATGCTAAACCAAGCTTATGCTATTGAATAACAGATTATTAACTGCTGCTTTTTCTATTTTGCTGTTTGCATCATACGCACAGCAAGATAAGCTTGTCACACACTTCATGTTTGACAAAATGAGCATTAACCCTGGCAAAACCGGTATTGATATGTACAACGGTTTTTGTGCCACTTCAATTTACCGTAATCAATGGGATAAGGTTAACGGAGCTCCAAATTCAGCTATTTTAAATGTTGAAGGTAACCTAACCAGATTCTTCCCTGGAGGTATCGGTGTCAACTTTTACCATGATGCCATTGGTTTTGCCCGTCAAAACACTATGTTAGTCAATTACTCTTACCCACTTCAAATTGGAAGAGTAGGTGTTTTAGGTATTGGAGTTGGAATTGGTTTCATGAATTACGGTATGGATCCAACTTGGGTTCCGCCAACAGGTGTGCCAGATCCGTCATTACCCGTTGGATTTTCAGCGACCTCCGTAGACGCTAATTTTGGCCTCTATTTTCAAGCAAAAAATTACTACGCAGGGTTTTCTACAACCCACCTCTCTGAGTCGGATCTCAGCGCAGACCCAACAAACTTAGCTTTGTCTTTCCAAACTGCTCGTCACTATTACATTATGGGTGGCTACACCGTTCGCGATGCTTTTGGTTCTGGAAACAATATTGATATTCAAAGTTTAGTTCGCACTGACTTGATTAAATTTTCAATGGACATCAATGCTCGTTACATGATGGAACTTGGTGGAAATCAGGCATATGGTGGTCTTACTTTCAGAACTTCAGATGCTATTGCTGTCATGGCCGGATATTCCCCAATGGAAAACTTCAATGTAGGTTATGCTTACGACATCAACATTAATAAACTTTCGAGTATCTCTAGAGGTTCTCACGAGTTATTTGTTAAGTATTGTTATTTCTTGCCGCCGCCTCCAAAGACCAAAGCAAGACACCCTCGTTGGTTATAGGAGGAAAAAAGTGTAACCATTTTTATTGTTCTTACGTTATACCCGAAGTTATACCTGTAGCAAGTTAAATTGGGAGTAGGTCAGAACCAAAAACAAACGAATGAAAAAATTATTTAGTTTTCTATTTGTTCTTAGCTTCATGTACGCTTGTAGCGACATCGAAGGAAATTTAGTAGGTGTGAGTGGTAGAGACACCTGGTATCCGGACGTATTAGGCCCTGGCAAAATGCCGCAGGGTATGGTTTATGTTCCTTCCGGAGCATTCCAAGCAGGAGAAGATGATGAAGACATCATGGGCTTCCATACAGCGCGCAAGCGTACTGTATCTGTTCCTGCCTTTTACATGGATGCTACTGAAATTTCGAACAACGAGTATCGCCAATTCGTACATTGGGTGCGCGATTCTATCGCTCGCGAGAAGCT
>JBEDCS010000074.1:0-12613 GCA_041176605.1 Bacteroidota bacterium
ACCCTCGACGAAGCCCTTTCATTCTTCAAAGCCGGCCAAGACAAACTCGATCAGAAAGTAGCCGAAAAAATTCAACCACTTGTCGATGTAGGCCTCGGATATTTGTGTGTTGGACAATCTTCAAGCACGATGTCTGGTGGCGAAGCTCAGCGCATCAAGCTGGCATCTTTTTTAAGTAAAGGAGCACAAAGTACGCCCACCCTATTTATTTTTGACGAACCTACCACAGGCTTACATTTTTACGACATAGAAAAACTCCTGATTGCTTTTCAAGCACTCCTTGACAAAGGCCACTCTTTGGTTGTGATAGAACACAATATGGAAGTCATCAAATGCGCTGACCACATTATCGATCTTGGACCTGACGGAGGAGAAAATGGCGGGTCACTATTATTTGAAGGGCATCCTCGTGCTTTAACAGAAATAAAAGACAATCAGACGGGTTATTACCTGAAAACCAAAATCTAACCAAAGCCAATCACGCCTTTTTGTGCATTGCCCTGTTAATAACTAAGGTGTTAAGCGTTTATTTATACTTGATATTCCTTTAACTTTGCAGAAAAATCATAGCATGGCAGCAGATATATTTGAAAAAATTCAGGCAAACCGAGGTCCACTCGGAATGCACGCAAAAGAATCTCATGGCTATTTCACCTTTCCTAAACTTGAAGGTGAAATCGGCCCTCATATGAACTTTAGAGGAAAAGAGAAACTCAATTGGTCTCTCAATAATTACCTTGGTTTGGCAAACCATCCAGAAGTGCGCCAAGCAGACACCGATGCTGCAGCTGCTTATGGCTTTGGCTCACCAATGGGTGCCCGCATGATGTCAGGTAACTCAAACTACCACGAGCAACTTGAAAACGAACTATCAGCCTTTGTTGGCAAACAAGATACCATTCTTGCCAATTTTGGTTACCAAGCAGTTGTTTCAGCAATTGATTGTTTAGTGGATCGCCACGATGTCATCGTATACGACGCAGAATCTCATGCTTGTATCCTTGATGGTGTGCGTTTACACATGGGCAAGCGCTTTGTTTTTAAGCACAACGATGTAGAAGATTGCGAAAAGCAATTGCAACGCGCTACCAAACTTGCAGAAGAAACAGGTGGTGCTATTTTAGTAATCACTGAAGGTGTTTTTGGCATGCGCGGTGACCAAGGTCGCTTAAAAGAAATTGTTGCCCTCAAAGCAAAATATAATTTCCGCTTGTTTGTAGACGACGCACATGGCATCGGCGTTTTAGGTGCAACAGGTGCCGGAACCGGTGAAGAACAAGGTTGTCAAGATGGCATCGATATCTACTTCGGTACATTTGCTAAATCTTTTGCGCTCATCGGAGGCTTTATTTCAAGTGACGAACAAGTAGTAGAATACTTGCGCTACAACATGCGCTCGCAAATTTTTGCCAAAGCAATGCCTGTTGCCTTGGTAATGGGCTTATTGAAGCGTCTAGAACTCATGAGAAATCATCCTGAACTCAAAGACAAACTTTGGGAAAACACCAATGCTTTGCAAAATGGTTTAAAAGAAGCCGGTTTTGAGATTGGCCCAACCAACAGTTGTGTCACACCGGTTTACCTAAGTGGTTCAATTCCTGAAGCTACTAACCTCATTTTTGACCTCCGTGAAAACTACAATGTTTTCTGTTCAATGGTTGTTTATCCAGTTGTACCAAAAGGCATGATTATCTTACGCCTTATCCCTACAGCGGTTCACACCCTCGAAGATGTCAAATATACCATTGATTGCTTCTCAAAAATCGTAGGAAAATTGAAAGCAGGAGAATATATGTCCGACAAAATTGCCGCGATTTAAGTTCTCAAGAAATAAATCAAAAAAATACGGGTTATGCGACCCGTATTTTTTTTGCGATTAACTTTTCGATATTCTTAAAGTACTTGCTGTCTTCGGGTTCACAAAAAATCACTGAGCGCCCTTCTTTTCCGGCACGCCCTGTTCTGCCAATTCTGTGAACATATGTTTCTGCAACGGTTGGCACATCTGTATTGACAACTAAATCAAGGCCAGAAATATCAATACCTCGAGCAGCAATATCTGTTGCGACCAAAATGCGAATTTTACCTTCTTTGAAATGACTCAAGGCCATTTGTCTGGCATTTTGAGACTTATTGCCATGAATAGCCATCGCCTGCAACTTGTTTTTTCCTAAAAGGCGCACCAATTTGTCGGCACCGTGCTTCGTTCTTGAAAAAACCAAAACACTATTGGCTTTGTCTTCATGCAAAAGCTGCACAAGTTGTTGTTCTTTTTCTTTGCGATCTGCCACGAGTATGGCCATCTGGTCAATGCGTTCAGCTGTAGAAGAAACCGGTGTTACAGTAACCTCTACGGGGTCATGGAGCAGGCTTTGAGCCAAGCTTTTGACTTCGTTTGGCATTGTAGCTGAAAACAGCAAAGTCTGGCGCTGTTTTGGCAATAATTTCACGATGCGTTTGACATCATGAATAAAGCCCATATCGAGCATGCGATCGGCTTCATCCAAAACAAAAACCTCCAATTGCTTTAAGTTGATGTAACCTTGCTGATGTAAATCAAGCAAACGCCCAGGTGTGGCTATCAAAATAGCTGGTTTTTGCTTGAGCGTTTGGATTTGTGCATGGGGCTTGACACCGCCAAAAATCACGAGAGAACGCAGCTTGAGTTTTTTGCCATAAGCCCTGAAATTTTCTGCAATTTGAATGGCGAGCTCGCGCGTTGGCGTCACAACAAGTGCTTGGATTCCGCCGGGTGCAGCATTGATTTTAGCTAGATTTTCCAGAATTGGTATGGCAAAAGCTGCCGTTTTACCAGTGCCCGTTTGGGCTAAACCGATGAGGTCCTTTTGTTCTAGAATTGGTGGGATGGCTTTTTCTTGAATCGGGGTTGCGCTTGTATAGCCTTTTTCAGCAATGGCTTCGAGGATTTCTTTCCTCAGGGGTAATTCATTAAATAACATGCAATTAATCGTTCCGATCAAAGTGAAAAAACGTATCGTCACTTGCTCGGATTCTGTGCAAAGGTACGGATAATATACCGCTTGTACTATTTTGCCGCTAAGATGCGCTGTAACTTGCGCTCATCAATCTTTAATATCGTTTCAGAAAAAGCGGAGTCTTCGTCGAGTAAAACCTTTTGGGTTGCTGAAAAATGTATGCCCGCGAGCTGCGGAATTTCTGTCAGTTTTTGAAAATTACCCGCATGCACACCCCCGCCTGCCATGATTTCGATTTTACCGTTGGCATAAGCAGACATCTCGGCCAAATTGACCATGCCCTGTTCGACATTCTTGGCAAAACCAGAGGTAAGGACCCGTTTAAAACCTAAGTTTATCAGTGTGTCTAAGGAGCGCTTCCAATCAATACTTTCATCAAATGCCCGATGAAAAGTCCAATCTAGCTCAGGATTTTTACGTATCATTTGCGCCAACAACGCTTTGTCCAGGTCAAAATTTTCTTGAAGCAAGCCGACTACCACCCCTTTCACCCCTTGGGCCGCTGCAAAATCAATGTCCCATTGAATTTGATCCAATTCTCGGTCATTGTAATAGAACCCACCGGCTCTTGGCCTGATTAAAACATGGGTTTCGACCTTGGCCTCTAGCGCTGCTTGAATCAGGCCAGCAGAAGGTGTGAGCCCTCCTTGCTCGAGATTCTGACAAAGCTCGATGCGATCAAAGTTGTACTTTTTAGCAAGATCTATCGCCTCGATAGACGCTGCACATAATTCGAATTGTATCTGACTCATTGTGCTCAAAATTGCGAATTCTCGGTCAAAAATCCGTGCCTTTTTACGTATATTTGTAGGCAATCAACACAAAAATGGCCAAAGATAAAGCAAGCACCAACCAAGATCAACTCGATTTCCATAGCTTTAAGCAACAAGTCATCAACGACTACCTGCTTGCCTGTACTTCTCGCGAGGCCTCACTTTTAGGCCGTAAAGAAGTACTCACAGGCAAAGCAAAGTTCGGCATCTTCGGAGATGGTAAAGAATTAGCCCAAATTGCCCTAGCCAAGCAATTTCAAAATGGCGACTTTCGCTCTGGCTATTACCGCGATCAAACTCTCATGATGGCACTCGGTGAACTCACCGTTGAACAATATTTTTCTGGCCTTTACGCCCACACCGACGTTCAAATTGAGCCGCAATCGGCCGGACGCCAAATGGGAGGTCATTATTCTACAAGAAACCTCGATGCCCATGGCAACTGGAAAAATCTCATGGAACAAAAAAATAGTTCTGCTGACATTTCTCCTACTGCTGGTCAAATGCCACGCCTGCTTGGTTTGGCTCAGGCATCCAAGGTTTACCGCGAGCACCCGACCTTAAAAGAGCTCGAGCATTTTAAGAATTTTACAAACGGTGGCAATGAAGTCGCTTTTGGTACCATCGGCGATGCCTCTACTTCTGAAGGGCCATTCTGGGAAACCATGAACGCTGCTGGCGTGCTTCAAGTACCTATGGTGATGTCCGTCTGGGACGACGGCTACGGCATTTCTGTACCCCGAGAACTCCAGACAACCAAAGGAAGTATTTCAGAGGCCCTAGCCGGTTTTCAGCGCACTGCTGAGAAACCAGGGTTTGAAATTCTAGTGACTAAAGGTTGGGACTACGCGCATCTTTGTGAAACCTATGAAAAAGCAGTGCAAATTGCGCGCAACGAGCATGTGCCGGTTTTGGTGCATGTCAAAGAAGTAAATCAACCACAAGGACACTCAACTTCTGGATCCCATGAACGCTACAAATCTCCAGAACGCCTCACTTGGGAAACCACTTTTGATTGCGTCAATAAATTCAAAGAATGGATTTTATCGTTTGCGGACAAGGGTCTTGTATTAGCTACAGTCGAAGAACTTGAAGGCATTGAAAAAGAGGCTAAAGAAGCGGTCAGAACTGCAAAAAATAGCGCCTGGCAAGCATTTGTCAATGACATTCAGCAAGATAAAAACCAGCTTCTCGCCATTTTAAATGGTTTTCCTACTACCCACCCAATGCACCAAATGTGTGTTGAAGCAGCTGAAAAATTAACCAAAGAAAAAGACAGCATTCGCCGAGAACTATTGCAAATTGCCCGATCAATTCTTCGCAATTCTTTAGTTCAACGCAGTGAAGAACGCAGCCACTTAGCTACCTGGGTTGCCAACATTCAAGAAAAAGCACAAGACCGCTATAGCTCGCATTTGTATTCAGCATCAGCGCACAGCGCTTTGAATGTAGCAACAGTTGCTGTTCAATATGCCGCAGAAAACCAACAAGAAGATGGGCGTATCATCCTCCGTGAAAACTATCGCAAAATACTTGAAACTAGACCTGAAGTACTTGTTTTTGGAGAAGATGCCGGTAAAATTGGTGGCGTCAACCAGAGTTTAGAAGGGCTCCAAGAGCAATTTGGCACGTTGAGGGTATCTGATACCGGTATTCGCGAATGTAGCATTGTCGGGCAAGGCATAGGAATGGCCATGCGTGGCCTCAGACCCATTGCAGAAATTCAATACCTCGACTACCTGCTCTACGCCGTTCAAATCATGTCGGATGATTTAGCAACACTGCAATACCGCACAAAAGGCGGTCAAAAAGCACCTCTAATTGTATCAACACGTGGCCATCGCCTCGAAGGAATTTGGCACAGCGGCTCACCTATGGGCATGATCATCAATTCATTACGTGGCATTCATGTATGTGTCCCCCGGAACATGACGAAAGCTGCAGCATTCTACAACACCTTACTGCAGGCCGATGAGCCAGCACTAGTGATAGAACCACTCAATGGCTACCGCACCAAAGAGCGCATGCCGCTCAATTTTGGCGAGTTTACAGAAGCTCTTGGTGTACCAGAAATTGTACAACAAGGTACTGACCTCACGCTTGTCTCTTATGGCTCTACTTTCAATATTTGTGAACAAGCCGTCGCGCAACTTTCTGAATTTGGCGTCTCTGTAGAACTCATTGATGCACAAACATTGTTGCCGTTTGATATTCATCACGTAATTGGAGCATCTGTTGCCAAAACAAATGCTTTACTGATCGTCGACGAAGATGTAAGTAGTGGTGCCAGTGCGTTTATGCTCGATCAAATACTCGTCAAACAAGGGGCTTACAATTTCCTGGATCTAGCGCCTCAAACAATGGCCGCCAAAGACCACCGCCCAGCCTATGGCTCTGATGGTGACTACTTCAGCAAACCTAACTTGGACGACATCATTGAAAAAGTACTCGACATGATGCACGACCTCGATCCGCAAAGTTTTCCTAAGGTTTATGAATAGCAGCAAAAGGAATTTGTAATTTTGTAAAAAAAAAACAAGTGCTTCGAAGTCTTTTAAGTCTTTTACTGCTCACCTTATTCATCTCAAAGCTTGTGTATAGTTTGATTTGGCAAGTGCATTATGAGCTTAATAAAGCTGAAATTACAGCTCGTTACTGTGAAAACAAAAACAGACCTGAGCTACATTGTAATGGTCAATGTTATTTAGCAAAGCAGCTCAAAAAAGCAGACCTCGAACTACAAGCCAAAGAACAAGAACAGCAACAGCATCTCGATTTCGGTTCAAAAATTTTCAATAATGACTATTTCATTTCTATTGAAACAAATACGAGTTGCCACCTCATTTTAACGCAGCGCAAAAAAGAAAAAATTCCAAACATTGCTGCATGTTATTCTTTTGATTTTTCGAAACAACTTTTTCACCCGCCTTGTATTGTCTGATTAACCTTTGTTTTAATCATTCAAATACAATTCATGAAAAAAATACACTTTGTGCTCCTACTGGTATTTGCTAGTAAGGTTTGGGCATGTGATATCTGTGGAGGCGTACATGCAAATAGTTCGATAGGCCTTTTTGCAGCAAATCGCTTTCATACCATTGGCCTCAGCACACAATATAGAAGTTACCAAAGTTTTGACAACGGACAGATACATTCAAAAGAGGACTTCCTCTTGAATAGCCTCCAACTTCGTTTACAGGTTGGGTCAAAACTTCAGTTTTACGGGCAAGTACCTTATCAAATTGGCAGGCAGCAATTAGCAGAAAATCAAACGCTAAAGAGCGGCCTTGGTGATGTACAACTCTTTACCAATCAAATAGTTTTGCAGTGTAAAGACTCGTCGGGTATCACCCATCAATTTGTGAGTGCTGCGATTGGTATCAAGGCACCCACTGGAAAATTTGTTTCTCCATCTAATTTGCAACAAAATTTGTATCCAGGCACTGGCTCATGGGACTTCTCTTTACTGCTTAATGGTTTTCAAAAACTCAATAAAAAATTGGGAATACAAAGTGAAATCAGTCATACTTGGAAGAGAAAAAACGACTATGCATTTCGTTACGGCAATTCGAGCCAACTCTCAACTGCACTTGTTTTAAATGATAAAATAAGTTCATATCGACTCTTGAGCTCTATTGGCTTTCAAGCTGACTACTTTGCATCCAATAGTTGGGAGTGGGCACCATTAGCAGCAAGTGCACAACACAAAGGGGTGCTACTTCAATCAAAAATGAGTTGTCATTTACTGACCTACAATTGGCTGTATAGCCTACAAATAAACTTGCCGCTCTGGCAAAACATCAATACCGGGACGCTTTATTTTCGTCCACAAATCCAATTTTCTATTCAATATTTAATTCAACAAAAAAAGAAATCATGAAAAATATATTATCAATTCTTAGTTTAGCTTCTCTGCTCATTTTTGGCGCAACCTCTTGTAACAAAAACAAAGACAAAGCTACCGGAGAACTCGAAATTGCTTTTGAACACGTATGGGGCATGAATGAAGACGCTTTCAGTCTGAATACCGACTACGTACATCCGATGAACAACGAGGCGCTCAACTTCAGTACGTTTAAGTACTACGTGTCAAATATCATTTTAACCAAAGAAGATGGAACGCAATGGAAAGACTCCAATAGTTATTACCTTATTGACCTCAGCAAGCCTGCTTCTCTAAAATTGGCCTTAGCAAAGGTGCCCGTTGGTACATACAAATCCATGACCTACACGCTCGGCGTGGACAGCCTTCGCAATGTGTCTGGTGTGCAAACAGGTGCGCTTTCTACGTCAAATGGCATGTTTTGGAATTGGAATTCTGGCTACATTATGCTCAAAGCTGAAGGCACAAGCCCTGCATCAAGCTCAGGAAGCTTTGCTTTCCATCTTGGAGGTTTTAGTGGTACAAACAATATCGTGACTACAAAAACCGTAAATTTCGATACGGAAAAACTGCAGATTAATGATGAACACGCTTGTGAAATCCATATGAAAGCAAGTCCTTCGTATTTACTATGCAACGACGCAGTTGCTAATGGCGCAAATGTCATGATGCCAGGAATTAGGGCTAAAAAACTTGCTCTAGATTTTTATAGCTCTTTTGTTTTTGAACACTTACACAATTAAAATTGATGGGTTCTGTTTTTGAACTTGGCTATATTTCAAAATGGGGTCGACTGATCATGTCGGCCCCTCTTTTACTGTTCATAATCCTGTACGCCTGTACAAAGGAGCGTACTGCTGATTTTCAAGCACAAGTCCCTGCTTATTTTCCTCAACCAAATTATAAAAGTCACTTAGTAGACTATACAAAAGGTCGTTTTGAACTTGGCAAAAAACTTTTCTTTGACCCTATTCTTTCTACAGATCATAGCACCTCCTGCGCGAGTTGCCACAGCCAAACACATGGTTTTGCAGATCACAATGTGCGTTTCAGCAATGGGATTTACGGTAGAAAAGGTGTGCGCAATACGCCAGGTATTACAAACTTAATTTGGTATCCGGCTTTTGGTTGGGATGGAGGGGTGAATCATATCGAAATTTTTCATTTAGGCCCCCTCACCAATGAACTCGAAATGGGTACTGATATGTCAGGTGTATTAAATCGACTCAACCATAACGAAGAGTATCGTGAACTTTTTAAAAAGAATTACGGAGTTGAAAAAATTAGTGATTACGAGTTATTTAAGGCACTGACCTTATATATAGCTCAAATACAATCTTTTCAAAGTAAATATGATCAATACAGGCAGGGAAAATCCTCGTTTTCGGAGGAAGAAAAGAAAGGATATACGCTCTTTAAAAACCATTGTGCTGTTTGTCATCAAGAACCTTTATTCACTAATTTCACTTATCAAAATATTGGTTTAGACACTGTTTTTGCGGATGGAGGCAGAGGTAAAATCACGAAGAAAATCACAGATTACGGAAAATTCAGGGTGCCATCTTTGAGAAATGTAGCCCTAACCTACCCCTATATGCACGATGGTCGTTTTTGGGATCTAGAGGAAGTACTTGATCACTACAGTTTTGGGGTGTTATCAAATAGTCAAAACTTAAGTCCAATTTTAAAAAAAGGAATACCTCTTACCCAAATAGAGAGAAAACAAATCATAGCCTTTCTTAATGCTTTAACCGATTACGAGCTTCTTAGCGATCCAAAATTTTATTAAAACAAAAAGGGGAGCTTTTCAGCTCCCCTTTTTTATTTGATTGGTGTACTAATTTATGCTTTAGACTCTGATTTAGCTAAAGTGTAAATTACTAGACCAAAACCAATTTTGTTGATGGCATCACCAATGTTGTAAACAACATCCATCCAAGGATTTGGATCTGAACTACCAAAAGCTCCGAAGAGACCACCTGGTGTTCCGATGATGTATCCTAATGGATAAATTGCCCAACCTACTAATACAAACCAAGCCAATACTCTTGTAGCTTTAGCTACAGCAGGGCCAGCAGATTCTGCAAGTTTCGCAACTTCACCGAACCATACAAGGTAAGCGATATAGAAATAAGCCGCACCAGAAAGTACACCCCACATCACGCTGTTTCCACGATCTACAGACTCACCGAAGTAACCTGTTACGAGCATAACTACAGATGCAAAGATAAGTTTCCATAGCAAACTAGATTTTGCGCCTGCCTTTTTAGTGATGAGATAAAACTCAACGCACATTAATGGAACAGTCAACATCCAGTCAACATAACGGAAGAACGTTGGTGAAGTTTGCGTTTCTGTGAAGTAGTCACGCATGTAATAATAATGGACAGCAGCAATAAATGTAATGATACCGGAAACCAAAATGGAAGTTTTCCATTTGTCTTCCATATTACGCATTTCCATAAAGAAGAATGCAGCTGCAGCCATCATGGCCATCGTTCCGATGAAAAAGGTAAATGCCGTGTAAGTAAATACATCTCCTTTTTCAAAGATTTCTTGCACTTTGAGTGCACTAGTTAAAGAAAAAAACATAGTTATTAGGTTTAGTTTTCCCTACTCTTTAGGCTTTTCGGGAACCGCCGTTTAATTTATTGAATAACAATGATATATAATTTTTGTTTAAACTATGTTATTTTTTAATCAACAAAATAAACCTAAGGCTATATTTTAAGCTTTTATTTTGATTATCAATATATTACAAAAGTGAATGGCAGTCTAGCCTGCAGCCCACTCATCTGTTTGAGTTGTTGGTATTTTTCGTAATATAAAATTAATTCAGAAGGTACACTTATTTGTGCTTTTGTTTGTTCATTTTCAAGTTCATCGTCTATGAGTTCTATCAAATTATCGATGGTACTTTTGTCTTTTTTCGGGTAATAAACCACAGAAGAAAAGCCACAATCTTTTTGCGCAGCCTGAATAGTGGCAAATAAACCACCAATTTCATCAACCAAACGCATGCGTTTCGCACTTGCACCGGTCCAAACCCTACCCCTTGCTACGCGATGCACTTGTGTTTTGGTCAGTTTTCGGCCGTTGGCGACTCTTTTGAGGAATAATTCATACACCTCATCGATTTCTGCCTGCATGAAGCCATATTCTTCAGCGCTTAAGGGTCTAAATAATGATAAGCCACCGTGTTGATGTGTTCGAACTTCGTCTGTTGTGACACCTAGTTTATTTTTAAGAAAATTGCCTGCATTTGGTAGAACACCAAACACACCTATCGAACCAGTTATTGAGGTGGCTTGCGCAAATATTTTTTTGGCAGGTGTTGCAATATAATAACCACCAGAAGCAGCGAAGTCACCCATGGAAACATATAAGGGCTTCTTTTGAGCAGTAAGTTCGACTTCTTTCCAGATTTCCTCACTGGCGAGAGCAGAACCCCCAGGACTATTGATGCGCAACACTACAGCTTTTACATCGGTATCAGTTCTGACTGTCCTGAGTAACTTCCCAAGCGCTGCCGCACTCAAGCCATCGCCTTCAGAAACCACATCGCCTTCGGCTAATATAACCGCCACGTGTTTCTGTTGTTTGGCCAAGAGCTGCTCGTCGTAAAATGTGTCCCGGATGTATTTACCAAATGATTGCAAGCGGAGGGCTGCACTTTGATCCAAGCCAACCTTCTTTTTAAGAAAGTCCAAAACTTCATGGCGATAGTATACACGGTCAATTAATTTAAAATCTTGTGCATGGGTTAATTTTCGAATGGCCAAAGCATTTGCTAAGGAATCAAGTGCCAAGGTATCATGTCGACGGGACTGAGCAATTTCGTTTCTTGATGTTTTCCACATATCTTGAAGCAAAGCATTCATTTGAACACGGCTAGAATCACTCATTTCTGTTCTGAAAAAAGGCTCTACAGCACTTTTAAAGTCGTTGTCTTTGCCCCTAACAACCATGACACCAATTTCAAGCTCATCCAAAAGATTTTTTAGGAAAAAACTTTCAGCATGTAAGCCTGTCCAAAGAAATGTGGAACCTCCTAGACCAAATAAGTCGTCAGCTACGCTGCTCACGTAATAATCAGTGTACGAAATTTGCTCGCCAGACAAATAAGCCACCACGAATTTACCGGACTTCTTAAATCTGTTGAGCGCGTCACGAACCTCCGAAGCAGTTGCCATTCCCATTTCAGGACTTTTCATTTCCAAGAACACGCCTCTAATTTTTCGATCTTTAGCGGCGGCTTCTAGACCGGTCAAAAGCTCTGGCAATCCTGTGCTTCGATCTACTTTTAGAGCTGTGGCGTCAATTGATTGAGCACTTTTGTCGGCAATGACACCCTCCAACTTTAAATGCAAAACAGTTTTATCCTGAAGCGCAAGAGGCTCAGGCTCGAAATCACCAAAGGAGCCAATAATGCCACCCAGTACAAGGAAGAAAAAAACCATGCCAACCAATCCTGCCACAAATACGGCAAGAAAGCTTGGCCAAAATAACTTGCCAAATGAAAGGCGCTGCTCAGACATATTAAGAATTTAAAAGTGAGTGTAAACTAAGTCTGTTGACGATATTGATGCGCAGGCTAAAGCGGATGTTTTGCGCATAATTCGTAAATACAGGGTCTGTAATAAAATTACCTTCTTCGGTAGCATTATGACCATAGTATAATGGGAAATAAATTCCAAATACCTTTCCAAAACGCAGGGCAAGGCCAGCATTTAAATAGCTATCCATAGTTTTTTTTTCACCTTCTCCCATTCCATAATCCGCAAAAACACCAAAAATATTTGGCTTAACAGGCAACTGCGCATAAAGTGTAGCTGAGCTCAACCAATTGATGTTGCTACCCGCAGCATTGCCTGTATGAAATTGCCCGTGGCGATCCATGCGCTGCTGCGACCAAAAACCACTCACGTCAGAGCGGCCAAAGTTGTAATCTTCTAAGAATA
>JBEDCS010000075.1:0-2649 GCA_041176605.1 Bacteroidota bacterium
TACCAACATCAAGACCACAAAGACAAAAAGCCCTGATAACCACCAAGATTCAAAAATAAAAAGCACAAGCAAGGAGCCCATCATATTGTGGTCAAATTTGGAACTAAATTACGCAGACTCCCTTAATTTACCCTTCCTTTTGCTGATTAAAACTTAAAGTACCAACTAACCGTAGGGATTACTAGATTGATGTTTTTCATAAATATTCCCACTAAGCTCATTTGAAAGGCGCGTTTTTGATTTTTTTCCAAGCGGAATCCTGGCATAATCACAAAAATATTTCGTTTTAAAAAATAATAAGCTTCGTACCCATTCCAATTTGACACATTAACGGATTGCAAGACATATTGACCACTGCTGTTATAGAAGTAATCGTTATATTGGTATTGAACACCACCATAGTATTCAACAAACGCTGTTAGTTTCGGACGAATATACATACAGTCATATATAAATCTGAACTTTTTATTAATGGCTATTTGACCTGCAAGACCGAAAACAGGGCCTGCATAAGCGGTGCTTCCACCAATTTTAACTTCTCCCTGAACAGGAATTACAGGGTATTGATTGTCAATTACAGGATAAGTTCCAGGAACGTAAATTGTTTCAAAATAATATCTTCCACGGTCATTGCCATGAAAATAACCTGCTGAAAGAGTTAGGTTACTGCGGCGATCGCCAAAGGTCAGCATGCCTCTATATAAACCTCCATATCCCCTGAATCCGGTAGAGGGTCCAAGAGAGCCAAACTTAACATCTATTCCATAGTTAATTCTTGGATTAGCTGTTCCATGAGTGTATTTCAGGGAGACCGCAACTGGAGCCGCAACCCAAGTTGTGAAAAATCCTAATGAAAAATCTCGATGCAAAGAAAAATGAACCTCGGGTCCGTAAATATTTAATAAGGCGTAGTTGTCATCTTTTTTCAATGGAAAACAATTCGCAGAAAACAAGTATCGTGTTGACAAAACACCTCCCTTATTTAGCTCATACTTTTTGTCATTTCTTGACGGAGTATAAATCTGTAAAAAGTTAATGTCGCTCTTCTGAATTGATACATCGCCTAACGAATTGGTTCTTATGACTAGTACAGAACTATCCTGAGAAATGATTGGCCCAACGTATTCAATGCCACTTTTTACGGCAATTAAGTAACGGGTTGTATCAGAATTTGAACCAAGATTGGATGATACTTGTGCAAAAGCGCTCTGACTTCCGAAGAAGTAGAGCGCTAGTGTCAAGCACAAATGAAATAAATACTGTTTTTTCATTTGGACTTAGTTTGATATTTAGGGTTTAATAATAACGCTGCGGATTGTTTTTGTTGATCGGTTGCTTGCTTTTTTGAACATTGAAGCCCATGTTGACACCTATGTATCCGCCACCTTTTTGTGAACTGTAGAAAATGTTCAAGGGAATGTTCAAGGCTCCTGCCTGGAAAGTACGACCAAAAGCAATCAAGAATGTTGGTGAAAGCGCTTTAGTGCCTCGTTTGTCAAAGTTCTTTTCAAAATTATAGCCATGACCTGGTTTTGTCGGATATATAACTTCTCCATTGTAAACACCATTGTTGGCCTGTACGAAATCTGCCCATTCTGTTTCAGTAAAATAGCGTTTGTCATTGTACTCAGAGTAATGGTTGTCCTTATCAATAAAGCCAGAGGAAGTTGCTGAGATCCCAAAACGAGGACCAAAAGCAAACTCCCAGTTGGCCTTACCAAAACGGAAACCGTTTAACAAAGAGATAGACGGAACAAACTGACCTTGCTCAAGGCCTGATACATTGACGATACCTTCAACGAGGGCAGAAAAATTCTCCGTACCCACATATTGTCCTTCAATTTGATAACCAATCATGGAGGTGAAAGGTTGAATACCTAAACCACCATAAGCAGTTGATCTCTGTGCAAATTCATTGACGCTTCCTGTCAGGTAAGCAAAGCCAATACGAGGCCCCGAATTATTGATTTTGCCAATGTTATTTGAAGTAATGACTTCATTTTTAAACGCCAAACGATCGGTAATAACTTTATCCACAGTAATGCCATGCATGTCTGCCAATACAATTTCTATCATGCGCTGGATTTCCGTTTCTTGGTTGTCAAACTCTCGAACAGACGACTTATACAACGATTGGTTCTTGACGTCGATGATTTTGATGGTCACAACAATTTTGTTACCCAAGCCGTCTAGGCTTCCAGACATCACGTAGTCTACTTTGAGTTCATTTCCGAGCTTTGTTAAGCAATTCTGGCCATAACAACCTGCTCTGTACTCTTCGTTTGCTTTGATGACTTCGTTCATGTCAAACTCATCATAAACTTTGTACTTGTTGATTTTGATGAGCTCCAAGCGCATCATCTTTGCGGCCGCTTCAGGACGAACCGTTAAAGTATTGACGTTAGGGTTAGCTACGGCAATAGTCGGATTGTTTTGTGCCAAATAAGCGGTGTTCAAACCGAATAGGATGGCTACTAATAAAAGTGCTGAATGTAATTTTTTCGTTTTCATAATATACATTTTGGTCTGACAAAGGAAGGTCAAAATGTACGGTCTATAAAACTGAATTACGGGTCTAAAAAGTTTTGAGTTGCATTTTTCGCAACTAGGAATGAAATTCGAGGTCGGCTTCTATCTTTTTTCTAAACA
>JBEDCS010000076.1:0-9939 GCA_041176605.1 Bacteroidota bacterium
CACTCATTGGATTTATTTTAAGACCTACAACCGTTCCTCGCCACACTTACAAAAACATTAAAGAATACGGCTATTTTTCGGTCAATCATATCACCACAGCGCAAATTCAAGATGCACATCATTCTTCTGCCAATTACCCTGAAGAAATCAGTGAATTTGACATGACTAACCTCGACCCCGTCTACCACGGCGGATGCCCGGTACCTTTTGTGAAAGGAAGCCCCGTCAAATTGCTGTGTAAATATGTCAATGAATACCTCATCGAGGAAAATGGTTGCATCCACATCATCGCCTCCATTGAAGCCATTTTTTACGAAGAAGAATTACTTTCTGCAGACAAGTGGTTGCAACTCGATAAAGGTCATGTGGTGGCCATCAACGGCCTTGACGGTTATGCCGAACCAAAACTTTTGGAACGATTTTCGTATGCAAGACCCAAAAAATAGATTTAAATGAAACGCTTATTTTACTTTTTCACCTTAGTTCTCTTATTTTCTTCTTGTGTTGCCGTGCAAGAAGTACCTAATGTTGTTCAACTCACTCAAAATCACAATCGCGTGGCCGTATTGCCCATCAGAGCTACTGTGGAGCGCAAAATTTGGATGAGCAATGAAAAATACCTCGACCTCTGCCAAAAAAAGTCTGAAGAAATTCAGCTAAGAGTCTTTAGACAACTCGATCACTACAACCGAGATGGCCGCTTGCATGCTGAAATCATGGCGCCAGACGAAGTCAATTCCATGTTGTTTGGCATAGGCTTTCCAAATACGCAGTTCACCAATACTGAGCTTTGCAGCTTGCTACGAGTCGATGCCATAATTTGGGGCAATATCGACATCCGGGAACCTATTAGCGAAGCAGCAGCCTTTGCTTTGTCTAATTCATGGTTAATCCCGATCACCAATCAGGTAGAAATCACCTTACGACTTTATGATAACCAAACGGATACCCAACTGTGGAGCGCCTACACCAGCAGATCCGGCCAACTTGGTTCCTTGAAAAGAAAAATGCAGATGGATGTCTGCAGACGCGCCACCCGCAATATCCCTTACAACATCAAGAAAAGAAAATATAAAAAGGCCTATGTAATTCTTCAGAGTGGCGTTTGATCAACAAAGTAATTTCGAAAATAATCATCATTGAATATGGGGTAATTTATTTTTGCCCGATACGCCTTAAATTCATTTTCTAATTCCAGCATTGGCAAGCCAAGACCTTGGGCAATGGTAAGTCGAAAAAAACTCACGAATAGCTCTAAAAACTCGCGGTAACCATGTCTGATGTGTCCGAAGGGAATGTGTTCTAGGATGGATTTCGCTTTGGTAAAATCTTTTTGCTGGATCAGCATGGATGCCTCAAATATGCGATGGATAGACACTTGTGAAAAGTGATACCAAAATTTAATGTCATTGATGCGATAATTATTTTCGTAGACAAAACGAATTAGCTCAGGCTTACGGAAAACCAAACTCTGAACCGTTGGTTCATAAAGCAATTCAGTAGCATGATGTGGCTCTTTTTGCAATCTCAGAGCCATTAAATCGATGAGCTTATCTTGCTGTTTTTTACTTTTTGAGGTGAGCATTTTGATGCCAAAAATTCGGCCAAATAAGATTGGATGCTGTTGGTCAGATAAGGACTGCAATTTACGAAGTGCCTCTATTCTGAGATTTTCCAACATCAATAAGGCGCGCCAAACTTCTAGGGCATTAATAAATGTTTTGGTTTCTTTATCCAGATCATTTTGAGTGGATAAATAGGTTATCCAAGCGCCGTATTTCTGATTCAGACGCGCGTAATCCACAAAGATTTTAAAGACAATATCTCTAAAATTTGGTTCTAAAAGCAAAGTCTTTTCTAACTCTTCGTTGTAGAAATCCCTGAAATGCAATCCGACGAGAACGCCAATTTGCGCCACCTCATCATACGGCAATTGATCAAACTGAAATGAAGGCTCACGCAGTAAAGTCTGCAAACTTATTAGGTCTCCTCTATTGAGTAATTCCCGTAAACAAACTGTAAATGAAATAGTAAAATACTCTTGTCTTGCTTTTCTAAACTTGAGCATATCAATGATGTCTTGCACATCATTTTGCGCCAAACTTACATACAGATTTTCCCATGTAGGCCAGATGTCGACATCTGTGTAACGCTGACTAAAATCGTTAAATGACCTAAAGCCACAATATTTCGCTAAATAATCCAAAGTACTTTCCCTAGGCTTGCGAAACTCTGCCAAACCGAAGAGCCGCCTAAGGGTGTTGTAAGAAAGTACTGCTCCAGTTTTCTCATAGATATCCTGCACAAGTGCCTCACAATCACCGCGATCAGAAATCTTGCGATTGAAAGTTTTTTCAAGTTCTAATTTCAGTTCGTCGATCATGATGTAAATGTATCATTTGTGTATCTTTTTTGCAAAAATAATACAGGATGTTTGTTCATAGCAATCAATAAAAACCTTCAATTCTAGGATGTCTAGTTATCACATTACTGATCAGCAACAACTCAAATTAATCTTGTTTAATGACTATCAACTCATTAAGCAAATGAAGGCGCCGCAAAACAATAAAATCAAACTGCTTTCAACCTTGTTTTCTGTCAATCCAAACTCTTGGCGTGTCATCGGTATCACTACAGCAGCCCTAGAAATATTCAAAATACATGATTTCAAAAAGGTATCCGGCATGGGTATCAATCGTTCTCATATTATTCAGCGACATTCCTTCTATAACGAACTGCTCAACCAAGAAATCGCAGACCATCAAATTTTCTGGGATCTCTACCATCAAAACGACTGTACCATTTTAGCTACTTCCACAGAAAACATGAGCAAGTCCAATAACATCTTGGAAAATTATCACGAAATACCAACCGACGAAAGAGACCTATTTCGAACAGCTGGTTACGCCTGGAAACACAAGGAGGAAGAAGAGGATTTTTTGAAAGTACTTTATCATAAGATCAATACTTAATGTATCATATATGTATCATTATTAAAAAAGTTTACAAATAACTTAACCCAATAAATTATAAACTATGGATATTCAAAAATGTCATGAATGGTACGCCTCAGAAAGAGGTACCTTTTTATCAATCGATCATTTTTCATCAATGATCATGATGCTTCCTTCAGTAATGGTTGCTGGAAGCGATGGAGATTTCGATGAATTAGAGAAACAAAATTTAGCTAATTCCTGCAAGGAAATAGACTCAAACGAACACGTCGGTTTCGAAATTTACTCTGAGCTCTGTTACCTTTTAAGTGCGGGTGCTGCCAATCACAGAAATACTGTGCTTGATTGCATCAAAACAGAATTAAGCAAAGACCAGAGTCATGGCGAGTTGATCATCGAGATGATGAACGAAATGGCTGATTCTAGCGATGGTGTCAGCGACACAGAAGCTGCTAAAATTGCAGAATTAAGAAGTGTTTTGAGTATTTAATTTGAAGAATAACATTATGAGAACTGATTTAAACCAAGTTACACCGCCATTTATTGCGCACGGTACACTAGAGCAAAATATCGAAGAAGGATTCAACTACAGTATCTATGATCCTGAAACTCAAAAAACCATTTTCCCTTATGGTATGGGTTCGCAAAAAAGAGCGACAAAAAGTGCAAAAAATGCGGGCAACATTATATTTCCAAAATGGAAAAATGTTACCGACGACGCGCAAGAAAAATAGTTTTTTACCAATCTAATTCAAAGAGGCTTCGTGCCTCTTTTTTTGTTTTATGCTACTCATTATTACCAATCAAGAAGACATTCATCCCAATCCAGTGATTGATCACTTGATTGCATTGAAAGTGCCCTTTTTTCGCTTAAATACCGAGCATTTATTCTCTCATTACGACGTCTATTATCAAATTAGTAATGACACCAACGAATTTTGTATCCGAACCAAAGACGGCCATCATTCCATTACCAGCCAACAAATTAGCGCAGTTTGGGAAAGAAGACCCTGCAAACCCATGACTACTTTTGACCCCATTGAAGATGAACAATTGGCAAATTTACTCAAGGAAGAAGGAGACGGTTTTATGAAATATTTGCGCATCGCATTACACGAACTACCGTGGATTGGGCATGCTGTCCATGAATACAAAGCGGGTAGCAAATTATTGCAAAAAATTGTGGCAAGCAAAGTAGGGTTCAACATACCACAAACCATCTTCTCCAATAATTTGAGCGACATCGAACAATTCAAAACCGAGAAAATTGCGGTTAAGCCAATCAGGGCATTTGGTTTTGAAATTTCCGAACAAGAAAATCTTATTTTCTATACGAGTTTAACCAACAAAGAAAAACTCCGCGATTTAGGTGAAATGAACTTCAGAAACAACCTCAATTTCTTAGAGTCATATATCGATAAGCAATACGAAGTGCGCACCACCATCATCGGGAAGGCAGATTTTTCAGCAATTATCGAGAGTCAACAGTTTGAGGCAGACAAAGGTAAAATAGATTGGCGTCAGGGCTATGACCACGGCATGACATTCAAGGCATTCGAAATTCCTAGAAGCATTGCCACTCAATGCCTAGACTTTCTGGCCTATTTCAATCTGGAGTTTGGTTGTTTTGATTTTATCGTAGACAAAAATGACACCTATCATTTTTTAGAATGCAATACAAACGGCCAATGGATGTGGATTGAAGATGAAACCCAACTGCCTATTTCAGAAGCTATTGCGCTATTTTTTAAGACGCACCATGAAAATAAAGCATCGTAAGCTACTCCATGCATTGAACATTCAATATGGAGCGTTTTCAGCCCAAACATTGCGTGTTGATTTGAAACAATTAGCAACTATTTTCACTCAAACTGAACTCATGAGTCACTTTCAACCCGACGGTGTGATATTGAAAGAATCATTTGATCATTTTTTAGAAATTCGATATCAAAATCAACTGATTGGTTATTATAAAATTTCCATTTTTGATTTTTCAAGTGAAATTGAGTTACACGCTGGAATCACTTTGCTCAACCCATTTTTAAATCGATCTTATTTCAACCTTACCAAACAATTTGTCTGGGAAATATCGGCGTGCTTCCCCTCGCATCAAATTGCCATTTGGGTAGATCGCGAAAACAAAAAAATTCTCAGTTTACTGGACTTTGTGGGTTTTCAAAAATCATCAAAACCTATACTCAAAGGGACCTTCGAACATTATTTTTTCCCTAGTAAAAATTAGCGGCTTAAGACTCAAAATACCCCTCAAAATACGCCTCCGACAACAACGGCAAGTTGACTTTGGTAAGTTTGGCTTTGAATTCTTGTTGGAGGATTTTTTTTACCTGAGGGTCGTGCGCCTCGTTCTTGGCCATTTCGAGGTAGAAATGAGTAATTAAGAGGTCAACGATATATTTGTAGCCAAAGCGAATTTGCACCAGAGGGCTACTTGCAAGCAATTGGTTAGCTTCGAGGTATTGCTGCTTTTTAATTTTACAGGCCGCAATAAATATTTTTTCAATGGCTATTAAAGAAACTTGATACCACTTTTCCGCCACTGGGAGTTCGTGGAGCGCAGCTAATGTAAATTCACACAACGTTTTGTTTCGGGTAAGCAACGAGTGAATTGCAGGAACATACATTAATTCAGCCCTAAGATTAGGAGAATTTGAGAGTCGTTTTTCCATTTGCTCAATAAGCCGCTTTTGCACTTTTTCATCTTGAGTCAAGATGATTTTCAAACTAAAAATTCTGCCAAAAAGAATTGGATGTTGACTCGCTCTTAACGGTGGAATTTGCAAAAGAGTATCATTTGGAATTGGTTGGCAATTGAGCAAATACATAAATGGCTTGATGCTTCTGATGAATTGAGATGTATCGGTATCTAAATGTGGAAACATCGATAGATAATTGATCCATTTGCCGTATTTGGCATTGAATCTGGTGTAATCTACATTTGTCTTGAGCACTAAATCCCTAAAATTACTTTCTTGCAACAATAATTGCTCAATTTCCCAATTGTCATAATTGTTGAAATGCAAACCGAGAATAACTCCTATTTGACTGGCGTCGTCGAAACTCAAATTGATAAATTGGAAATCAGGTTCTCGAAATAACTGAAGTACCTCAGCCCCTTTCTGATGATTTAATAACTCTTTTACAGCCAACGCGAAAGAAACTGCGAAATCTTGATGCTCCTGTTTTCGGATGTGCAAATGCGCGATGAGTTCATCGATTTTTATATGATTCAACGCTAAAAAGAGGCCCTCCCATTTGGGCCAAATATCAATTGCTGGAAACTGTCTTGAAAATTCGAGGTAATCTTTGAAGCCGCAATAAAGTGCCAAAGCATCCAAGGTAGTTTGCCTTGGAGTGGTGTTGGCAACCATCCCGAAAAAACGTCGGATGGTGTTGTAAGAAACCAAGATATTGGTTTTCAAATAGATATCTTGCGCCAATAATTCAGCATGTTGGCGCCTCGCTATTTTTTGTCCAAAAGTTTTCTCTACTTGCGTTTTTAATACCACTATCATAAGTTAAATGTACCACTTATGGACCAATTGAGTAAATTTTTTAACACAATTTTGTACAAGCAATTTACACGCTTGAATCATGTCCTCGGAAGAGCTCAATAACATACAAGAAGAAAGTCCAAAACCTAAAAGTTCAGGTAAAAAACTATATGTTTTTATCTTCCTGATTTATCTAGTTGCTATGATTTTGCTGTTTACCAGCTGCTAATGCTTTGCCAGCTCTCTATAAAACCTCTGAACCGTAATCTCTGAACCTTGACAACAACATGTTGAGCTCGTAAGTTCGGTAAACATAAAGTTCAATCACGATATAATTGGGGTTATCCACCACGATGCGTTGTGAGGCATGTAAGCGACGCGCCTTGACATAATTGATAGCCCAATCGGTAAACTTTAAACGAATGACTTCGGGTATGCTGTCTTTGAAACGCGCAATACCCAAACAATGCTTGAAATAAGAGCGCAACTCTAGTTCATGCGCCAGCGCTGCCCAATGAAAATGCTGAAGCTCACCTTCTTTGCCGTCTTCGCGCTCGGCCAATGCCGGAACCACCACAAAATCTTCAATCAGGTCAAAAGCAAAAACTTTCAGCTGATTTTTGGGCGCCTTTTTGAGCTCTGACCACTCACAGGCCACTAAATAAAAACGGCCTTCATAAAAGCGTATTTGCAAAGGGGCTACTATCTGAAATCGAGAACGATAGGTGCTAAAAGCTGGTTTATACAAGAACTGGATAAGGTATTGCTGCTCAATGGCTTGAAGACAAGTAGCTGCCAATTGAATGGATTGTCCGTCGTCGTTGAGACCAGAAAAACTAAAAACCAACTGATCTTGAAAGTCATGGTCTGAGGGAAATAATTTTTCGGGGATTTTGGCACCCAAATTTTGACCAATCTGTTGCAACATACTCTGCATGAAGCCCTCTGCCACATCTGTGAGCACCTTGGTGTTTTTCTCTAATTGGTAATAATGTTTCCGTGCAACTTGAACATGCTTAATGCCACTTGCTTTGTCGGATCTTAAAATTTGAAGGTCTGCTTCTAAGGAGCGCCTCGATATAGCTTTCAGGCCCAAGCCCGGAAGTTTTTGATGAAGGTACTCCTGAATTTGTGCAAAAGAAGCGCGCTCGAAGGCCTGAGTTTTCAGAAAATCGGTGATCAGTTGTAGTCTTTGACTTTGAGCCGTGAGCTTGAGCATGGTCAAATATAATCAATCCGCACTATTTTTGCGGAGTTAATCTTTGATTCTCGAAAAGCGCAATAAACGGATCAGCCAATTTGGTAATGCCTTGCCCGCTTTTTTACCGTGTACGTTGAGAAAAATCCCCCATTTTTCGATTAAAGGAATTTTATAAACTTCAATCAATTCTATAAGTATGCCATCGGGGTCTACCACATAGGCGCAATGCACTTGTGTTTTGCCCATAGAAAGCGCCGCCTGACTGTCGCATTTAAACTGAATATTTTTTTGAGCAAGCGCATCGGCTAAACCTCTCATGTCAAAAACATCTAATCCGATATGCACGAAACCAACATCGCCCCAAATTCTTCCTCTAAATATTTTTTGACCAATTCTCAGTGGGGTACAAATCAATTCGATCAGTGAATATCCAATAACCGCTCCAAAGGGACCTTTAGCCATTTGCGAGGTTGTCAATATCACACGCTGCACTTCTTGTTCTCCCCCGGGAAAACCTTTCAAATCGTCATAATTCGCCTGCCCTTCATAAAGGACTTGGTCAAAACCAAGAAGCGCATAAAAAGCTTTGGCTGTATTGATGTCGCTTACTCCGATACTGATACCTCCTACACCGCCAATTGGATGTGTGGTTGGCTCAAATAATTGGTCGTCTTCAACAATAGTTATAAATTGGCCATCAGGATCTTTGAGGGCAACCCGACCCTTACCAAGCGGATCTGCCATTTCATCAGAAAAATCAATGCGCTGTTGCTGCAGAAGATTTTTAGCCTCGGGAAGCGATGCAGCTCTCATGTGCAACGCAAATATCCCTAAATCGCCGATTAAAAAATCAGCAGGCATGGGTCGTGGCGTAAATGAAGTAGCTTGAATGATTTCCATAGCACTCCCGCCTTTCAAATTCATGACCATACTGGCACGTTTGGTCACGACTTCTTGACGCGTAAAAACTTTCATCAGTGGGGCCGCTTGTATACTGTCAAAAAAGGGGATGTTCATTCCAAAAACCTTCCTGTAGAAAATTAGTGAACGCTCCATATCCGAGACAGCAACCCCAATATGCTGAATACCATGCACTTTATCCATTAATCTAAATTAAAAAAAATGGCATTAAATTTGCAAAACAAGGATTTAAAATTCTAAAGACATCCATTATGAAAAAAATTCTCCTTCCCGTTATTGCTTTGGGTTTGCTAGCCGCTTGTAGCAAATGGAATAACTCACAAAATCAAATCAATAAAACAGCCATTGACGGCACCTGGATTGTAAGTAGTTACATCGACGACGGTGATGACGAAACCGCAGATTTCACCACTTTTCGCCTTGATTTTTTGGATGATGGCACACTCAACGCAACAGATTTAGTGAGTAGCAACTCAAATCCTTACGCAGGCACATGGTCTATCACCGATTCTAACAGTAATGACGACGACAGCCTAGACGACCTTGATTTCAACATCAATTTTGCAGTTGGCAATAAACTTGATGATTTATCAGATGATTGGGATATCATTTCTTACACAGACACAGAAATCAAACTCATTGATGTTTCTGGCGGAGGCGGTGGCACAGATTACCTGACGCTTACCAAACAATAAAATCGCCTAACAAAATTCATGAAAAGCCCTGAGGAAACTCAGGGTTTTTTGTTCTTCAGAACCTTCAGCAGGTTCTTGATTGTAAACCCAATTGGCGCGCGGCGGCATACTCATTAAGATACTTTCAGTGCGGCCACCTGAATATATGCCAAATTTAGTACCGCGGTCATGCAATAAATTAAATTCTACATAACGGCCGCGTCTAAGCGCTTGCCAATCTAATTCTGCTTGAGTAGGCGCTGTTGTTGCCACATTTTCAATTTGCTGGGCATAGACTTTCGGAAATAATTCACCTAAATCATGACAATAATTGAAGATTTGAGTTTTGCTTAAGCCAGCTTTTTCATCGAGCTGATCAAAAAAGATGCCCCCTACTCCTCTGGACTCAGCTCTGTGTGGCAAATAAAAATAGTGATCTGCCCATTCTTTGAATTTGACATAAAAATCGGGGTTGTATTGGTCAGAAACTTCTTTGAGGGCTTGATGGAAAGATTGTGCTTTTGAGAAGTCAACATAATGTGGGGTGAGATCAATACCACCGCCAAACCAATAAGAATGATCTTCCAGCTCAAAATAACGGACATTCATGTGCATGATCGGATGGCGCGGATGCAAAGGATGTAAAACAATCGAGACGCCAGTGGCAAAGAAGCGCT
>JBEDCS010000077.1:0-7763 GCA_041176605.1 Bacteroidota bacterium
TTCTGGCTCTATTTTGATGAACTCCGCAATGTGCTTGTTAATTACTATGTATACAACGACAAGAATGATGCGCAGTGGATGTCATTTGATGACCTTTTCTGGAAGCGTAAGTTTTCTTCGACGATCTACAAGGTATCTGATAAATTTGACCGTGAAATCGAAGATTACAAATTTGGTGTAGAAGCACTTTACGAATCAGAAAGAGTGAAAGAGAGTATCCGCAACTGGGAGCACGATCTTTGGAACTACTAAGATTCTTAGCAAATTGATTTAAAATAAAGCCTCACTGTAAAGTGGGGCTTTTTTCATTTACTTTTGTAGTGTGAAATGGATAGGAAAACGGATCAGTTTTATTGATCAAAAGGATAAAACAACCATCGTCATTGACCCTTCTAAAAATGCCTGGATCTCCGCTATTATGGGAGCTTGGTTGGGTATGTGGTATGCAATTGGCGGCACGGTAATTTGGGCTTTGAATGTCATGAAACTTAAGAATCAAGAGCAATTAATGCTTTGGATCTTCTTAGTTTTCTGGCTTTACTATGCCTGGAGGGTAACCATGAGTTTCTTATGGAATTTAAGAGGTCAAGAATACATCAAAGTGGATCAAGATGCGTTTTACTTGAAAAAATCTTTGCGTCATTTTGGTAAAACAACAACCTACTTCTTTGATAATATCAAGAATTTGAAATATGAAATCCCGAAACAAGGAGGTTTTCAAGATGTATGGGAAAGTTCACCATGGATCAATGGTGGAGAGCGTTTTGAATTTGAATATTTCAACCAGAAAGTTAGATTTGGCAGAAAACTCACTGAGTCCGAAGCCAAACTTCTTTTTCAATTACTCAACAAAAAAATTAGATCTTAATGTACGGTTCAATTAAACAATATTTAGCAGAAGAGTTAGCTTCAATAGAGTCCAATGGTTTGCTCAAGCGCGAACGCATCATTACTACGCCGCAAGGCGCAAATGTACATGTCAGTACTGGTGAGGATGTCGTCATTATGTGTGCTAACAATTATTTGGGTTTGTCTTCACATCCAGCGGTTGTTGATGCTGCAAAAAATGCTTTAGACACACATGGGTACGGAATGTCCTCGGTTCGTTTTATTTGTGGGACACAAGATATCCATAAAGAACTCGAACGCAAGATTGCTTCTTTTTATGGTACAGAAGACACCATTTTATATGCAGCTGCTTTTGATGCTAATGGTGGTGTGTTTGAACCGCTTTTTGGCGAACAAGACGCCATCATCTCTGATGAACTCAATCATGCGTCAATAATCGATGGTGTTCGTTTGTGTAAAGCCGCTCGCTACCGATATAAGCATTCCGATATGGCAGATCTTGAAAAGCAACTACAAGATGCACAAGCACAGCGCTTTAGAATCATAGTTACGGATGGAGTGTTTTCGATGGATGGAGATTTAGCCAAAATGGATGAAATTTGTGCCCTAGCTGATAAATATGATGCCCTTGTTATGACTGACGAATGTCATTCTGCCGGGTTTATCGGAAAAACAGGGCGAGGTGTACCTGAACATTTTGGTGTGATGGACAAAGTAGATATCATCACTGGTACCTTAGGTAAAGCACTTGGAGGAGCCATGGGTGGTTACACCACTGGCAAGAAAGAAATCATTGAGATGCTGCGTCAAAGGTCAAGACCTTATTTATTTTCAAATTCTTTGGCGCCTGCAATCGTGGGGGCATCAATTAAAGTTTTTGATTTATTAAGCTCGACTACTGCATTGCGGGATAAACTCGAGGCAAATACGGCTTATTTTAAGGAGCGCATCATTGCTGCAGGTTTTGATATCAAAGCGGGAGACTCACCAATTGTACCGATTATGCTCTACGATGCGGCACTTTCCCAAGAATTTGCCAATAGATTACTCAACGAAGGTGTCTACGCCATTGGCTTCTTTTATCCAGTTGTAGCCAAAGGCCAAGCCAGAATTCGAACGCAAATTTCAGCTGCACATTCTATTGAAGATTTAGATAAAGCCATCGCGGCATTTATCAAAGTGGGTAAAGAGCTCAACGTTATTTCTTAGTTTTCTTGATTATTGGATTAGCGCTATAAACTTTCCTTATATTTGTCATATGGCAAATTTAGGCAGGTTTGTATTAATTCTTCTGTTACAAGTATTTGTAGCAAAGATTGTCTTGCCTATTGGTCTTGTTCAATTTTCTGATTCAAAGTCAAGTTTTTTAATGCTCGAACAAACAGAAGATTCTGAGCAAAACAAAGACCTAGAGTCCGATAACACTCCGGAATTTACTGACGATTTTTTTGAATCAAATTCAATAAATTATTCGGCGCAATATGATGGTTGTTCTGGCATAAATCAAGCCATACCTTATGCGCAGCAGCATCATTTTATAGAATATCATCGCCAATCTTTAAAACCACCTTGTCATAATTAATAAGTTCTTTCAGTTAGTCATTATTAATTTATTTCAATGGATTTATTTAAGTTTTGGAAGCAAGATCTTCCGGCAGGTTTAGTTGTATTTTTAGTGGCCCTTCCCTTATGTTTAGGAATAGGTTTAGCCTCTACGAATGTTGAAGGCATCAGCGGTTTACCAAATGTGTTGACAGGTATCATTGCGGGCATTATTGGTGGTGTAATTGTATCGATTTTTTCTAATTCAAGATTGGGCGTCAGTGGCCCCGCTGCAGGCCTTATTACTATTGTCATTGCGGCAATTCAAGAATTGGGTTCTTTCCAGGCATTTTTGTTAGCACTACTGCTTTCGGGTATGATTCAAATCATTTTGGGACTCCTTCGCTTCGGAGTTATTGCCACTTATGTTCCAACTGCAGTCATCAAAGGCATGCTAGCTGCAATTGGTATCACCTTAATACTGAAAGAATTTCCACATTTGTTGGGTTACGACAAAGATTTTTTCGGTGATGAATCATTTTGGCAATTTGATGGTCATAATACCTTTTCTGAGTTGTTTTATGCGTTCAATGCTTTTGAATTGGGGGCGGTAATCATTGGAATATTATCGGTAGCCATTTTGATACTTTTTGATACTAAAGCATTAAAATCAAAAAACTGGAGCACCTATATTCCAGGCGCACTCGTGGTTGTAATTATGGGTATCCTGCTGAACTTAGTTTTTTCTTCCAATTTAAAACTAAGTGAACAGCATTTAGTACAACTACCGATCATTCATCATTTCAAGGAACTGACAGCAATTTTAAACTCGCCAGATTATAGCCAAATATTCTCAGTAAAAATCTGGACCGTAGCACTTACCATTGCTCTTGTCGGTAGCTTAGAAACCCTTTTAAGTGTAGAAGCAACAGACAAGCTAGATCCAAAGAAACATAAAACAGACCCTAATAAAGAACTACGTGCACAAGGAATTGGCAATTTGGTAAGCGGTTTCATTGGTGGTTTACCCATTACCCAAGTGATTGTCAGGAGTTCTGCAAACATTGCGGCAAATGGCCAATCAAAATTTGCCGCTATCGTACATGGCTTACTCTTATTGATCTCGCTACTTTTTTTAGGGCCAATATTGAATCATGTTCCATTGGCAGCACTAGCCGCTGTGTTGATTCTGGTTGGTTACAAGCTAGCCAAGTGGTCACTTTTTGTGGACATGTATAACAAAGGACTTTCACAGTTCATTCCTTTTATAGTAACCATTGTTAGTATTTTACTTACAGATCTTCTCAAAGGAATTGGGATAGGAATTTTAATTGCCATCTTTTATGTACTCAAGCGCAATTATCAAAATCATTTTACCCTAGTTGAGGATGAAGAATCTGTACAATTATTGTTATCAGAGGAAGTTACTTTTTTAAATAAAGGTGGTATCCTTGAGGTATTACATCGCTCCAAAGGCAAGCGCATTGTCATTGATGCGTCCAGAACAAAGAGTATTGACCAAGATGTTTTGGAAGCGCTGCAAGAGTATAAGCTAAATGCCGAATTGGCATCCAAACAAGAAATTACATTTATAAATATTTAAGATGGAAAAGTTTTATAACCAACTTTTAGAAAATAATAAAAAATGGGTGGCAACAAAGCTTGCCAAAGATCCAGACTATTTTAAAAAGCTTTCTACTGGTCAAAAACCACCCGTATTATGGATTGGCTGTGCTGACAGCAGGGTTCCGGCCAACGAAATTATTGGGGCTGAGCCAGGAGAGGTATTTGTCCATCGAAACATTGCCAATATGGTGGTTCATTCGGATATGAATATGTTATCAGTTTTGGATTATGCAGTCAACGTACTTCAGGTCAAACATATTATTGTTTGTGGACACTATGGTTGTGGTGGAGTACAAGCAGCCATGACCAACAAACACATTGGCCTCATTGATAACTGGATTCGACATATCAAAGATGTCTATCGTTTCCATCAAAATGAACTAGATGCGATCACCGATGAAACAGAGCGGTTCAATCGATTTGTGGAATTAAATGTTTTCGAACAAGTTTTGGATTTAGGTAAAACTTCTATTGTACAATCTGCTTGGGAACGCGGTCAGGAGGTGCATATCCATGGTTGGGTTTACGATATCCACGATGGAATGATCAAAGATTTAATTGTTACACTTAAAGATAACGATACACTTTGTGATGTATATAAATTGGATCTTTAGTGGTCTCGCCAGGAATCGAACCTGGATCAAACGTTTAGGAAACGCTTATTCTATCCGTTGAACTACGAAACCAAACTTTTTATTTCTTGCCACACGAGTTTGGCGGCATGATCCCAATCAAAGGCTTTGACGCGTTCAAGGCCTTTTTTCTTGAGTTCGGTTTGCAAAGCTACATCATTTTTAATTTGCTGCATGCCGTTGGCAATATCTTCGATATTAAATGGGTCTGTATAAAGAGCCGCGTCAGCAGCAATTTCAGGTAAACAGCTTTTGTTGCCCGCCAAAATAGGTGTTTGAGTAGCCATCGCTTCAGCAAGTGGCATACCGAATCCTTCAAAATACGGTATATAGACAAAGGCAGTAGCCGCTGCCATTATTTGAGCAAGTCTTTGCGTATCAACATGGCCTAAAAAATGAATACGCTTTACTTGCTCAGTTTGCAAGTCAAACTTTTGGGCATCCCACATTGCCGATCCAACAATTACCAATTCGATGTCTGTATCAGTGAGCGCTAGCTGTTGAAATGCATCGAGAAGGCGGTTGATATTTTTTCTTGGGTGTAAAGAACCGACGAATAAAAAATAGTTTTTAGGTAAAGATTGGTCCGAAATAAATTGTGCTTTTTCAGAAGAATTAAATGGTTTATATAATTGATTCACACCATTATAGATTACTGAAATTTGATCTTGGGCAATTTGATAACAAGCGATAATATCTTGTTTGGTTGTTTGAGATACAGTTATGATCTTAGTGGCTTGCTTAGCAAATTTCGGAAAGAAATAGCGATAGTATTTTGAAACAACCCAAGGCAAATCCTTTGGGAAATGCTCAAAATTAAGGTCGTGAATACTTGTGAGTGTTGGTATTTTTAAACCTAATGGTATCATGCCATCGGGCGACCAAAAAACATCGATTCGATCTTTTTTTATTTTGCGTTTCAAGGTCAACTGAAACCACCAAATGTAGAGTAGGGGGTGGCGTGTAGGCGGAAATACAACTTCAGTACAGACATTGGTTCCAAATTTAAATTGAGGGTCTACCGGACGATCAAAATATAGAATAAATTGATGTTCAGGATGTGCCTCGGATATGCGCAAAACCAGTTCAAGGGTATAATTTCCAAAACCTTCCATTTTGGAACCAAGAAGTGACCTGGTATTGATGCCGATGCGCATGTTTAAAACTGGAGAATATAATTGGTAAGTTTTTCTTGACCTATGGTTGTTTCTGGCCCGTGTCCACAATAAACTACAGTGTTGGCAGGCATTTGAAAAAGCACATTATGTATGCTTTTTTTCAAGGTGTCTAGATCTCCTCCGGGTAAATCTACACGCCCGAAACTTCCTTTAAAAAGGACGTCTCCGTTGATCAAAAAACCATCAGTATGATAAAAAACAACATGACCTGGTGAATGCCCTGGAGTGAAGTACACTTTAAATTCAAGGTCTCCAAAATTTAAAAGTTGTTGATCCTGAAGATTATTTGTTGGGACAACAGCAGGTAAATAATGTTCAAATCCGTAAACAGCAGCATAACGCTCTACGGCTTCCCATGTGGGGATATCTAACGGGTGCAGATAGGCATTCTTAGTGAATTGATCAAAGCAGAACTGCGCACCTAAAATATGATCAATATGCGCGTGAGTAAACAATATGGCATGGACTTGGAGTGCTGCTTCTTCGATATAATTCTTGAGCAAATTTTGCTCTTCCTTCGTGTAACAGCCTGGATCTATGATAACAGCATCGGACCCATAAGAAACAACATACGTATTTTCTTGAAAACCATTAAAGCTGAAAGCTTGTACTATTGCAGACATAATTCAAATTTACGGCAATTATATTTAGCGCAGTAAATTTACGTGTCCGGTAATGACTTCTTTATTGTTTTTGAAGTCCGTGTATTTGATTTTCCAGGTATAGGTTCCATCTTGGCAAGGGCGGTAATTGTAGGTGCCGTCCCAATAATCTTTGAGGTCTTTGAATTCAAAAATGAGCTCTCCCCAACGGTCATAAATCGAGACCTCAACCTCTAAATAGTTGCCACCAATGACTCTAAAATACTGATTGAACATATCGCCATCTGGTGTAAAAGTATTGGGTACATAGAAGAATGGGTCAAAATAGATATTTACTTGGCTTTGAGCTGTACAGCCATTTTGATCAGTAAAAAAGACACTATAAAGTGCATTTTGAGACGGGCTCACTTGTGTTGAAATGCAGTTTACACAACTTACTTCATCAGCGGGGCTCCATAAAACTGAACCCGGCCCGGAGGTAAGGGCATTGAGCTGAATGACATCTCCTTGCACCGCATAAACATCTGCCCCGGCATTGACATAAGCCGCAGCAAAGACATTGACTTGTACGGTTGCGCTGTCTTGACACCCTTGAGCATCGGTCCCGATCACTAAATAAGTAGTATTTGTTGGAGGCAGCACACTGACCATTGCCCCGTTATTGGTTGATCCAGCAGCACCAGGGTACCACTCGTAATACAAAGCGCCACTTGCCCAAAGTTGTGCAGTCTGTCCTGGGCAAACAATGGTATCCGAGCCGGCCCATATTTGCGCGGTTAAAATACTGACCCAGACAGAATCTGTTTCGGTGCCGCAACTATTGGTGACATCAACATAGTAATACTGAGGAATCAACGGAGAGATTTGAACAGTTGCAGAATTGGCGCCAAGCAGGTTATTAGTAGGGTACCAAGCGTAAGAAGTACCACCACTTGCAGAAAGTGGCATGGCGGTGCCGTAGCACAAAACAACACTGTCAATTAACTGCGGAACAGGCGGGTTGTTAAAGACTAAAATAGTCATGGAATCTTGGGCAGTACAGCCATTACTTGAAGTAACTGTAGCAGTATATGTGATGTCGTTTTGAGGAGTGGAAATAACATTGGCACCGCTTGTTGTATTTAAAAAGTTACCCGGTGACCACGTAATGGTGCCGCTTCCTGTTGCTGTAAGAGGAATGCTTTCACCGATACAAATGGTGGTGTCGTTGGGCAAACTTATGGTTGGTGCGTTGACATTCAATGTTACTTGCAATGTATCTGAGCCACAAGAATCGGCAACGATAACGCTAAAGGTTGTCGTGCTGGAAATAGTAGCAGTAGGTTCGGCAATAT
>JBEDCS010000078.1:0-9880 GCA_041176605.1 Bacteroidota bacterium
TTTAGCAAAATTCAAAAATTCGAGTTCGCCTGTACACTGATACGCCAAACTCAATGCTTCAATACTATGGGCGTAGTCTTCGAGAAAAGCGTGCACACGTGCCTGCCCGTTTGTATTTACACGCAAGAGATGATCGTCTTGCCATTGCGTGTTTTTAATCCAAAGAAGAATTTTTCTTGCCCTTAATAAAAAGGATTCTTCTCCAAAAACACGGTAGGCCTCTAAAAGGCCTTTAGCCATCATAGCATTCCAACTCACAAGCATTTTGTTGTCCAGGCCCGGCCTGATTCTTTTGGAGCGTTCTGAAAGTAAAATATCATTGAATTTTACTTTCTTTTCTTGCCATTGAGCTAAGGTCATATTGTGAGCTTTGGCAAAAGAAAGATCATCTTGTTTTTTCAGCGGGATGTGTTTTCCATCTTCCCAATAACCTAACTGATTAAAGTTCCAATAGGTCTTGACAAGCGCAGCTTCTTTACCAAATAGCTGCTCGACTTCATCAATTGCCCAACAATAAAATTTACCTTCTTCACCTTCGCTGTCTGCATCTAATGCGCTGTAATAGGCGCCACTTTCATGGAGTAATTCTCTTTCTAGAAATTCAAAGCTTTGAAAGACCAATTCCTTATAATGGCCTTGCTGGTATTGGGCAAATGCCTTTGCATAAAGTTCAATGAGTTGGGCATTATCGTAAAGCATTTTTTCGAAATGTGGAACTTTCCAAAGCACATCCACAGAATAGCGCGTGAAACCTCCTCCGATTTGGTCATAAATGCCACCAAATGCCATTTTATCGAGTGTCAATTCAACTTGATTGCGCACCTTTTCTTCGTCAAAATAGGCGGCATATTTCATTAGAAATAGCCAGTTATTGGGGAGGGGAAATTTTGGCGCACGATTTGTGCCTCCTTCAAAAGTATCGAAAGACCGAGACCACCTCACGACCATTTCATGCAGTTTTTCTTCTTGAAAATTGATGTTTAGTTGAGGATTTTCAATCAAATCGGACCCTTTGATGCCCTCCATTAATTGTTGAGCATACTCAAGTGTCTTTGCGCGGTCGTTATTGTAGGTATATACCAAAGACTTGAGCACATGCATCCATTGCTCTTTCGGAAAGTAGGTGCCTCCGTAAATCGGCCGGCCGTCAGGCAGCGTGAAACAGTTGAGTGGCCACCCCCCTTTCTGGGTGATCAATTGCACAGCGGTCATGTAAATTTGGTCGACATCAGGGCGCTCTTCGCGGTCGACTTTTACATTGATAAAATGCGCATTCATGAGTGCTGCGACTTCTTCATCTTCAAAACACTCATGTTCCATTACGTGACACCAATGACACGCAGAATACCCCACACTGATCAGCACTAATTTGTCTTGTGCTTTGGCCTGTTCAAAAACATCGTTTGACCAAGCAACCCAATTGACTGGATTATTGGCGTGTTGTAACAGATAAGGAGAACTTTCGTTGCTCAGTTGGTTGCTCATTTCGACCTAAATTGATGTAAAGAAAAACTATATTTGCCACAGAGATTACATCGTGCAACAAATTCGCCCTTACAAAGTTCTGCTTTTTTTAATTCTGGTATTGTCACTATTGTGCATCCCAAGTTATTTTATTCCGGCTAAAGGTGTTGAATGGCTCGGCATCAACTGGAAGTTTTTGCCACTTGAAAGAGTCTGGGTAGCTAAAAAACAAGTCAAGAAGAACATTGACCAAATCGTAAAGTCTGCCGATACAGCAAGTATCAACGATGGCATTAAGCACAACGGGAAAAGTAACGGAAAAGTTGGGCTTCCCGACGGCGGTAGTGCCAGTTTTTCAGCGGACCACCCCTTCTATCTGAGCTCCGAAGCCGCTGCAAATCTCGCCAAGTTTTTTGCCGCATTGGAGTCCGCAGCAACAGGGCAAAAAATCAGTATTTTTCATTACGGCGATTCTCAAATCGAAGGCGACCGCATGACAGGATTTATCAGACAGCGTCTGCAACAACAGTTTGGTGGTGTGGGTCCTGGTTTTATTCCAGCCTATAACGTTTATCAAACCCAAAGTTTCAGACAAAAAGTTTCGGGAAATTTTAAAAGATATACAGCTTTTTGGCCACCCAAAATGGGTAGCCGCAAATATGGCGCGCTTCTTTCGGCTGCAACTTTTGGTCTAGATTCTGCTAAAGCCCAGCAGCAATTACCCACAGAAGCTTGGGTGGAAATAGAGCCATCTGCGTCCGCATTTAGTCGTTCAAGAACTTACAGTCAGGTGAAGTGTTTTTATAACAGTTGTTTCAAGCCATGTTCGGTAAAAGTTTTTGAAAACAACAAACTCATTCATGAAGATTCCCTGATTGCCGATGGTGGTGCGCATATGCTGCCACTTAGCTTTGACCATACACCCGGAAAATTACGCTATGTATTCTCCTCGATGAAGAGCCCCATTTTCTCTGGTTTTAGTTTAGAAGGAGACCTCGGTGTCCAGGTGAATAATGTCGCTATGCGCGGTTCTTCTGGGCACGACCTCAGTTCTTCAGATGCACAGTTGTTTGGCCAAATGCATCGCGAGGCCAATACAAAATTGATCATTTTACAATTTGGAGGCAACTCTGTTCATGCCTTCAAAGATTCTAGCGGCGTCCGCTACTATGTTGGGGCGCTCAAAAATAGGGTTCTGTATTTGAAGAAAATGGTACCAGGTGCTGCCATCGTATTGATCGGACCTAGTGATATGTCTAGACTCAACGAAGGTGTTTTTGAAAGTTATCCTTTATTGCCTTACACAGTAGAACGCATGCGCAAAATGTGCGCCGAACAAGGCGTGGCTTTTTGGGACTTATTTGGCGCCATGGGTGGCCTCAATTCAATGCCAGCTTGGGTTGCTCAAGGCCTGGCAGGTAAAGATTACATCCATTTTAGCCCACGAGGTGCCAGCATTGCTTCCCAACATTTTTATGAAGCGTTAATGACAGCCTATTCAGATTGGAAACAAAAACCTGTCAACTAATGAGGGCTTTACTACTGCTATTCATTTGTTGGACACAAGCCTGGGCACAAACACCATTATCGTGCGCCAATGATTCAATGAGTGTGGAAGAAAAACAAATTGCCGCGCAATACCCGTTTATCCAAGTCAACTGTAATCAATTTCAATTCTTTAGTGCGGAGAGCCCAAATTGGCGCGTTCTGAACGAAAAATTGTCCCAAATGATTATACAGCAAGAGGGCAAGCTTAATTTTTATCACATTGGAGGTTCACACCTGCAAGCAGACATCTATTCTCACGATTTTCGTACCTTTTTGCAAAGCAATTGGCCTGGCTTGGTAGGCGAAAGAGGCTTGGTATTCCCGTACAATTTGGCACACACCAATAATCCAGCGAATTATAATTTTTCTTCTCCAAATGAATGGAAAGGATACCGCAGTGTTCAACAAAGACCCGAAGATGTTGAATATGGCCTAACCGGTGCTGCAATTGAGTGTTCTGACTCTATCATAATTGTCAATTTCAAACACCTAAAAACCGCAGTTAAACCCCCATTTGATCGCTTAAGAATTTACCATAATACAGGTGCATTCCCCTATGAGCTCAATTTCGGCGACCAAGAATTACTAGTGACTCAAGTGGAGCGTTTCGAGCAACTTGGCTACACTGAAATTCAATTTTCAGATCACCTCGATTCATTGGATCTCATGTTTGTCAAACAAAGTGAAGAGGCTTTTTCATTATCATTATATGGGTTCGAGTTTTTAAATGACCTCCCCGGCATCACCTACACGGCGATCGGTATCAACGGAGCGAGTTTACCAACCTATCTGTCAAATACCCACTTTAGCAGAGATTTACAGTTGCGCCCACCTGACTTATTTATTTTTTCGGTCGGCACCAACGATGCACATTGTTCTTATGACGCATTTGACCCTCAGGTTTATAAATCGAATTTGGAGAAGATGATTCAACAAATATTAGCAGTGAACCCAAATTGTGCCATTTTGCTGACGGTACCCAATGACGATTATTACATGCGTAAATACCCCAATCGCAATACAGAACGCCAACGCGATGTCATTATGCAACTTGCTGCGCAATACCAAATGGCAGTCTGGGACTTTTACGGCATCATGGGTGAGTTAGGTTCTTCCAAGACCTGGAAGTTAGCTGGGCTCATGCAAGCCGATTACGTTCATTTTACAGGTACTGGTTATCACTTAAAAGGGAATTTATTGATTGAAGCTTTCAAAAAAAATGTGGCCGTTTTTCAAAACATGAGTAATTGAATATGAATCGTTTACAAGAATTATTTTCATTTCAACAACAAGAGAGTCTGCTTTTCACACGGCTCGACTTCTGGATATTTTTCTTGATGGTCATGTTGGTTTTTGTCTTTATTCACAAAAAGTACTTGCTGCGTAGTATTTTCCTTACGGCGGTGAGTTTATTTTTCTATTTCAAGACTTCCGGAAATTTTGTGTTGCTGCTGGGAACCATGCTTCTGCTCAATTATTTTTTAGGTCTGTTGGTGGATCGCGCTCAGAAAATAGGCTTTCAACGGCTTTGGTTAACGATTGGCGTTGCACTGAATTTATCAGGTTTGGCTTATTTTAAATACGCCTATTTTTTTACGGAAGCCTTCAATGCGCAATTTGGTACTGATTTCAATGTGGTCAATCAGTTTGCTGTGTGGGGGAACGAACTTTTTGGCAAAGGTAGTTTTGTCGATAAAATCCTGATCCCAATCGGCGTTTCTTTTTTTACTTTCCACAACATTTCATATCTCGTAGATATCGCGCGTAAAGAAATCCAAGCAGCGAAAAGCTTCTTTGATTATGCACTCTATGTGACGTATTTCCCACACCTTATTGCTGGGCCAATTGTCAGAGCCAGAGACTTCTTGCCGCAGGTCAATGCGCCTTATCAACTTTCAAAGTATGATTTTTCTTGGTCGCTTTGGATGATAGGCAAGGGCCTTCTCAAAAAACTCATTTTTGCTGACTATATCGCAGTTCAGTTCATTGACAAAGTGCTCGATGCCCCTGAAACATATCCCGGTTTTGTCGGCCTCATTGCTATGTTTGCCTATTCGTTACAGATCTATGCAGATTTTTCTGGCTATACTGATATGGCCATTGGGGTTTCTAAATTGATGGGCTTCACTTTACTTGAAAATTTCAATTCACCATATAAAGCGCTTTCCGTTGGTGACTTTTGGCGCCGCTGGCACAAGTCATTGAGCTCGTGGTTACGCGACTATTTATACATTCCGCTAGGAGGCAATCAAAAGGGTAGTGTAGGCACCTATATCATGACGGCAGTTATCCTTGGGTTTTTGTATTTCATTACAGGATGGCTAACGCTGTTTTATGTTTATGGCGGGCTGACATTGCTTTATTTGTTGCTTTGGCAATTATATGTGCCCTTCAGAAAGGTTGCCGTACGCGATTTGAATTTGTTGATTACAATGGTCATTGGCGGCCTCTGGCATGGGGCAAGTCAGAATTTTGTCGTTTGGGGGGCAATGAACGGGATAGCATTGGTGTTTTACAATTATTGGAAAAAAATCAGCCCTTATGAAAAGAGCAACCTCTGGCTGATCCGTGCATGGCGCATTTTATTAACACTTTCTTTTATCACCTTTACCCGAATTTGGTTCCGCTTACCCGAGGCGGATCAGCCCTTGATTTACCTGACCCATCTCACCCAACATTTCGATTGGAGTTTAAGCACATGGTTCATAGTATGGAATACATATCAAGTAGTCTTTTATTTATTGATTTTAGGTTTTATTACACATTGGTTGCCACAAAAGTGGAAAGATGGAACCGTTCAATTTTATGCAAAATGGCCCATGCCACTTCAAGCTTTGAGTTTTGCACTAGCTGTTTTTATCCTTTTCCAGGCGGTTTCAGATAGCTTTAAAGCCTTTGTCTATTTTCAGTTTTAAATATAGTTGCTTAAAAACTTGACAGAGGGGGTCTCGATGTTGTATCTTTGCAAACCCTTTTTGTACGGGATCCTAAAACTTGTCTTATGAGCAAAATGAAATTGTCAGATTTTGACTTCAATCTACCGGAAGAATTAATCGCAAACTATCCTCAAGAAAACCGTGACGAATGCCGCCTTATGGTTGTGCACCGTGACACCGGTCTTATTGAACACAAGATGTTCCGCGATGTACTCGATTACTTCAACGAGGGCGATGTCATGATCATGAACAATACCAGAGTTTTCCCTGCGCGTATGTACGGCAACAAAGAAAAAACTGGTGCCAAAATCGAAGTTTTCTTATTGCGTGAGCTCAACCGTGAGAGCTTACTTTGGGATGTTTTAGTAGATCCAGCGCGTAAAATCCGAATTGGGAATAAACTGTATTTCGGAGAAGACGACTCTTTAGTTGCTGAGGTCATTGACAACACGACCTCAAGAGGACGCACTTTGCGTTTTCTTTTTGATGGCCCCTATGAAGAGTTCAAAGCAAAAATCACTGAATTAGGTGAGACACCACTTCCAAAATATATTAAAAGAGATGTTGAACCAGAAGACGAAGAGCGTTACCAAACGGTTTTTGCCAAAGTAGAAGGAGCTGTTGCAGCGCCTACAGCTGGCCTACACTTCTCAAAACAACTCCTGAAGCGCCTAGAGCTGAAAGGTATCAACTTTGCTGAGCTTACATTACACGTAGGTCTTGGAACCTTCCGTTCGGTTGAAGTAGAAGACCTCACCAAGCACAAAATGGACTCTGAGCAAGTGATCATTCCTGAAAAAGCAGCCGATATGGTCAATGACGCCAAGCGCCACAAACGCAAAGTTTGCGCTGTCGGCACCACTTCTATGCGCTCTATTGAAACGTCAGTTTCAACAGATGGCTTTTTGAAACCATACGATGGCTGGACCAACAAATTTATTTTCCCGCCATATGAATTCAGCATCGCTGATTGCCTGATCACCAACTTCCATACGCCTTTGTCTACACTACTCATGATGATTTCCGCATTTATGGGGCACGAACTCATGCACAAAGCATACGAAGAAGCAGTAAGAGAAAAATATAAATTTTACTCTTACGGTGACGCTATGTTGATTCTCTAATGAAGCTTCACCGCGGCCTCGATTCTTTTCCAAAAAATAAAGGTTCGGTCATCACGATCGGAACCTTCGATGGCTTGCATATTGGGCATCAAAAAATTCTGCAAACTGTTTGTGATCAAGCACGCACACAAGAATTACAATCAGTGCTCCTTACATTTTATCCGCACCCAAGACGCGTCTTATTCCCAGACCAACCTTTGGCGCTCATCCAGACGCAAGAAGAGAAATTAGCAAAGCTCGAAGCCCTAGGTTTGGACCATGTCGTTATACTAGAATTTTCTGAAGAGTTTGCAAAGCTAAGTGCTGCTCAGTTTGTCCAAGATGTGCTCATCGATGGGTTAGCAGCGCATACAGTGATCATCGGCTATGACCATCAATTTGGCCATGACCGCCAAGGAAATTTAGCTTTTTTAAGGAGCTATGAAGCCAAAAATCTTTTCAAGGTTGAAGAAATTCCAGCGGCGCAAATCGATGAAGTTTACGTGAGTTCCTCCAAAATTCGACACGCCATTCAAGATGGTCAAATAGAGTTGGCTCATAGTTATTTGGGCAAACCTTTTCAAATTTCTGGTTTTGTCTCGCGGGGCCTTCAAAATGGCCGCACCATAGGTTTCCCTACCGCCAATTTAACATTAACAGAAAGCGAAAAGATTTTACCTGCAGATGGTGTGTATGCGGTTTCAGCTTTCGTGCATGGCGAAATGAGAAACGGCATGATGAACATTGGTTGGCGCCCCACCATTCAAGAAGAAAAGAAAACACGCAAACTAGAAGTCCATTTTTTTGACTTCACGGCAGATATCTACGAGGCCTATATCGCGCTCAATTTACATGCTCGAATTCGCAGCGAGCAAAAATTTGACAACCTTGATGCGCTCAAGTTGCAATTACAACAAGACCAAAATAATATCCGTGCCTATTTTAATCAAGCACTACGGGTTTGATAGCGCTGCGCGTACCATCAGTCATTTCAACAAGTAACCAATAACTTCCCGCCTCAAGTTGCTTTGTATCTAATTGTGCTTCTTTCGCATTGATTTTTAAATTGAGCAAACACTTACCTTGAGCATTATACAACTGAATTTGACCGATTTCACGATCAGCACTCACGTTAAAATGATCACTTGCCGGATTCGGAAAAACTTGAAAACTAGCTAAATTTTGTTGTGCTACGTTTGCCTGATTTTCATCAAAAAACAAGACGTTATCGATAAATACAACTCCTGTACCAACAGGTTCACCCGACAAGATCAATTGCGCAAAATGACTCAGACTATTTAGGTTTGTAAATTGTGTCAGCGGAATTTCTAGTGTATTCCATGCCTGAGATACAGGCTGAAAACTCAATTCACTTTCGCTGTCATCACCACCGGCATACTGCCCGTCGTTACCAAAATCTACAAGCTTCACTTTAAATGGGTTCATATTAGCGGTCCAATAATCGATTCTAAAATGAGTCATATCCGATAAGTCTAAAATATTTGGCCCAACGGTTTCAATGCCCACAAAATTCATTGAACTGTAGCGTTTGGTATCGTTGCCTTGAATGAGTAAATCTGTTACTTGCGCCTGAGACCACGGTGCTTGCCAAGTATCAACAGGAACCTCGTTGTAAGGATTGCTAAAAAGTGCAATTACTGCAGCGCTTGGATAGGTTGGCGTAGGTGCCGCAACCATGGGTGCTAAATTTTGCGAACCATCTTGATTGCTGAATTTGATGTTGTCGATGTAACAAATGTTGTTATCTGAGCGCTGAGCAAAATCGGGAAATACAATGATTTGATCAATACCTGTAGAAGTAGGCGCATTGATCACAGCGCTGAAATTAAATGTCAACTCTTCCCATTGATTGACTAAAGTGTTTGTCACGAGAATTTCACCGGTTGATCCACCTGCAGGTGTTGCAAATTTGAGGCCCACGGGGCTGATCACCGACTTGTAAACCATCATTTTGATTTGGCAATTTGCCGCGGTAAGATTGAAAATACCGATGCCTTGTCCATGCACCGATTCAAATCCAGCCCATGGTGCGCCGTTGACTTGTGCCGTAAATTTGGCCACCGTACTCGATAAATTAATGCCGCTTGGGTTTGGATTTGAAACGATTTCAAGTGCAGGATTACTGCCATTTTCAAATGTTGTCCATTGCCAATTGGCACCAAAACCATTGCTTTGAAAATCGATAGGGCCTGCCTGAGACCAAGTTAAACCTGAGCAAATGGCAGTGATACTGAGTAGAAAAAACTTCATTAATGATTGTTTTAGTGTGGTTTAGATATTGTTAAATGTACAATAATTAATCAATTGGTGGTCATTCCAAGTATTTTTATACTTTCGCTACATGATCAAAAGCATCCTTTGCTGCCTCCTTGTTTTTGCCACATTAGATCTGGTATCTGCTCAAACATTGAGTTGGACTGAGGCTCTCAAACAAGATCCGCTAAGCGTAAAAGCGTTAGATTGTTCAGGCCTAAAATGGGATTCCATTCCGCAACAATTGTTGCTGTATCGAAATCTTGAATACTTAGATCTATCTAAAAATAAAATTCAAACCTTGCCAGATGATTTTATGCATTTGGAGGCCTTAAAAAAACTCAACCTTGGCCGCAATAAAATTTTGGTATTTCCGCTAGAATTGACCAGCCTAACACAACTAGAAGAATTGCATCTTGATCGCAATGACATCACTAAAATCCCCGAACAGATTTCAAATCTTCAGCTTCTACAATCCCTTGATTTATATGCCAATGCCATAGAAGATTTTGGCGAAGGTCTGTTCTCATTATCTAACTTGAAGGTGCTTAATTT
>JBEDCS010000079.1:0-4655 GCA_041176605.1 Bacteroidota bacterium
CAAATTGGACAATGAAATCTCTATGGTAATGATGTCATTTACAGCACCCCCCGGAGATCCAAACAACATGCCTACCCAAGACCCTCTCATGTCTTTGAAAGTGTTTAGACTGTTCAAGTAAGATTTAAATGCAATCCATAAAAAAAGCCCCCACAATGTGGAGGCTTTTTTTGTTGGCCCACTAGGGCTCGAACCTAGACTCTTCTGAACCAAAATCAGACGTGTTGCCAGTTACACCATGGGCCAGTGCTTCGTTTGGAACGAGTGCAAATTTAATAAGATTTTTTATTACTGCAAAAGACTTGGGTTAATTTTTCAAAATATAATGCGTGCTTCTGCCCCCAGATACTGCTTTTACTAAAATGCCTTTCTGAACCAGATCATTGATATCTCGCAATGCACTGTCTGCAGAACATTTAGTCATTTTTGCCCATTTCGAGCTAGTCAGATTCCCATCAAAATCATCTAAGAGTTTATTTAACATTTTTTGTTGGCGTTCATTACTGATGACTGCTGAATTATTTGCCCAGAATTGATGTTTGTTGATGACGCTATCAATGATGTTTTGTGAGGAGATGATTGCTTTTTTTAAGCAGTCTAAGAACCAAACTATCCATGGCGTCAGGTCTAAATCACCTTTTTGTGTTTTTTCTAAAATTTGGTAGTACGCTTTTCTTTCTTTCATGATTTGCGCAGACATACTGTAAAACCGTTGATTAACACCATCGGCCCTTGAAAGTTGCAAGTCTGTGATTGCGCGAGCAATTCTACCGTTACCATCATCAAATGGGTGGATAGTCACGAACCAAAAATGAGCAAGCGCTGCCTTTAAAATCGGGTCTTGTACAGCGTTTGAATTAAACCATTCCAAATAAACTTGCATTTCTTTGGCAAGATGCTGTGGTGGTGGCGCTTGAAAATGTATGACTTCTCTGCCCATTCCACCTGAAACCACTTGCATTTCACCGGTGCGCCATTGTGCTACCTCTATTTGATACAAACCGCTTCGGCCTATCGGAAATAAAGCGCCATGCCATGCAAATAAACGATTTATGTCTATCTCATTACCATTATTTTGGGTGGCATCTAGCATCATTTGGACAATGCCGTCGATGTGCCGGTCTGAATGTGGCAAACCGGCATCTTCAAGCCCTAGCCTCAGTGCAATTGACGAACGTACTTGCTCCGGATTTAAAATTTCACCTTCAATTTCAGAGGAGCGCACAATATCAAGAATAAGTGTTTCCAAATTTGCCTTTTCTTTAAGCTCAAAGCCAAGCATTTCAACCTTACCTAACAACTTTCCTTGTAGTTTGCTGACTTCGCTGAGCAAGCTTATGAAGCGCTGTTCTTCCCAATAAAAATGAGGCCATTTTTTGAGCTGGTGAATGTATCGTGCCATTGTATAATCCTTTATGCGGTAAATATACAACATTTTCTCCGCATTTTTTGCGGTGTTTAGCAAGGTTTTTCTCCGCAAGGCCCACTATTGTTCTGATCTTACGTTTTTAGTCTGATTATTCTTAAATTCGCAATACTTAAACACTTCAAACTGAGCTCATGACTTACTCAAAATGGAACAATTACCTTGGCTGGTTTATTTTTGCAATTGCCTCGGCGGTTTACCTCATGACTATCGAACCAACTGCAAGTCTCTGGGACTGTGGTGAATACATCACTGCTGCCTACAAACTAGAGGTTGGTCACCCACCGGGCGCGCCGCTTTTCATGGTACTCGGGCGTTTGTTCTCATTTTTTGCTGCTCCTGAAAATGTAGCGGTTTATATCAACGCACTTTCTGCTATTTCGAGCTCCTTGACCATCCTTTTCATGTTTTGGTCACTCACCCTACTCATTAAAAAAATTGTGCTCAAACAAGGGGAAACCCTTACTGGCGGCAACCAATTTGCTATTTTTTCTGCTGCCAGCATTGGTGCTTTGGCCTATACTTTCTCTGACTCGTTCTGGTTTTCAGCGGTTGAAGGAGAGGTTTATGCGATGGCTTCACTCTTTACGGCAGTTATCTTTTGGGCTATCTTAAAGTGGGATGAAGAAATGGAAGAGGCAAGCCATGGTGGGCGCCTCACTGAATTGCGCCCGAACCGCTGGTTGCTACTCATCTTTTTCTTATTGGGCCTCGCTATTGGTGTCCACTTACTCGGTATTCTTGTGGTGCCTGCAATGGGTTATATGCTTTATTTCCGTACCCAAGAACAAGTTTCTGTCAAGGGCTTACTCATCACGGGCTTGCTTTCTATTGTCACACTTGGCTTTATCCAAGAAGGCGTTATTCCTGGTAGTATCGCGATGGCATCCAACTTTGAGGTTGCTTTTGTAAATAGTATTGGGTTGCCATTTTACAGCGGTACCATCTTTTTCTTTGTATTACTGATTGCTGCTTGTTTGTATGTAGTGCGCTATGCTTATAAAACCAGCAAAACGGTGCTTTACAACGCTGCTATGGGCCTTGTAATGCTCTTGATTGGTTATGGTTCTTTTGCCGTGATTGTCATCCGTTCTAATGCCAACACGCCTCTAGACGAAAACGACCCTGAGAACTTGGTTACCTTACACTCTTACCTCAAGCGCGAGCAATATGGGTCTGCACCTATTCTTTTTGGTCCGCACTGGAACTCATTCCGCAATGGCGAAGAGATGACCGAAGAAGGGCCGAAAATTCTTGACCGTTCAGCTTGGAAAGATCTTTCCGCTTATTACATCCGCCGCTTTGTAGTGATTGAAAACGATGTAGAGGTGAAAGCCTTTACCAAGGAAGCAGATGCCGAAGCCTGGATTCGTGCCAATAAAGGTGCTTACAGTATCGAGGAGAAATACTACGAAAGTAATGCAAGTATCCGCGAAGGTGCAGTACCTACTTATGCCCAAACGACTTTCTTCCCTAGAATGTATAACGGCGAAGGCGCGTCTGCAGGTTTACACAAACAACTTTATGCCAAATGGTCTGGCTATAACGAAAATGACGGTGCCAGTACTGAAATTGGTCGCGATGGCAAACGCCTGCCTACAATGGGTGAAAACCTCACTTATTTCTTCCGTTACCAAGTGAACTGGATGTATATCCGTTACTTCATGTGGAACTTTGCGGGCCGTCAGAACGACATCCAAGGACACGGCGACAACATGCACGGCAACTGGATTTCAGGCATCAGCATCCTCGACGAAGCGCGTCTTGGTAGCCAAGAACATACGCCATACTACACCACTGAAAACACCGCACACAACAAATTCTTCTTCTTGCCACTTATTTTGGCCCTTATCGGTTTGGTGTTCCATTACCGCCGCATGCCAAAAGACGCATTCATTGTAACCCTGGCATTCTTGTTTACAGGTTTAGCCATTGTAGTTTACTTGAACCAAAAACCATACGAACCACGTGAGCGGGACTACGCTTATTCAGGTTCATTCTATTTCTTTGCGCTCTGGATTGGAATTGGTGTTTACGCCATTTTTGACCTGCTCAAAAAAGTGGTGCCTACTGCCCAAACTCGTGCGGCTTTCGCAGCTGCGCTTGGCCTTACCGTGCCTGTCATTATGGGTGCACAAGGTTGGGATGACCACGATCGCAGTGGCAAAACTACTGCCCGCGATTTAGCTTACAACTACCTTGAGTCTTGTGGTAAAAATGGTATTTTATTCACCAACGGCGACAACGACACCTTCCCACTTTGGTACCTTCAAGAAGTGGAAGGTAAGCGCACCGATGTCAGGGTGTGTAACCTCTCTTTGATGGGTACGGACTGGTATACCAATCAAATGAAACTCAAGACCTATGAGTCTGATCCATTACCAATCAAATTCCGCGAAGACCAGATTTTGATGTATGCAGGTAACACCGATCAGGTTTACTTCATGCCTTTGTTGCAATTATTCTCTCAGAACCCATCTGAAGAAATCATTAAAAAAGTACTTGAACTGCGCTTGGAACACAACCCTGCAGACGCCCGCCAAGCCGCTGGTTATTTTGATCAACAAGCTCGTCTTTTGTTTGCAGATGTTGTGGCAAAAAGCCCAGAAATGGAAACGCTTAAAATGCAAATTGCCAACACAGACTCTACAGATATGGTCAATGCTACCATTGCTAAATACCAAAATGTATTTAAACTGTTTGAAGCGGCTCGCAATGGACAAGTTGAATTCAAAAACAACAGTGGTCAGTCTTTGCAAGAATTGCTCGATCAATTTGAACGCATTTGGTCTACTGTAGATTTCGCTGATGCGATGGCTTTTGTCCGTGACGATGCCAACATGATCATTGATGAACAAAACAAGTTCAGTTTCTTCCCTTCTACACGTTTCGCCCTCAAAGTGGACCGTCAAAATGCAGTCAATTCAGGTGTTCTTGACGCTAAGGTAAAAGCAAATAAAATCAGCAACGAGATTGAATTTGAGTTTGATCCAGAAAGAGATCAAGCGCTTACAAGAGAAGAAGTCATGATGATGGATGTCGTGGCTAATAACAATTGGGAGCGCGGTATTTATTTCTCAAGTAACCGCGGTTCTTCTTTTGCTATTGCTTTACTTAGTGCGGGCTTCATCAAACAAGTTGGTATGGCCTATGCGCTGACTCCAATGAAGCAGGAACCAGCACTCATGGATGTCAATGCCATGGAAAAAAATATGCTGAGCACATATAT
>JBEDCS010000080.1:0-5029 GCA_041176605.1 Bacteroidota bacterium
CCTGTACACAAAACAATACCACCTATTCCGGCATATTTGACGCGGTCTTGCATCGGTGCTTTTGACAGAAAATAGGCATCAGCACCTGCGCACCACCATAAAAATTGAGTGACTTTACTTACTTCTTTTAAATAGGTTGGTTGTTCCATAGTTATTTACTTTTGATGGATACGGCATCAGTAACCGTAATTGGGTTGGAATAGATAAAAGCAAACCGCGCTTCGGAGGTTACAGGACCTTTTTTGAAGTTGTTGTCCGAGTAAAGTATCATTCATAGAATTGCTTCTATTGAATAGCAGTTTGGTCATTCTCAAATATATAAAAACTTCTAGCGCAGTTGTAAGGGTTGTGGATAAAAACAATAATTTGTTAATTTGGTAAAAACTTGAATATGCCTAAAATTTTTCTTGTCAACAACCAGTATCAAGCCGATAAAAAAGTCTATTTTGTGGACAATCAATATGCGGCAGACGAAAAAGTTTTTATTGTAAGCAATGTCTATCAAGCTGATTACAAGGCCTTTGAGGTAACCAATCCTTATCAAGCAGACATCAAAGTCTTTCGTGTTCAAAACCAATACCAAGCGGATGCATTCAAAGCGTCTTCTAGAACCCCAAAATCAAGTGGTCTTTTTGGTTCTTCAAGTAGCTCGAGTTCTTCAGAAGATACTTCATCAACATCCTCCAGTTTTTCTTCATCAGATTTAGATGAAAAGAGACGTAATATTACAAGAAAACAGATAGAAATTGATCGAATGATCAATGATATTGAACCCACTGAACCTACTAAAAAACCAGGATGTTTGGTTCAAATTCTTACATGGCTCATCCTTTTTGCGATAGTATACGGCGCACTCAATTATTTCGGTTTTATCGGCGATGATGCTCAAAAAAGTAATGACTCAAATTCAGGTAAAATCATCAATACTGAGGGCCTCAATTTGCGAAGTTCAGCAGGCACAGATGGGGAAATCATCAAACTCATGATACAAAATGATTCTATCTGGCAAATCAATGATTCGAGTCAAGTAATTGGAGAGAATACCTGGGTCTACGTAACAGATAAAATCGACACCGGTTGGGTGAATGAAACCTATTTAAATTAGATCTAAAGTTGAATCAGATTTGTTTCTACACCTAAAGATTATCTCTTTTCCAATTGCTTAAGTATTGAATCTAACTTTTCATTCAATGCTTTTATTTGAGTTTGCTGAAGACTTTCAGCTCTTAGTATTTCTTGGTCATTCTCTAATAGCTCCTCTTTATCTTTTGCCAAATCTTTCTCAATTTTATCCTGAATTTGAGATGTCATAACCGCTAAGAAAACATTCAGTGTAACCAAAACCGAGAAAATAAAGAAGGAAATAATATAGATGTCAGAATATATATTTGGTACAATATGATGCGAACGAAGTTCAATCAATGTATCGGACCAACCATTGGTCATCATCACAAATAAACTCGTCATTGCCGCATATACACCAGAAAAATCAATTGTTTCATATTTCTGAAAATCATACATGTACATCCCAACAATGGCGTATGCGTACAAGATGAGAAAAATCAAGACCAAGAAGGTGGCAATTGTGGGTACAACTGAAATGATTTTCTTTTCGATGTCTTTGAGGGTTTGGTTGAGTTCGAAAATTCTGAAAATTCTAAACACCCTGAACAAACGAAGTAATAGAATGAGTTGTGGATGTTCTACCAAATGGCGGAACAAAGCAATGAAACCCATAATGACCAACATACCATCAAAAATCAACCACAGCCATTCTTCAATGAGTGCTTTCTCAGCATCTAAATTTACCTTTTTCTCCTTAGCAAGGTAACTTTTTAAAGCGGGAAAGAACTGTTTTAGAGGCTTATCATTGTAGCCTACCCGCACAACCAATTCAAAGGTAAAATAGGCAATGATGAAGATGTCTAGTACATAAAAGATATTTAGAAATTGTTCCTTTGCATTTAAACTTGCTTCAATCCCGATGCTAATTGCACTTAACACAATAAACATAGCGCTGAGCTTGTTAATTAATTTCAAATTATCGTTATTTTCATTCATTTTAATCAAATTTTAAATAAAGCGAATATAAATGAAAAATATATTCTTACTCATCATAATCTGCTTATTAAACAATACGAATGCACAAATTTTGACAGTCGACCGCGAGAACGGACAAGATTCCATTCCTCGCAAGCAGTTGTTTGCATGGAATGTCAGCTTTTCTAGTGACAAGCAAAAGAAGAACCTACTTGAACTCACAAACGTTGCTGAATACGATAGGTTTTTTAAAAATGATCAAGTCCTGATTGCGCTTGTGAATACCGATGCTTCGTTCAACGGCAAGGCCATTTTAGAAAACAACGGTTATTTTCAGCTTCGCCTAAGAAACAACGATAAAAAGCGCATTGCACCCGACTACTTTGTGCAGTATCAATGGAATGGCATTTGGGGAATGCAAAATAGAGCTTTAGCAGGCTGTAATGCCCGCTTTAAATTCTGGGACGACAAAACAGATGACCTTTTCATGAGTATTGGTGCTTTTTACGAATACGAAAAATGGAACCCAAACCTCAGTAGCTATGCATTTGGAGGAGGTTCTACAGACATCGTTTATCGATCGATTCCGAGGCTAAACTTCTCTGCCAAAACCGCTGTTCAACTCAAAAAAGGGATTGACTTCAGTGCCCTTACTTTTGTGCAGTTTCCGATGAACGACGCCTTTGCACACTTTACGCAGCCACGCTGGTTTTTGGATATGAACCTCAATTTTGAGATCAGCAAGCATTTGTCGATGGTTTTGCATTACGACCAAAACATCGATTACTACAGGCCCCTACCCATTGATCTGTATTTCTACAATTTGAATGTAGGCTTTCAAATGAGGTGGTAAGCTAAAATTAATTCAAACCTATCCAAATTGATTTTAGAACTGCTCATACACGACCAACAAACCTACACCAAGCACCAGGCTTGCATGGCGGCATTTCAAGCCATTTATGAGCAGGCATTTCCAGACACCCACGAACGCGAAGATTGGGACGACATCAAACTTCGCATTTGCCAAACCGATGCCAAACCAAAGACTTTTGTAGTTTTTGACAACGTTTCTGAACCGACAGCTGGTTTGGTTGCTGATTTCTACCCTTCCTCGGGCGTTGTTCACCTCATTTACATAGCCGTAAGTCAACAAAGTCGTGGAAAAGGAATTGCCAAAAAGTTGATCAAGGAGTTGTTGCCAATGGCCATTAAAGACATTCAGAAGCTTTATAAATTTCAGACCAAAGCATTGCTCTTTGAATCGAATATTCCGTGGCGCACACCTACCGATTCTATTGACCCCGTTGCCCGACTTCAAATATTTGAACACCTCGGCGCCAAAGCAGTTCCAATTCAATATACACAACCCGCTTTAGCCGCTGGCAAAAAAGAGGTCGACAACTTATTTTTACTAACTTTCCCGATTGCAGACATACAGCACCACACCCTTGAAACAGACCTCTTAGTCAACTTTCTAAAAGAATTTTATATTGGGTTGGGTATAGACCAACCAACAAAACATCCAGCGTTTATCCGAATGCAACAAGAACTCCTAACAATTTCTCAAATGAATCAAGTCCCACTTACAGCCATTGCTCAGCTGGAAAAACCGCAAATCCGAATGAAAAAAGCAGCGGTTTGTGTTCAATTCACCCGACAAGACCCTGATGGCCAACATGGCAAACTTTGTCCGGAGTTTTATTCCTACGAAACAGATTTACTTTCTGCACATTTCCAAAAAAGAAGACCCTTTGAAAGCCAATTTCAAGAACAACTCGGGGTTTTGCCCATTACCATTCATTTTGCTGAGCAGTATAATTTCCTTTCTGAAGGAAAGCGGCATCAGCGCGTTTCTGTTCGCCAAGAAGTGCGTGCCAAATTACATGTAAGCCGATCCAAAGCCCTCAACGCAAACACATCCACATGGAGTGTAGTCTTCTCTACAGATGACGACAATTACTTCACTGAAATTGAATGCATCAAACTCTTGAACTTCTTTGGAAGCAAGCAAGAAGATGTGCACATGATCGATTCCATTGAATTCAGTACGCCAGCAATTACAAAATGTGGTTTTGAAGCATTCATCAGACACCTGCTCTCTTTTGAGGCAACTGCACCCATTGAAATCCTGAGTGGAATATTACAAACAGACACCGCTTTTATTGATTTTGAAGACAGCGCTATCTCATTTGATTGGTCTGCATTCTATCTCAACCTCAAGCGCCACAGCGAAGGGCACGAACTCGCCGAACAGCAATACGAACGCACCTACTACGACGACCCTATCTTCCAAGCCATCAACAATATTTTTTGTGGGTTTGCACTCGGTATTTTTGATTTCGAACGCATGGATTTTGATGAGGTCACGGACACGCTCATACCGCGCAAAGCCAATGAAAACTACTTGCTGTTACTGAACCGTGGCATTTTGCTCTGTGCTTGCCATGAAGACGAAATGTTTGCGTCTACCCTAGATTCCATTGGCATCAGCCCCTACTTACTCATTCCCAACATGGTTTTAGTAAACAACGAGTTTACCTTGAACCAAATAGATTTCGCCATTGAAAATTTATACCAAAACAAAAATCCCAAAGGTCAAATTGCTTTAACTGAGCTCAGAAAAGTACGCACCGAAATTGACCACTGGCTCAATGACAACTACCTGCCAAATATCTTCCAATATCCGAGCGAAAAAGACTTATACGAATTTGGAACCGATCACAGAGGCCTACACATTTACAAATCAAATCTCGAAAACAACATTCAAACCTTAGACGACCTCAAAGAAGAACTCATCGCCAACCGCCAAGAAAACAGCGACCTCATGATGACCCTCCTCCTCACACTCCTCTCAGGCGTACAATTCCAGGAAATGTTCCAAAGTTTTGTCAACGGCGACTTTATCTTGTCTTGGACCTGGACCATTTTCTTCAGCCTCACCCTCACCGGCGCCATCTATTATTTCACGAAGTTGAAAATGAAGCGATGA
>JBEDCS010000081.1:0-4488 GCA_041176605.1 Bacteroidota bacterium
AGATAAGTTTCAATATCGAGGATGTTGATCAAACGCAATTCTCCTTTGATGATGCTTATTTCAAAATCACCTTCATAGGACCTCATTTTTGCTGCTGGGCTCAAAACAGTCCAATTACAGAAATCTTCTTGAGACTTTTGTGTCAAGAGAATGGAAGCTGCTTGTAATTGCAGTTGGCCTTTTGAAAGTACCTGAACCATTCCATTGTAAATTTTGAATTGATAGGGCTCGGTTGGATTCAAAATTTTAAAGGCACCACCACCCGTTTGGTCGTCTTTGTTTTGAAGTAAATACGTTCCTTGACCTACTTGCAACTGCAATTCTTTGATTTTGGATCCGGTAAATAAACCAATACGGATGGTTTGAGCACTCAGAGAAAAGCAAAACCAAACTAAGAAACTCAAGAAACCTAGTTTATTCATAAAAAAGAATTCATTGATTTTGCGACTAAACTACTTGGGGCTTCTTGCAACTGAAGTTGGGATTTAAGTGTCTGGTAGTGTTCAATTTGGGCAGAACGTCCTGGGGTGTTTGGTGCAACTAGTTCGAGTTCAGCACACATATTTTCAGGAGTACAACTTTCTTGAATGAGTTCAGTGACAACTTTTTGATCCAAAATTAAATTGACCAATGAGATGAATTTGATTTGAACGAGCTTTCTTGCCAGCCAAACAGAAATTGCTGAACTTCGGTAGCAAACAACCTGAGGCACCTCAAAAAGCGCTGTCTCTAGGGTAGCTGTACCTGATGTGACAAGTGCCATATCGGCAATACTAAGCGTATCGTAGGTGTGGCTTTGCACACAAGTAATGGACGGTCTTAAGCCAAAAGACTCATAATGTTCTAAAGGAATGTGCGGAGCGCAAACCAAGACGATTTGATGTGTGTTTTCAAACTTTTTGGAGGCCTCGAGCATCAGCGGAAGCAGCCGTTGTAGTTCTTGTTTTCTGGAACCAGGCAGCAATGCTAAAACAGGTTTTTCATATTTTGGGTGCACTGTTCCCAAACTGCGATACCTTTCTATTTCATCTAATAAAGGATGTCCATAATATGCAACATTTAAGCCAAATTTGGCATAAAATGATGGTTCAAATGGCAAAATACAATAAAGTTGATCTACATATTTTTGAATGTCAAAAACCCTTTTTTGCTTCCAGGCCCAAACAGTAGGTGAAATATAATAGAGTACTTTGATGTCGTGATCTTTGGCCCATTTAGCGATGCGTAAATTAAATCCGGGATAATCTACTAAAATAAGTAGGTCTGGTTGCTGAGCTAGCAATTGTTGCTGAATCGTCTTGAACTGTTTGCGTATGACCCAAAGATTTTTAAATACTTCCCAGAAACCCATGAAGCTCAACTCTCGAATATGCTTGTCTATTTGAACACCTTCGGCCATAAGGCGATCTCCACCCCAAGCCCGAAATTGAATTTGAGGTGCAATTTGCTTCCAAGCAGCGACTAAATTTGCTGCGTGTAGGTCGCCGGATGCTTCGCCAGTCAGTATATAAATTTGAGGATTTACTTTCACTCCAAATTAAAAAAGGTTGACGTAAATCATGAATGGTGCATAAAGCAACATGCCAAAAACGATGCCTCGGGTAATAAAATATTGCTCTCGATTTAGAAAAAAGTAAAACCATCCTAAATTCCCGATCAAACCCAGCGATAAATAGCGGCTTGAAAACTCAGGAAATTCAAGCGTTTGATGCCATAAATACTGAAAACTCTGACCGTAAGATTGCGCCAGAATAAATACGATGATTGGCAAGCAAATTAAAGGTGACAACGCACCGATAGCCAGCCCCTTAAAAAAAGCGCTATTGAGGTTTTGTTTCATTTTCCCAAGATTTTAAAGTTTGAATGTGCGCATAGGCCGTGAGGTCAAAATGTGTTGGAACAACGCTTACGTAGCCCGATTTAAGCGCGTGTAAATCGGTGTCTGGTCTTTGGTCTAGATCTGCGAATTCTCCGCTCAGCCAAAAATAAGTGCGGCCATATTGATCAAGGCGTTTTTCGAAGCGATCAGCCCAATAAGCATGTGCTTGTTTGGCAATTTTAATGCCTTTAATAGCCTCTAGCGGAAGATCTGGAATATTGACATTTAGACATGAATTGGCTGGCATGCCATTTTTGAAAAAAAGCTGCAATATTTGATCGATGTAAAATTGTGTGGGGCTGAAATCGGCATCAGGTGCAAAATTGCTCAAAGAAAAGCCTATCGATGGAATTCCTTCCATGGCTCCTTCAATGGCAGCAGACATGGTGCCTGAATAAAGCACGTTGGTCGAGGAATTTTCACCATGGTTTACCCCCGACAGAATTAAATCTGGCTTGCTTTTCAATACTTCATAAATGCCAAGTTTGACGCAATCCACAGGAGTACCACTGCAGGCATAAGCGACAGACGGAGCATGTTGTTTACTTTCCATTAAGCGCAATGGGTCGTGAATGGTGATGGCGTGGCCCATACCCGATTGCGGTTTATCAGGTGCAACAACAACCACTTCACCAAAGCGCTGGGCAACCGCAACCAAAGAAGCAAGGCCTTTAGCGCCAATTCCATCGTCATTGGTAACTAATATCAATGGCTTTTGCTCAGATTTCATATGGTAAAATTAGTCAAATATCGCCTCGAAAATGCTAATTTTGAAGCAATGAGTGAGAAAATCAAATGGATAACAGCAAAGCAGCAATATGCTTTTTGTGCATTGGCTGTTATACCCGTGCGCACCGAACCCAAAGATGCGTCAGAACAATGTACCCAATTACTGTTTGGAGAGCCCATAGAAATACTTGAAATGTGCCATCCATGGCTACACGTGCGCACGCTGCACGATGGCTATGAAGGTTTTATTGATTTTAAACAGGTCTTACCACTGACCTTAAAAGAACTCAGGCGCTGGCAAGACGACCAAAAAGCCAATCCCTTGCAGCTACTCCATATAGATGGTCCTATGGGCACGCAACTGATATCCGGAGGCAGTTGGATTGGTCATCAAAGCAAGTTTAACATCGGCGACTTCAACTACGAATTAACGGGGCCTAATGACGCCTCAGCTTCACTCCCATTTAATACATCCAACATCTGGAATTACATAAGGTCATTTTTAAACACACCTTACCTTTGGGGAGGGCGCAGTATTTTCGGTATTGATTGCTCTGGCTTTGTTCAAAATATCCTTAGGCAACTCGATTACAACCTACCCCGAGATGCCTATCAGCAAGCGGAACATGGCACCGTTATATCCTATGAAGAGCGCGCGGCTCTTGACCTCGCATTTTTCATCAATGCCAAAGGCCATATTCATCATGTTGGCCTCATTACACCTGAACTCCACATCATTCATGCATCTGGGCAAGTAAGAGTTGACCAACTGACACCAAGTGGAATTTTCAATGAAGCTGCCCAACTTGAAACACACAAACTGTTCGAAATTAGGCGAATTATTCATGCTTAAAACCTACTATCTAAAGCATTCTTCTCATATTTGTAAAAAATTAAAAAAACATGAAAGACCAAGCAATTTTTGATTTAATTAACGCTGAAAAACAACGTCAATTACATGGCATCGAACTTATCGCATCTGAAAACTTTGTGAGTGAAGATGTCATGCAGGCCATGGGCTCAGTTTTAACCAATAAATATGCTGAAGGTCTTCCTGGTAAACGATATTATGGCGGCTGTGAGGTTGTGGACAAAGTAGAGCAACTCGCCATTGACCGCTTGTGTCAACTTTTCGGTGCCACTTGGGCAAACGTACAACCACACTCAGGCGCCCAAGCCAATGCGGCGGTTTTTTTGGCTTGCTTACAACCCGGTGACAAAATTTTAGGTTTCGACCTCTCTCATGGTGGCCACCTCACCCATGGCTCGCCTGTCAATTTTTCAGGGAAATTATACAAACCATTTTTTTATGGAGTGTCTAAAGAAACTGGCTTAGTAGACTACGACATGATGGAGGAAACCGCACGTCGTGAAAAACCAAAAATGATCATTTGTGGTGCATCGGCCTATTCAAGAGATTGGGACTACGCACGCATCCGAAAAGTAGCAGATGAAGTGGGTGCGCTTGTTTTGGCAGACATCTCGCATCCTGCTGGCCTTATTGCAGCAGGCCTACTCAATGACCCGCTCGAACATTGCCACATTGTTACCTCCACCACACACAAAACACTAAGAGGTCCGCGCGGTGGTATCATTATGTTGCGTCATAACTTTGAAAACCCATTTGGTTTGCGTTGGAACAATGGCAACCTCAAATCTATGGGTGCACTCCTTGATGCAGCAGTATTCCCCGGAATTCAAGGCGGGCCATTAGAACACGTTATTGCAGCTAAAGCGGTTGCTTTTGGCGAGGCGCTTGACCCTTCATACAAGATATACATGCAACAAGTCAAGACAAACGCTGCAACTTTTGCCGCAGAGCTTGTTAAATTGGGCTACAACATCGTCTCAGGTGGCACAGACAACCACAGCATGCTCCT
>JBEDCS010000082.1:0-28056 GCA_041176605.1 Bacteroidota bacterium
GACGGCGTGATTGAATTCTATGACCATCCGCGCAGCGTTGACCGCTCTAAATCTGGTGACTTTTCGGCCTACAACCCGCAGTGGGACTTTGGCTTTGGTTTGTCGTATAACAATGCGCAAATCGGTAAAGCAAAATTTGAAAGCACGAATGAAAAAGACGGAAGCTTTACGATTTCAGTAACAGTAAGTAACCCGAACCAAAAACAGGTTAAAACACTTGTTCCAGTTTATCTCAGTGATCTTTATGCAAGTACAAGCCCTGAAGAAAAAAGACTCATCGGATTTACTAAAACAACCTTAAATCCAGGTGAAAATAAAACACTGTACTTTAAATTTGATGCGAATAGCCTTAAACGTATTGCAATTGATGGCAAATGGCGTGCTGAAAAAGGAACATTTGAAATAAATTGTGGCGAAGGAAAGCTCGTTTTTGAATTGGAGAACGACATAAATTTCGATTGATTATTAACGTATTAAGCCCTATTTTTCTTGCTTATTGTATTTTTTACTATATTTAACGCAAACTTTCTAATTTAGAAACTCTAAAAACCCTAAAAATTAACAACATGAAAAAACTGTACTTTTTGCTTTTTGCACCAGTTTTAAGCTTTACCGCTCAGGTAGAAGGCACATGGAAACTCGCTCCACAAGCGGGTGCACTTGGTGTTGGTCCTAACCTTGGCGATATCAGCTGGTGGTCTAACGGTGCTGGTGATGTCACCACACGCGCTTGTCTTTTCGACGACTCTATTAAATTCGAAGCTAACGGAACCATGACGCACTACATGAACGGTGCTACTTGGTTAGAAGGATGGCAAGGTGTTTCACCAGACCAATGTGGTGCTCCAGTTGCTCCACACGTGGGTGGTGCTGCTACTTATGCCTATGACGCAACAGCCGGAACACTTACTGTAAATGGTTTAGGTGCTCATATCGGTTTAGCTAAAGTAATTAACGGTGGTGAAATCGCTAACCCAGGCGCTGCTGCAAGTTCAATTACTTACAACGTAGCTATTTCAAATGGTGGTAACACTATGACAGCAGACATCAATTTTGGTCCAGGATGGTGGCGTTTTGTTTACCAAAGAACGACTCCGCTTCCAGTACAAGATTACGACGTTAAATTCCGCGTTGACATGTCACAATACACTGGTTCTTTAACAGGTGGTGTTTTCGTAAATGGTTCATTCAACAACTGGTGTGGTACTTGTAACCCAATGACAGACATGGGTAACGGTAACTGGGAAGTTACACTTCCATTAGCTCCAGGTGCAATTGAATACAAATTCACGATCGATGGCTGGAATGCACAAGAAGAATTCACTGGAACAGAAACTTGTATTGACCCAATCAACGATGGTTTCAACAACCGTTACCACGTAGTTGCTGGTGATATCAACTTACCAAATGTATGTTTTGCAAGCTGTGATGTTTGTACAAACGATATTACATTCGCCGTAGACATGAATGACTACGTAACAGGTGGTGGTTCAACTACTGCTGGTGTTTTCTTAAACGGTACATTCAACGGATGGTGTGGTACTTGTACGCCAATGGCTGATGCTAACGGTGATAACGTATGGGACGTTACAGTTCCAATCGCGGCTGGTGATATTGAATACAAATTTACAGTTGATGGCTGGAACGTTTCTGAGCAATTTGTTGGTGGTGAGTCTTGTACTGTTACCAATGGTGGCTTCACAAACCGTGCTTACACTGTTGCTGCAACAGCTACAGTTCCTGAAGTATGTTGGGAAAGCTGTTCAGATTGCCAAGCAGGTGTAGAAGAATTAAACAACAACGTTTCTATCTACCCTAACCCTGTAAATAGCATCATGACAATCAAAGCTAACGACAACATGCAAAATATCAGTATTGTTGATCTTAGCGGTAAAGTTGTTGCTCAGTTTGCTGGAAACGGCCTAACACAAGAAATCAATGTAGACAACCTCAAAGCAGGCATCTATACTATCCAAATTACTACAGCTGCTGGTAACAGCGCTAAGCAATTTGTGAAGAAATAAGAAGTTGATTGATGAAAAGGAGGGGTTCTCAAAAGGAACCCCTTTTTTTGTGCCCAAATATCGCCAAGCTATCCTTATTTTTGCATCATGGATCACGACATAGAGCTGCGCTTTCAAAAGTTACAAAAACACCTTGAGCAGGACTTCGGCCCTGGCATGGATATGTCTACATTTCTATTTCTCGTTGGTGTCAATGAGCTTGGTATGGGACACCAAACCTTTTCAAAACAACAAAAAATGGAGCTGATGCACATCGCCATTTGCACCCTGCTTGAGCCCTACGGATATTACACATTTGAAGGCAGAGATGCAGATCTATGGCCGCATTTCAAGCTCAATGAGCAACTTCCTTCACTGAATCACCAACAACAACAACATTTACTAAAAGAAGCGCTTCTCGACTACTTCATAAAAAATGAATATTACCAAGAATAATTCGAACCCTTTGCGCCCGATTGCGTAATTTTGTAGCAATGTCTGAAACGCCTGAAAAATCACCTTCAAAATTCAAAACCTACTTGGTTTTTACCAAGTTTCGTTTGTCGTTCTTAGTGATCTTATCTGCACTAAGTGGTTATTTATTTGCTGGCGGAACAGACCTCACTGAAATCACTTATTTAATGTTAGGCGGAACGCTCGTAACTGGGGCCTCCAATGGCGCTAACCAAATCTGGGAGCGCAACCTAGATAAAATCATGCAGCGCACCAACCGCAGGCCCTTGCCAACCGGAAAAATGTCACTCCAAGAAGCTTATCTGATTGTCATTCTATTTTTAGTGGTTGGTACTTCACTACTTTGGCTCATTAACACCAAAAGTGCCCTGCTTGGTCTGCTTGCCTTCATTAGTTACGTGTTTGTTTATACGCCGCTCAAACAAATGACGCCTTGGGCAGTATTTGTAGGGGCGTTTCCCGGAGCAATTCCTCCATTTTTAGGTGCTATCGCCGCAACAAATTCATTTGGTTTTGTTCCTGGCATCTTATTCTTCGTACAATTTACATGGCAATTTCCACACTTTTGGGCCATCGCTTGGGTCCTCTATGACGACTACAAAAAAGCAGGTTTTTCACTTCTACCTGCCAAAGACGGCAAAAGCAAAGCGTCAGGGTTTCAAATAATGGCCTATTCCTTGGCACTCATCCCTTTTAGCCTCATGCCATGGATTCTTGGCTGGACTGGCGTTGTAACCCTAATTAGTGCGAGTTTATTAGGCATTTGGTTCTTTTACCTCTCTTATAAATTGTATCATAGTTGTGAAACTGCAGATGCTCGTAAACTCATGTTCGCTTCGTTTGTTTATTTACCGATCATCCAATTTATTTATGTGTTTGATCGCACCGATAATTTTATAGAAATTTTAAATAAACTACCATGAATAATGACCTAAATCCTGAAGTCAAAGAAAAAATGAAGAAAAATCTCGTTTATGTCGGGATCTTCAGTATCGTGATGCTCTTTGCCGGTTTAACCTCTGGGTATTACGTATCTATGGGTAAATCCTTTTGGCTCAAATACCCAATGCCAACTGGGTTTTACCTCAGCACCCTATTTATTGCCTTGAGTAGTCTTACATTTTGGTTTGCTATACAAAGTGCCAAAAAAGACCGCCAAAGCCAACTGAAACTCTCAATGGGCGCTACCTTGCTTTTTGGGGCTGCATTCATTTATTTTCAGTTTCAAGGCTACAAGCAGCTCGTTGAAAAAGGCATCAATCCAGTAAACGACATCTTAGTGACCAACGGTCGCTATGGCGATTACTACGAAATCAAATTCAAAGGACAACTTGTTGGCGTTGACGGCAATGAATTTCTGATCAATGGCAAACCAATTAATGACCAAGATTTTCAAGAAATCCAGGCTTATTTCAAGCAATTCGAGCGCACCAACCGCACCGCAGCGTTGCGCCTTCAAAAACCCAATCCTCATATAGAGTTGATTTACAACGGCAGCCCCGTGTTATTCAAATCTGGTCTGTTTTATGCAAACGACAGCACACAATTTACTTTTTCCGATGAACTCCGCTTAAGCGAACTCGCACTCAACATCCGTGACAAACGCGGAGATTTCTTTGCTCGCGGTCAATATGGCAAAGACTTCACCATCTATTACTCCGGTAAAGAACTGCAATATGAAAACCGCCAATTAAAATATAACGGAACCGCTCTTAAACCGCACCTTTTGCTCAGCGCCATGCAGTCTTCTGATTCTGCATCCTCCTATTTGTACTTAATTAGTTTCGTGCATTTGCTTCACGTGACCATCGCGCTTCTTTATTTATTAAAAGTTGCAATTGCTTCATTCTCAGGTAAATTCTCCTCACAAAACCACCTGACGCTCAGACTCAGTAGCATGTTCTGGCATTTTTTAGGTCTATTATGGCTTTATTTACTCGTGTTTTTGATTTTTATTCACTAAACTTGCACAAAAATTTCTCTTAAAAATGGCCGGACATTCTGCACAATTAGACGCCAAAACACTTTGGGGAGGAAAAGAATCCCCTTTCCAAACAAGTTATGGTAAATTGATGATGTGGTTCTTCCTTGTGTCGGACGCACTTACATTTAGTGGCTTATTAATTGCCTACGGCTTCACCCGCCATGATGCACAAGATGCATGGCCAATTGGTGAAGAAACCTTTAACTCAATGCCTTTCTTAGGGCACGGTTATCCACTTCTTTATGTGGCACTCATGACCTTCATCCTAATTGTTTCTTCAGTTACAATGGTACTCGCTGTAGAAGCTGGCCACCGCATGGATCGCAAGGGTGTTACCAAATGGATGATCGCTACTGTCATTGGTGGTTTCTTCTTTTTAGGGTCTCAGGCATGGGAGTGGTCTCACTTTATCCATGGTTCTGAGTTCGGAAAAATTGAATTAGCAGATGGCTCGGTTGCCATTGTTAAAGGTCATTTCGGCGAAATCGAAAATTTCCAAGTTCTTGAAGCTGGTAAAAAACACAAAGTTGGTGCCCTTATCAAAGAAGATTTGATGCACCAATTTCAACACGCTGCTGAAAAAGGTCACCTTGAAGCTGGTAAAATTCATTTAGCTGATGGTTCTGTTGCAAAAATCAACAAAGCTGCTGATCACGAAATGAAATTAATCATCAAAAAAAGTGGCAAAACTTACAAAGTTGGTGGCAAAGAAATCACAGGTAAAGAAGCTGAAAAACTTTACTACGAAGCACTTTACGCTGGTGAAAAGAACCGCGTAATCTACGGTGCCAACATGAAACAAAACGAATACGGGCCACAACAATACGCTCAATTCTTCTTCTTCATCACTGGCTTCCACGGCTTCCACGTATTTTCAGGTGTAATCATTAACATCATCATTTTACTTGGTGTACTTTCAGGTACCTACCACAAACGTGGTCACTACGAAATGGTTGAAAAAACAGGTCTTTACTGGCACTTCGTTGACCTTGTGTGGGTCTTTGTATTTACCTTCTTTTATTTATTGTAATTCTCCAAAGCTAAGCAGATCATGGAAAGAGACGACTTAATTGAATACTCCTTACACGGACATCACGACGAAGCAACTGGTAAGAGCATCCGTCAAAAAATTTACAAAGTAACATTACTACTCACAGTTATTACTGTTGTTGAAGTTTTCATCGGTGCAAGCATCAAACAATCTTCAGATTGGTGGACTACCGTTAAAGTTATTTTCATCTTACTTACTTTATTAAAGGCAGGATATATCGTAATGGTATTTATGCACCTCGGCGACGAACGCAAATACTTACGCAACGTTATTCTTGTGCCTTATTTCATTTTTGTTCTTTACCTCATCTTTATCGCTCTTTACGAGGGTACAGCTGTAGGAAGCGCATGGGATAAAATGTTTCCTTAATTATGAACGAAAACGCACCGAGCCGTAGCAAAGGCAAATCTATTTTAGCATTGTCTTTAGTTTTTGGCCCAGCGCTTTTTCTCATCTTTATGGCAACGCGTGGTTGTGACCACCGTTTCAAAGAATTAGCAGATTATGGGTTGGTGCAAGCACCAACCTTTACTGTTTATAACCACAAAGGCAAACAAACAAAATCATTAAAAGACTACCAAAATCAGGTCGTCTTACTCAACACCATTCAAACAACTTGCCCTTATCAATGTGGGCTTGCGTTTTTTCCATTGACACAAAAGATCTACAAAGATCTTCGGACCAACAAGCGTAAAAAGCTCAAACAAGTAAGAATGCTTTCGCTTGTCGTTGATTCTTTAGGTAATCCTGTGTCTGAACAAGAACTCCTAGACATTCAAGACATGCTCCGTAATAATGTAGAGGGCTACGACCCTGAACTGTGGCAACTCGTCTTAGCGGATCCCAATGATTTTTTCAACCACAAGAACAATGGGGTTGATCTTATTGTTAGAGATAAAAAATATTTTGGGGGCATTTCTTACAACGAATTGATCATGCTGCTCGATAAAAAGAACCACCTCAGAATGGTTCTCAATGGGCACACAGAAGGCATGATCAGAAAAATGAAAGAGCATCTTGCCCTTCTCATGAAGCAATATGACAAAACACGCGCTACACGTTAACATTTTATTCTTCTTGATCTCATTGCTGTTCGGCCTTGTGTCTTGTCAAGAAGAACGCGCCAAACATCTACCCATACTTGGCAACTACGATCTCAACTACCGCGTCCAAGACGGAAAAACCATCACCGACACCATTTACCAAGTCATTCCAAACTTTCAGTTTCTCAATGAAGATTCTATTTTAGTTACAAAAGACACTTATAAAGGAAAAGTTTGGATCTCCGAGTTTTTCTTCGCCACCTGCCCTTCTATTTGTCCAATCATGAATACGCAGCTTAAAAACGTTGAAAAAGCACTTGAGCGCTATTCTAAAGACTTGCAATTGCTCTCTTTTACGATTGATCCCAAACACGACACTCCGAGCGTTTTAAAAGCACATAAATCCAAACTCGGCATACAAAATAAAAATTGGGCCTTTCTTTCTGGGGATGAAACCTTCACACATCAACTCGGCATCGAACACTTTCTTATTTTTGCAGGACGCGAAGAAGACGCATTAGGTGGATATGCACATTCTGGGGCCTTTACGCTTGTTGATAAAAAAGGACACGTGCGCGGTGTTTATGAAGTTGTGCAACCTGACCTCAGCGTCAATACCAAAGAATACCAAAGATTGATAAAAGAAGCTAAACAATTATTTCAAGATGAATACAACTACACCAACCAATAACACAGGACTCAGAAAGTGGATTATTGCCATTTCCATCATCATCCCAATTGCAGTTGCTGCACTTTTCGGAATCAAAGTTGAAGGCGTGGACTTCTCGTTTTTGCCTCCAATCTATGCGGGCATCAATGCGGTCACAGGTGGCCTGTTGTTATTAGCGCTCATTTTTATTAAAAACGGAAAAGTTCAACAACACCAAAAAACCATTCAACTCGCACTTGTCTTAAGCGTCTTGTTTCTATTATGTTATGTGGCCTACCACATGACTTCCGACTCTACTATTTATGGAGACCTAGATCACAACGGCGTTTTATCCGGGAAAGAACTTGGATTAGTTGGTTCAACGCGCTTTGCTTATATCCTGCTATTGTTATCGCATATTTTCTTGAGTGTAGCCGTAATCCCTGTTGTATTATTTACCTACTTACACGCTTGGGAAGGCAATTACCAAAAGCATAAAAAATGGGCAAAATTTGCTTTTCCAATTTGGTTATATGTCGCGGTTACAGGTGTTATCGTTTATTTCATGATCGCGCCGTACTACGCACACTAATTTTTTCGGTAACTTTAAGAAAAAACCCCACTTATGAATTTGGCCTATATCCACTTACTAACCAATCACCTACCGATACTCGGATCCATCTTTGGTGTATTGTTATTATTCATTGCCTACTTCAAACCACAGCTCCATACAGCTTTTAGCGCATATTTACTTTTGCTCATCAGTGGTGTCGGCGGTATGCTCGCTTATTTTACAGGGGAAGCAGCTGAAGAACATGTTGAACATCTACCCGGCATTTCAGAAAACCTCATCCATCTTCACGAAGAAATGGCCGAAAACACCTTGATTTTTATTTTCTTACTGACCGCAGCATCCATTATCGGCTTATGGTCCAATCATGCAAAGTGGGAAAAAGCTAAACAAATTCAATTGTTCATTATGATTGTTGGTGTAATTGCATTTATCCTTTTTGCATTTACCGGATACTTAGGCGGACACATCAGACATGGAGGATAAACAACTAGATAGTAAGCAACACCGCTACGACAAAGCCTATTTGCGTCTTGCTGCGAGTTGGGCAAGGCTCTCACATTGCCAACGCAAACAAGTGGGCGCCATTATTGTCAAAGACGCCATTATCATTTCGGACGGCTATAACGGGACACCAGCAGGCTTTGACAACTGCTGCGAAGACGAACACAACCAAACGCATTGGTATGTGCTACACGCCGAGGCAAACGCCATACTTAAAGTGGCGCGTTCCACAAATAATTGCAAAGACGCTACGCTCTATCTGACCCACTCTCCTTGTAAAGACTGTAGCAAACTCGTCTTACAATCCGGTATCACAAGACTTGTTTATCAAGAAGCCTACAAAGATGTGTCTGGTATAGAATTTTTAAGGTCAGCGGGTCTTGAAGTTGAACAAATTGAAAACATAGACGATGTCTGAAGAAGGTCCTAAGCCATTATATTGGTTGCCCGCACTTTTAACATTTGTAGCTGCAATTGGCATTTGGGTGGGCTCAAACCTACTTGGCTCTGCTACTGCTGGCAATAAAGAAATACAGAAGCTAGAACAGATCTTTGATGTACTGGATAAGCAATATGTAGATAAAATCAATAAAGAAGAAATCTTTGAAGAAACAATTGCCGAGCTCTTGCATAAACTCGACCCACACAGCAATTACGTTTCTGCCAAAGACATCAAAATGCTCGACGAACAAACCAACGCCTCTTTTGGCGGTATAGGCGTTCGGTTTTTGCTATTCCGTGACACCATTTGTGTAACGCACGTAAACGAACTCTCGCCGGCACAATTAGCCGGGCTACAAAGAGGAGATCGCATTATTGCTATTGAAAACAAGCCGTCCTGTGGTAAATTCATGACCAACGAAAAAGTGATGAGTCGTTTAAAAGGAGCGCCAAACACCCAAGTTAAAGTCACTGTATTACGCAAAGGAAAAAAACTACAAAAAACACTTACTAGAGGCATCATACCTATTCAAACCGTAAACTGTGCTTACATGATTAAAGACCAAGTAGGCTATATCAAAATTGCACAATTTTCTATACCAACAGCCAATGAGTTCAAAGCTGCTGCGGCGCGCCTATCGCAAGCTGGCATGAAAAAATTAGTCCTAGACTTGCGCGGAAACGGCGGCGGAACAATGGAAACCGCTATTCAAATTGCCGACGAATTTCTACCAGCAAACCGCATCATTTTAAGTTCAAAAGGATTACACAGCCAGGAGAAAAAATACACTTCTACTGCTGGGGGCCTCCTTGAAACTACCAAGGTTGCCGTGCTCATCGATGCACAATCTGCTTCAGCCAGCGAAATATTAGCCGGGGCTTTGCAAGACAACGACCGAGCTACCATAATTGGGCGCAGATCTTACGGCAAGGGCCTTATCCAACAAGATAAAAGACTCAGCGACGGCAGTAATATCCGCATCACTGTTGCACGCTATTATACACCATCGGGCAGATCCATTCAGCGGCCTTATAAAGATGGTTACGACGCTTACAAAGAAGCTGAAGACCGCGCATATGCCGACGAATATTTCAAACCTGACTCAAGCATTTTTGTCGATTCGTTGAAATATAAAACGCGCAAAGGAAGAGTAGTTTACGGCGGCGGTGGCATCATGCCAGATATTTTTGTGCCCGGCGATACCACTGGAACTTCTATGTATTTAACCGAATTGCTTTGGGCAGGGGCGTTCAATGCTTTTGCATTTGATTACCTCAATCAGCATCCTCAGTCATCGAATCTCAATACATTTATACAAGAATTTAAAGTCACGGATGCTTTGCTGATGTCTTTCACCCGCTTTGCTCAAAAAGAATTCAATATTGTTTATCAAGCAGCAGAATTTGCACATAGCAAAAAGCGAATAGCGCAAAATCTCAAAGCTGAAATAGCAAGTCATTTGTTCACAGAAAATGGATATTACCGAGTGGTAAACACCCAGGACAAAGAAATTCAACGAGCTTTAAAACAGCTCTAGCTTAGTTTTTGTCGGTTAAGAAAACCGCAAAAATGATTGCTAAGATGCCCAGAACCGCTGCTATTGCCCACCAAAAGTGGTTATCAAATTGTGCTAGTACTAACATGGCTTTAAATTTTGTTCAATTAAGTTATTCTTTATATCGTCTCGCAACAAAAGAAATGAACAAAGCCCTGTTTTCATTGAACAATACAGACTTCTGATAGAATATAAAAAGCTATTTAGTTATTTTTCAGCCATTTGTAGGTCCAATCATGTGCCAACAAATAGTAGGTTCCAGGTTCCAAGCGCTCCAAATTATAAGTGCGTTTGCCTTTTTGTGTTTGTAAAACCACTTTTCGGGTGGTGTCTACTAAGCTCAACACCTCTTTGAATCCTTCTGGTAAATAAAGGGTGTTATCAGAAAAATAAACTCCTTTTAACACCAAATCGACATCCGTTGACATCAATTGGTCTACATTCCAACTATGAATTTTAGGCGGTATTGTAATGACCGAATTAATTTGCTCTCCACTGATGAGCCCAGAATATGCGCCCGTGATACAAATTCCTTCTGTTTGAGCGAGCGAAAGCGTTGAGCCTAATTCTAATCGACGTCTTTTCCCATCAAAAATGCCACCTGGAAAATCCCAAAGCAGCCACATAAATGTATTATAGAGCCCAGATGATTGCTGCTGATAACCCAATAAGTAAAACTGATCATGTTGTGCGTCATAAGCGGCATCAGTTATAAGGCCATTCACTTGAAAAGAATCTAGCAATGTGGCGGCTATTGTATCTTGCCACATTGAAGGCAATACATAGTGTTTTGTCCAAAAATTCTCCCAATTTTTAGAGAAGATATGCAGCGAATCATTCTTCCAAACCATTGCCTCCGCATCAAAATTATGTGCATTCGCTGGTAGACTTCCCGAACTTTGATCCGGATAATAAAAAGTACTTTTTAGCATCGGCAACGTATCGGTAATAGCTAAATCTGTAAGTGTCACTTGATAAATCTCAAAAAAGGAGCGTGTACCCATATTATTGCCAAAATCACCAATAAATATTTTGGAGTTTGAAGCGGCAAGTGCTTCCCAATCTATATTTTGAGCATTCAGAAAAGCCCAGGTGTGCAATGTGGCACCAGTAAGCGGATCAATAGCAAACAAGGCCGGAGTATTTCCGCTGTCATTGATAGAAAACAAAGTGTCGTGAAAATAGACTAGCCCAGATGTTTCATTATTTGCAGGGCCAAGATTAGCTACAAATTGCGGGCTTATATTCAGAGTTGGCAGTGTGACGCCCGTTTGAGCATGAAGCAAAGTCAGTGAAATCCAAAAACCGATAACTAGGGCCGTTTTCATGCAAACATTTTATGTTGCCAATCTTGCGCTTCTTCTGCTGAAATTAAATCTAGCTCCCCTAGAGTACTGATTACTTTTTCAAAATCAGCAGTAGCTATATCAGAACTATAGGACCACTCTGTTTTATTCAACCACTGTTGAACTTCATTTTGTTTTAATGCGTAGCGCCACGCGATTACTTCTGCCGCATCCGAACTATTTTTTAATTCCTGGGCACGGGTTTGGACAATGTGTAAAATAGCACGCAATAAGTCTGCTTCTTTGTTGAGTACTTCAGAACGAACTGCAATCACGAAACATGGCCAAGGCGTGAGCACCTCCCCAATACGCTTGCATTTGCCTTGATCCACAAATGGTTGTGTGGTATATTGTTCCCATAAAAATCCTTGGGCTTCATCATTATTTAAAGCCCATAATCCACCATAAACATCGCCAACCACATTAAAACTGAGCGCAGATGGATCCCAGCCTTGTTGTTGGGCCAACACAAATGACATCAGATGTGAGCCCGAGCCTTCTCTTGAAATAGCAAACGTTTTGCTGTCGAGGTCACTTAATACATTAATTCCATGATTTACAGGAACGTGGATACCCCAAATCAAAGGCGTTTGAACGTAAACTGAGATAATTTTAGCATCAAGGCCCTTCAAGATGGCCCGAGAAATGCCTTCCGTAAGCAAAACCGCTATATCAATTGTGCCCGCTTGCAAGCCTTTGATCATTTGGCCCGTGCCGCCAGTCATATCAGACCAATGCAGCTCTATATCTGCCTCTTTAAATTTACCCTCTTCAATAGCTAAGCGCCACGGTAAATTAAAATGCTCGGGTACGCCGCCTATTTTTAATCTTTTCATTGGTCTTGCTGGTTGAAATACTGACGATCGTATAAATTCTTGTAATGGGCATTTTGCAAAATCAGTTCGTCATGAGTGCCTTGTTCAATGATTTCTCCTTTTTCCATCACGACAATTCTATTGGCTTGCCTAATAGTAGATAAGCGGTGTGCAATAACAATCGATGTTCTGCCTTTCGTGAGCTTTTCAGTAGCCGTTTTGATCAACATTTCACTCTCGCTATCGACACTTGAAGTGGCTTCGTCCAAAATGAGAAGCTCTGGATTGTAAACATATGCCCTGATAAATGCTAAGAGCTGACGCTGGCCTACAGAAAGTGTACCGCCACGCTCTCCTATGGGTTGTTCATATTTAAGTGGCAGCTGATCGATAAAATCATGGGCGCCGACCGCTTTTGATGCGGCGATGACCTGTTCCAATGAAATAGTTGGGTCTCCGAGGGTAATGTTGTTAAAGATCGTGTCTGAAAACAAGAAAACATCTTGCAAAACGATAGCGATGTGCTTGCGAAGCGTGCTCAGTGCAATATCCTCGATAGCGATATCTCCTATTTTGATTTGTCCGTGTTGGTGCTCATAAAAGCGGCCCAATAAGTTAACAAGCGTTGTTTTACCAGATCCTGTTGCCCCTACTATTGCTACAGTTTCGCCTTGTTTGATAGTTAAATTCAACTTCTTCAAAACCGGCTGCCCTTCCACATAAGCAAAGTCAACATCAATGAATTGAAGGTCCTGATTGAAGTTGATGCTTTGGTCGCGGCCATCTTGCTGTATGTCTGTTTGTTCATCGAGTACAGCAAAAATTCTTTCTGCCCTTACGGTTCCTCGTTGCAAGACATTGAATTTGTCTGCCAGCATCCGGATTGGACGATATAATTGACTGATCCAGAAAACAAATGCAAAAATTTGCCCAAACATATTTCGGACTTCCTGCTCTGACTTTCCTGCAGCCTGAAGTGCGCCCCAAACTAACAATGAGGCAATGGACAACGAACTTAAAAGTTCAACTAAAGGGAAAAAAATAGAATTGGCCCAAACAGCTTTGATGTGCGCGCCTCGGTGGGCTTTATTAATTTGCTCGAAACTATCTGCTTCATTTTTTTGGCGATTAAAAAGCTGTACTAAACTCATGCCCGTCAATCTTTCTTGTACGAATGTATTGAGTTTGGTAACCGCAACGCGTTCTTGCTGAAAGGAACCTTTCATTGCCTTGGCAAAAATTTTCGTGGACCAAATTAAAATGGGTACCGGTATTAAAGTCATGAGTGCAAGCTGCCAATTCGTGAGAAACATGAACAGCACTATTAACGCCAAAGAAAGAAGGTCTGCGGCAATATCCATCACGCCAGAAGAGAACACTTCTGTGATGGCTTCCATGTCTGAAACAACCCGAGTAACCATTGCCCCAACAGGATTTTTATCAAAATAGGCCACTCTTAACTGCATGAAATGATGGATGACCTTTTTGCGTAAGTCTCGAATAACGGACTGAGCTAATAAATTTGAGAAATAGGTGCCAATAACTTGCAGTAAGGCCTCTAGTAACAGCATCAGCAAGACTAGCAGAGAGCCCAATAAAAGTAAATTAGGGTTTTGATTTTTGAGTAAATAGCGCTCGATGATTTGACCGATAACGTACGGTCGTGCTGGTGAAAGGGCGGCCAAAAGAATGGTCGTTGAAACCGCAATAATTAAATATTTTCGGTAAGGTCTTGCATAGCTTAATAAGCGTTTGAACAAGGAATATTGCAGGTTTTCACTCATTTGTTTACAAAATTACTTCTTAATTCCTTACCTTTGCATCCAATTTCAATTAAGGTGGGCGTTAAAATTTTTGCTGGACGAGCTTCTGAACACTTAGCAACTCAAATTGCTAAGTCTTTTGGTACGCCATTAGGCGACGTTAAAGTAAGTGTTTTTTCCGATGGCGAATTTCAGCCTTCATTCGAAGAAACTGTGCGCGGACAAGACGTATTTATCGTACAGTCAACCATGCCCCCAACTGAAAACCTCTTTGAACTATTACTGTTAGTGGATGCAGCCCGACGTGCTTCGGCGCGTAAAATTATTGCTGTTATTCCTTATTTTGGTTTTGCGCGTCAAGATCGCAAAGACAAGCCAAGAGTTGCCATTGGTGCCAAATTGGTTGCCAACATGCTCATGGCTGCTGGCGTTGACCGCGTCATGACCATGGACCTACACGCTGACCAAATTCAAGGTTTCTTTGAAGTACCTGTAGATCACCTTTTTGCATCTACACTATTTCTTCAAGAAGTAGAAAGCCTTGATCAACAAAACCTAGTAGTAGCAGCGCCAGATGCCGGTGGTGCCAAACGTGCCAATTCTTATGCTAAGAAACTTAACTGTGGCCTAGCACTTTGTCACAAACACCGCAAAAAAGCAAACGAAATCGCTGAAATGACAGTTATCGGTGATGTTCACGGTAAAGATGTCGTCATCATTGACGATATGTGCGATACCGCTGGCACCCTAACCACAGCAGCAGACTTGCTCATTGAAAAAGGAGCTAAAAGCGTACGTGCATTTACAACCCATGCAGTATTAAGTGGGCCAGCATTTGAACGCATCGAAGCTTCTAAATTAACCGAACTGATTGTCACAGACACTATTCCACTGAGTAAAAACAGCAGTAAAATCCGTGTGGTTTCTGTTGCTGATCTTTTTGCAGACGTCATCAAGCGTTTAGTGAATAACGAGTCTATCAGTTCTCATTTTGTAATCTCTTAAATTAAATATAACATGAAAACAGCACATTTGAGCGGTTCGCTCCGAGCGAACGTAGGGAAGAAGGATGCTGCGGCTTTGCGTAATGCAGGCTTAGTTCCTTGTGTGCTTTACGGTCAAGGTGAGCAAACTCACTTCGCAGTAAAGCGAACAGAAATCGACAAAATCGTTTTTTCTCCTGAAGTATATCAAGTAGCACTTGACATTGAAGGTAAAAAAGCAGTCGGAATCATCCGTGAATTGCAACAACACCCTACCAAAGACACTATCCAACACGTAGATTTCTACGAATTGAATGAAGGAAAAGAAGTACGTGTAAAATTACCAGTACGCATCACAGGTTCTTCGCGCGGTGTAATGGCCGGTGGTAAACTCATGATAGTTTTCCGTCAATTACAATGTGTTGGTCTTCCTGGCGCATTGCCTGATGCAATTACACTTGACATTACTAAACTACGCATTGGTCAGTCCATTCGTGTAAATAGTATCGAAATTCCAGGTGTTAAATTCCTAGACCCTGCAAACGCAGTGGTTGTTTCCGTTAAAATGGCTCGTGGTGCTGTTAAAGGCGCTGATGCTGGTGACGACGACGAAGAGGAAGAAGCATAAGCATCTTAACACAAATTAATGAAACCGCCCTAGTGGCGGTTTTTTTTTGTCACTTTTGTTCGTTAATTTCGTTGTTACAACCATGACTCAGCCACGCACCCTAATTATTATTCCTACATACAACGAAAAGGACAATGTAGCTCAAATGGTGCAGGCAATTTTGAGCCTTAAAAACGGTTATCACATCCTCTTCATTGACGACAACTCCCCCGACGGAACCGCCCATCATATCGAAATGCTGATGGAAAAACATCCAGAAGTATTTCTAGAAAAAAGACCTGGCAAACTCGGTTTAGGCACGGCCTATATCCATGGGTTTAAATGGGCCCTGCAAAGAGACTACGTTTATATCATCGAAATGGACTGTGACTTCTCTCACGACCCTAAAGATTTACCTAGGTTAGTAGAGGCCTGCCAAAATGGTGCAGATGTCGCAGTGGGTTCCAGATATGTGCGTGGTGGACGCGTTCGCAATTGGCCCCTCAAGCGCATTCTCATGAGCTATTTTGCAAGTGTGTATGTGCGCCTTATTCTCTGGATCAATATCAAAGATACTACCGCCGGATTCAAATGTTATCAAGCCAAAGTGCTTTGCGCTATTCCGCTAGATACCATCCCATTCAAAGGCTATGCATTTCAAATTTGCATGAAATTTGCAGCCATCCGGCTTGGTTTTCGGGTCAAAGAAATACCTATCACTTTTGTAGACCGAATTGCCGGTGAATCTAAAATGAGTAAAGGGATTTTCAAGGAGGCCTTTTTTGGTGTCTGGGAAATGAAAAAAATGAAGTGGAAATGAAAAAAATACTGAGAAACGGAACAATCATCAACGAAGGCAAAAAATTTGTTGCCGATATCTACATCTCAAATGGGCGCATTGAAAAAATCGCAAGCACCATCTCTTTAACTGAAAAAGTTGAAGAAATTGACGCAACTGGTCTCTATATTTTACCAGGCTGTATTGACGATCAGGTGCATTTCAGAGAACCCGGGCTTACACACAAAGGAAACATTTTCACTGAATCTAGAGCGGCTGTAGCAGGTGGCATTACGAGCTTCATGGAAATGCCCAATACGGTTCCAAATGCCCTTACCCAAGAACTGCTCGAAGACAAATATCAAATCGCGAGTCAAACTGCCTTAGCCAATTACTCCTTTTTCATGGGCGCCTCCAACGACAACCTTGAAGAAGTGCTCAAAACGGACACCTCAAAAATTTGCGGTGTAAAAGTGTTTATGGGTTCGTCAACGGGAAATATGTTGGTAGACAAAGAAAGTGTGTTAGAGGGCTTGTTTTCACGTGTGGGGGCGCTTATCGCTACCCATTGTGAAGATGAACACACCGTTAAATCAAATCTTGCATTATTTCAAGCAAAATACGGCGAAAACATTCCTGTGAGTGCGCATCCGCTTATCCGCAATGAAGAAGCTTGTTACCTGTCTTCTTCAAAAGCTGTAGCATTGGCTAAAAAGCACCAAGCACGTTTACACATCTTGCACATTTCGACCGCTAAAGAAACCCATCTATTTAGCAACACGCTTCCGTTAGAACAAAAACTCATTACAGCAGAGGCCTGCATTCATCATCTTTGGTTCAGTGATGCCGACTACCAAGAAAAAGGAAATTTCATCAAATGGAATCCGGCAGTAAAAAGCGCACAGGACCGCGAAGGTGTTTGGGAAGCTTTACTAGACAACCGCATCGATGTTATTGCAACCGACCACGCCCCTCACACACTTGAAGAAAAATCCAAAGCATACCTCAGCGCGCCATCTGGTGGGCCACTTGTTCAGCACGCCTTAGTTGCAATGCTCGATAAAGTCAAAGATGGCCTTATTACGATTGAAAGAGTCGTTGAAAAAATGGCGCATGCACCAGCCATTCTATTTAAGGTGCAAGAACGCGGTTTTATCCGAGAAGGGTATCATGCGGACCTCGTATTAGTAAAACCCGAAGCTGGCGAAGCTGTTAATAAGACAAATTTGCTTTACAAATGTGGGTGGTCACCATTTGAGGGTCACCAGTTTTCACACAGCATCCATAGTACTTTTGTAAACGGAAATTGCGTCTACTCAAACGGACAAATTCACGAAGGAACCAACGGCCATCGACTCTCATTTTTGCCAAGATGAATAAGTTGGTCCTGATAGTTTTATTAAGCATTGGTTTTTCGTGTACCAATTCTAGCGTTCCCAAAGAATACCTTCAACCCGAAGAGTTAAGTATTTTGGTTGAAGAAATTAGTGTGTTGGAAGCACATTATCAGAGCACCTACGGTGTTCCAGGGCAATATAAATCAGCACTAGACAAAGCTGTCGCCAATACATTGAAACAACATCAATGTACGTTGTCAAAATTCAAAAGGAGTGTTTATTACTATGCAGCGCATCCAGAATTGCAAAAGTTGCTCAATGAAAACACGATGACGCGCCTAAGCCGCAAAATATAGCTGCTAAAAACTATGGTGTTCTGCTTCCACCTTTTGTCCAAAAAAATGTGAGGCTTTCTGATTAAAAACAACAGGCGTTTCAGATGTGAAAAAACCAACCTCACCGTTTTTACTCAGTCTTTGTTCCATTTCTGGATGAGCGTCCAAATAAACCGCCAGTTTTTCTGCCACTATTGGCCCCTGAGGAACTATTTGAATGTTCGGACCAACCAATTGCTGCAATTGCTCTTGAAGGACAGGATAGTGCGTACACGCAAGTAAAATAGTGTCTATCTGCTCATTTGTGCTTAACAATTGTTGGACGTCTTCTAAAATGAATTGTTTGCCTGCTGGGTGCTCATATTGTTGGTTTTCGATCAACGGAACCCACATGGGGCAAGCATGTTGGTGCACTTCGATATCCGGTGCAAACTTGGCCAATTCAATCGGATAAGAATTTGAGTTAATGGTACCTTGAGTGCCTAGAATTCCTACGTGCTTCGAGTGTGTGAGCTCACCCAAGACCTCAGTGCTTGGTCGAATTACGCCTAGTACACGGTTACTTGAAGAAAGAGCTGGCAAATCTTTTTGTTGAATGGTGCGCAAGGCTTTTGCGGATGCCGTATTACAAGCAAGAATAACCAAAGGACAGCCTTGCTCAAAGAGAAATTTAACAGCCTCAAGGGTAAACTCATAAACAACATCAAAAGATCGATTGCCGTAGGGCGCCCGGGCGTTGTCACCAAAGTAGATGAAATCATATTGCGGCAATTGCGCGCGTATGGCAGATAATACGGTAAGGCCTCCATAACCTGAATCAAAAACACCTATTGGGGTACGCTCCATTTCAATCAAAGCTAACAAAAAAAGGGCAACCACTGGCTGCCCTTCTCTATCAATTATTGTGATTATTTTTTTGTTGCCGCTGCGTCTAGAATCAATAACTCAACAATTACTTCGTTGGTAATGTCCATTCCGCCTTTTGAGTACATCGTTGCAGAAACATCGATCACGTAGTTTAATTTTTTGCGCTCAGATACGATTTCAATAGATTTTTGAACCCTGTCTAAGATAGGTGCATTCAACTCCTCGCTCATCAACTGTAAGCCTTCTTCCAAGGAAGTTTGAGTTGCCTCAAGCATTTGTTGTTTTTGCATCAACTTGCTTTCTTGGATTTGGCGCTCAACTTCAGACATTTTGTCTTTGTTGGTCATGTAAATTTGATAAGCTTTCTGGAAATCAGCGTCCATTACTTGTAATTCTTGCATACCAGCTGTTTTCAAAGAGTCTAGCTTTTTGATGGCCAGCTTGCGAGAAGGCAAAGTATCTAATAATTTCTGTGAGTCAACGTGCGCAATTTTAGACTGAGCAAAAGTGTTTAATCCTAATGCAACGAAAAGTCCGAGTAATACATTTTTCATTTTTCTGTTTTTTATTTTGAGATTCCCATTTCTTCGAGCACTTCATTTGAGATGTCGAATTCTTTTTCTGCGTAGAGCAAATTACTTTGGTTTGCTTTGTCAAAAACAAAAGCATAACCCTCACGCTTGGCCACTTTTTTCATGGCAGTAAATACGCGGTCTTGGATTGGTTTGATGAGTTCTTGGCGCTTTTGAAAATAATCTCCGTTGCTGCCAAAATGTTGTGTTTGAAGGTCTATGGCCTCTTGCTCTAATTTTTGAATTTCAGACTTGCGTTTTTCTCTTTCTTCTTTAGGTAAGAGTACTTCTTCGCGGTCGTATTTACTTTTCAGATCTTTGATAGTGGCGTAGCGGTCTTCGATTTCTTTGGTCCAGCGCTCGGCCATTTTATCAAGGCGTTCTTTTGCTTCGGCGTATTCCGGAACATTTTCTAAAATGTAATCAGAATCAATATAGGCATAGGATTGCGCACTTGCCAATCTTAAAGAAAGGACAAAGAACAAAAGCGCAAAATATTTTATGTTTTTCATAGACCTGCTAAGAACGACGAAGTTACCAATTTATTGTGAATGCTACAATTCCCCTAAATTCATGCCAATTGTAAAGGTGAGCTTAGGATAATAGCCTTTTGCCTTGATGTCAAGGTCTGAGCCAGTGCCGTAGCCTGTTGCCCAAGAATCGAGCTGGTCAAAACCAAAACCGTAGTCAAGACCAAGCATACCGAACATTGGTAAGAATACACGAATGCCCACACCTGCTGTTCTTTTCACGTTAAACGGATTGAATTTTTCAAATGATGGGTAGGTGTTTCCGGCTTCCAAAAATGTGAGCGCATAGAAAGTTGCCTGTGGATTCAATGAAATTGGATAACGCAATTCTAAAGTGTACTTTGCCACGATTGGGTCGCCACCGGCTGAAGACAGCTTGTTATCTTCATAACCTCTAAGCGCAATGATTTCTCGTCCTAAGAACTGATTGGCACCCATACCTGTCAAACCACTTCCGCCCATAAAATAACGGTCAAATGGATTGACTCCTTTTTGCTTGTTGTAAGCACCCATATAGCCGAAGCCAAAACGAGACATCAAGACAAGCTTTTTGTCAGGGGTAAGTGGTGTGTACCATTCGCCGGTGAGCTTGAGTTTGAAATATTCCAAGTATTTAAAACGCTCTTGAGCACTCATGGTGCTGTAATCCTTGTCAGGGCCTAAAAGAGAATAAGGCAGCGTTGCTGAAGAAGTGAATGTAAAGTTCGAGCCATTTTGAGGATAAATTGGCGCACTAACAGAACTTCTTTGCAATATATATTTCAAGCCGATGTCATTGGCATATCCGTTCTGAAATAAAGGGAAAAACGAATAGTTCTGTACATCTGAGTATTTGTAATATAATTCATAAGATGCGATGAAGTAATCATCTGGCCACTTTTTACGGCGACCCATAGAAACCCCCGCCGCGGTGATTGCTATGCCGCTGTAATCTTTGTTTGAACGAAGCACCCCGTTTTGCGAAATCGCAGAATTTGACAAATAGAAAGTAAGAGAGTTCGGTTTTTTACCCCCTAACCACGGCTCGGTAAAAGAGAAGTTATAGCCCTGATAAAAACGCCCTGTTGATTGCGCGCGAATAGACAAACGCTGGCCATCTCCACCCGGAAGTGGTGACCATGCTTTTTTATCGAAGAAATTTTTGGTAGAAAAGTTATTGAAAGATAATCCGAGTGTGCCGATCACGCGCCCCGATGTATTTGGGCCCGCACCACCATAACCACCAGAAAGCTCAATTTGGTCACTGGATTTTTCGGCAACGACATACTCGATATCTACGGTTCCGTCTGCCGGATTCGGCTTTGGATTTACCTGAAAACCTTGTTCATCAAAGAAACCAAGCTGGGCAAGTTCACGTTGTGTACGCATGATATCGGCCTTGTTGAAGAGGTCTCCGGGTTTGGTTCGTATTTCTCTGAGAATTACGTGATCGTTGGTTTTGGTGTTTCCGCGGATAGTTACGTTGCCGATGTGCGCCTCCTTGCCTTCAATGATGCGAATTTGGTGGTTAATTCTGTTGCTATTGACACCTGTTTCAACGGGTGAAATTTGGAAAAACAAATAACCCCGATCCATGTATAAAGATGAAATATCTCGGCCATCACCGTTGCCATAAAGTCTTTGAGAGAATAAATCCTTGTTGTAAAGATCACCAGGCTTGATGCCTAGAACTGTATCGAGAAAACTAGAACGATACTTTGCATTGCCAATCCATTCGATGTCGCCAAAGTAATATTTTTCACCTTCGCTGATTTCGATGCGAATTTTCATGTTTTTGTCATCGAGCATATAAACGCTGTCTTTGACAATATAAGCGTCGCGAAGGCCCTCTGCATTAAACTTTGCAAGCACCGCTTTTTTATCTGTGGCATAACTGCTCTCTGTATATTTAGAGCGTTTAAAAACACGAAGCGGGCTTCTTTGCTTGGTGTCTTTCATGGCCAACTTTAGCTTCCATAATGGCAAAGCGTTTACACCCACGAACTCGATTTCTTTGATGCCAATTTTGATTCCTTTATTTACTTCAATGACGAAAATCTCGGAATTATTGATGAGCGTATCTTGTTGCCTGGCAATGTTGACATTGGCATAATAAAAACCCTTATCTCGATAATAGCTTCTGATTTTGCTTTTTGTTTCAAAAATGAGATTTTCTGTGATCGTTTTTCCAGCGTATAATGTGATCTCTTCACGGAGTTTGTCTGCTTCTCGTTTGTTGACGCCTACAAAGCGGAATTTTGAAAGTTTTGGTCGTGGGCTTAGTTCAATAACGAGATAAACGATGCCGGCCACTTCTTTTTCTGCATAAATTGCCACATCGGAAAACAAGCCCTCGGCCCATAAATTTTGAATGGCTTTGCTGATTTGCTGACTTGGCAAAGTGATTTTTTGACCCGTGCGCAATCCTGCGATTAATTTGATTGCTTGATGGTCATAGTTGTCTGCGCCAACAACCCTTACTGGGCCAATCTCAAAAGTTTGTGGGTTGGCGTAGTCAAAACTTAAGCCACCTAATGTACTTGGTGTTTGTGCAGTTACGGTTGTGCCGATAAAGACACTTAGCAAACAAAAAAGTATTAACCTCATCAAGCTTTTTGTATTTGTTCTGAAACCATGCCAAATCGTCTTTCTCGCTTTTGGTAAGCACGAATTGCTTCCAATAAAGCGTCTCTGCGAAAATCTGGCCAATGGGTCTCGGTAAAGTATAATTCTGTATAAGACAATTGCCATAGCAAAAAGTTACTAATTCGGCATTCGCCACTTGTTCTGATCAGTAATTCTGGGTCTGGGATGTCTTTGGTTTGAAGCAATTGAGCAAAATCTTGCTCTTGAACCTGCGCAGTATCAATACCCTGTTGTTCCGCGTAATCATTGAGTTTTTTGGCTGCTTCTAAAATCTCTTGTCGGGCCGAATAGTTGAGCGCCAACACTAAGGTTAAGTTTTTGTTGTCTTTGGTGCGCTCCATTGCCGCAACCAAAGATTCATAGCATTTTCCAGGAAGCCCCTTGATGTTGCCAATAGTGAGCAAGCGCACACCATTTTGATGCATTTCGTCCACCTCATTGGTGATTGCTTCAACCAATAAATTCATTAAGCCCTCTACTTCTTCACTAGGTCTTGACCAATTTTCTGTGGAGAACGCATACATCGTGAGGTATGCAATACCAATTTCACGGGCTGTTTTAATGACTTCCTTAACAGACTCAACACCAGCGGCATGTCCAAACAGCCTGTGCTGACTTTGATTTTTTGCCCAACGACCATTGCCATCCATGATGAACGCAATATGCTGAGGAAGGTTTTGTAAATCTATGCTGTCTTTGTAATCCATTGGGCCTAACGAAAATACGCATTCTTTTCGGAGAATGTCATAAAAAAAGGGAGTGGTTAGACCATTCCCTTTTACAATTATTTGCAAATGGCTTAGTCAGCCAATACAATCAGTTTATTATTGTTTAATTCTGCCACACCGCCTTTGATTTCAATTGAAACAGTTGAGCCAGAAACCTTAAAGCTAGGGTTTAATTGGTCTACTGTTCCTTTTGTTTCAAATTGAAGTATTCCTGTTTTGAGCGAAGAGATAATTGGAGCGTGGTTGTTTAAGACTTGAAAGATTCCGTCGAGTCCTGGCAAACTTACGCTGCTTACTTCTCCTGTAAAGAGGTTTGCTTCTGGTGTGATGATTTCTAGTGTCATTATGCTTCTGCTAACATTTTTTCTCCGGCTGCAATTACATCTTCAATCCCTCCTTTTAGGTTGAATGCTGCTTCTGGATATTGGTCAAATTTACCATCAAGGATATCGTTGAACGCCTTGATTGTATCTTGGATGTCAACAAGTACACCTGGGATACCAGTAAATTGTTCCGCTACGTGGAATGGTTGAGATAAGAAACGTTGTACACGACGTGCTCTGTGAACGACAAGCTTATCTTCTTCAGATAATTCATCCATACCAAGGATGGCGATGATGTCTTGAAGTTCTTTGTAGCGCTGTAAAGTAACTTTAACGCGCTGTGCACAGTTGTAGTGCTCATCACCAACGATTTCTGGAGTAAGGATACGAGAAGTTGAATCAAGTGGATCAACCGCTGGGTAAATACCTAGCTCTGAAATTTTACGAGAAAGTACTGTAGTTGCATCAAGGTGAGCAAATGTGTTTGCCGGAGCAGGGTCAGTAAGGTCATCTGCAGGTACGTATACCGCTTGTACAGATGTAATTGAACCGTTTTTGGTTGATGTAATGCGCTCTTGCATGGCACCCATTTCAGTTGCCAATGTCGGTTGATAACCTACCGCTGAAGGCATACGACCAAGAAGTGCAGATACCTCAGAACCTGCCTGAGTAAAGCGGAAGATGTTGTCTACGAAGAAAAGAATGTCTTTTCCTTGTCCTTCGCCATCACCATCGCGGAAATATTCAGCAATTGTTAGACCAGAAAGCGCTACACGAGCACGTGCCCCAGGAGGCTCGTTCATTTGTCCAAATACGAAAGTTGCTTTGGATTCTTTCATTTCTTCGAGGTCAACCTTTGAGAGGTCCCAACCACCTTCTTCCATGGAATGCATAAATGCATCACCATATTTAATAATGCCTGATTCAAGCATCTCACGAAGAAGGTCATTACCCTCGCGCGTACGCTCACCAACACCAGCGAATACGGATAAACCTCCGTGTCCTTTAGCGATGTTGTTAATTAATTCTTGGATAAGTACTGTTTTTCCTACACCAGCACCACCAAATAAACCAATCTTACCACCTTTTGCATAAGGCTCGATAAGGTCAATAACTTTGATACCTGTGAAAAGGATTTCAGTAGCTGTAGAAAGTTGATCAAATTTCGGGGCTTCGCGGTGGATCGGTAAACCCTCTGCGTTATCCATTGTGTTGATGCCGTCGATGGCTTCACCAACCACATTGAAAAGTCTTCCTTTGATGCGATCACCGGTTGGAACTTTGATTGGAATACCTGTGGAAATCACTTCCATACCACGCATGAATCCGTCTGTGGAATCCATGGAGATTGCGCGAATTGCGTTTTCACCAACATGGGCTTGAACTTCCAAAACCACGCGGGTTCCGTCTGCTTTGAACACCTCAAGTGCATCATAAATGTTGGGTAGCGCAGTACCGCGCTCAAATCGAACGTCCACAACTGGACCGATAACTTGTGAAATTTTTCCTTTGATAGTTGACATCAGCTGTCTTTTAAAATTTGGGCACAAAGATAGCAGTTTTTATTTGTTTACTCAATAAACAAATTCAACATTTTTTAAGTGCGCTCGGTATCGTTGCGAAAAAGCAAGAAACGAACAGGGAAAAAAGTGAATAAAAAAGACAACACGCTGGCTGCTAGGATGATGTTGATGAAATCAGCCGCTTGAAATACAATTGGAAAAGGCACGTTTGCTCCAGGCACAACTAACCAACCAAACGCTTGCTGAGTCCAACAAACTACCAAACCTAAAAATAGCCCCATAAATACTCCTGAAAATGAAAGCATCAAGCCTTCAAAGAAAAACACTTGAAAGCGCTGTTTTTGACTGAGTCCGATGGATTTTAATATGATTATGTTTTGTTGTTTCTCGTGAATGAGCATGGTCAGACTTGCGACTAAATTAAAAGACGCCAACACAAAAACAAACAAGAGCATAACAAAAACGATGAGTCTTTCGGACTTGCTCGTCTTGAAAATCAATTCATTTTTTTCAAAAATTGTTTGAACTTTAAATGCCGCGCCCAATTGGTTTTGAAGCTTTTGTTTGACCAAATCTAAATCAGCACCCTTTTCGACATAAACCAAAAGTTGTGAGCAAGACCCCTGCATATTTAACAAGTCAGCGGCTAAAGAATAATCCCAAAGAAAAACGGATCCATTGAGTTCTTGATTATAGTTCAAGGCACCTTCCACAAAAACTTGTTGTAAATGAAATGGTGTTTTTCCTAGGCGCATTTTTGCATTGCGCTTTGGGGCATATACTTGGATATTATTTTGGTCAGAGCCCAATCCAAGATTTAACTTTGAAAAAAGGTCTGCGCCCAAAAAGGCAAAGCCGCTTTGCTTGAGTGCTCCAACACCAACTTGATTAATGAGGTGCCTTGAAACACTGGCGTTTCTTAAAAAAACCGGGTCAACGGCATGCATATTGGCGTTGATCCAACGTTGGTTTTTTCTCAAGACAACCAACTCTTCAATTTCCTTGCTTATAGCAGAAATTCCCCGGGTTTTCAAAATTGCCGCTGTATCAATTTCTCTCAAAAAAAAGGTCTTTCGTGCATTATGAGAAATGGAAATAGGCGCATCAAACGATGTGTAGAGCTTGGCAATCATGCCCTCAATGCCATTAAAAGCAGACAATAAAATAACCATTGCTGCAGTACAAACAGCTATTCCTATGACTGAAATTCGAGAAATAAGACTAACTATCGAGCGCTTAGAACGATTAAAAAGGTAACGCTTTGCTATGTAAAAAGCGGTTTGAATGACTTAGTTTTTGAGGAGTTCGTCTATCTTATTTGCGTAGTCAAGGGAGTCGTCGATGTGGAATACTAAATCAGGGATTTTACGTAGGTTCTTGAGTCTTTTACCCACTTCAAGCCTGATTTTCCCTCTGTTGGCTTGAATACTTTCCAGCACCTCTTTTTTGTCGGGACCCGCAAAAATACTCAGATAAACCCTGGCTAAACTCAAGTCAGAAGTAACCCTTACAACAGTAACACTTACCATGGCGCCTAGACATATTTCACCCGCCTGACGCTGAAAAAAAGTTGCCAATTCAGCCTGGATAACGGCCTCTATTTTTTGTTGACGAATCGAACTCATATTGCAAAGGTAAGAATACTTGTTGTGCAAGGTCTCATCTAAACAAAAATGTATCTTTGTATCAATGTCTTATTACCGAGAAATATATAATTACACATTCAAATACAAAGGGCTAGCTTGGGCTACAATTTTATTCAACCTGCTTTTTGTCATCTTCAATTTACTCTCTTTGGTACTGTTTATACCGGTACTACAATTAATTTTTCGAAAAAGAGAAGAACTAAAGCCTATTCTACCACCCACTTACAAAGGCGGTTGGACAGGACCTTTTGAATACATTCAAGATCAATACAATTTTACTCTGCGTGAAATTGTGAGCGAAGACCCTAAAACAGCATTGTTTTTGGTATGCGTATCCGTATTGTTGACCTTTCTGTTGAAAAACATATTTAGATATGCGGCTGTTTGGACTCAATCAGAATTACGCATGGCTGCTGTTCGAGATATTCGGGCTGCACTTTTTGAAAAAGCTCTTCGTTTGCCTTTAAGTTACCACAGCAAAGAAAAAAAGGGAGACTTAATGGCCCGCATGAATAGTGACGTCAATGAAATAGAGGTAGCTGTTGTTAGTATCCTTGAATTGGTTTTTAGAGAGCCCTTAGCCATTATTATCAATTTGCTTACCCTCATTTACATGAGCCCAAAACTGACGGTTATAGCGCTGCTGCTCTTACCGCTTTCTGCTTTTGTTATTTCGCGTATTGGAAAAAGCCTCAAACGAACAGCGCACAAGACGCAAGAACAACTCGGGTTTTTATATGCGTCAATGGACGAAAACCTCGGTGGCATCCGCATTATTAAGGCATTTAACGCCCTTAAGTTTGTTTCCGATTCCTTCAAAGAAAAAAACCTACAACACCAAAAATTAGCCACAAGAGTCTTCAGAAAACGAGACCTTTCGCCACTTGTCAATGAAACCCTGGGTGCAGCTGTTTTGTTAGCGCTGGTTTTTTTCGGGGGTCGACTCATCTTAGACGGCCAACAAATTGGCCTAACTGGTGAGGTTTTTTTAACTTACATCAT
>JBEDCS010000083.1:0-5099 GCA_041176605.1 Bacteroidota bacterium
AGGCATTACCGGTCATTCGAATATTTTTATGCAAGAACGATCTCCTGAGTCTCGTTGCGTTAAGTTGCACAATTGTTGAGTAATTTTTTTCACATCTAATCATTTGAACTAATTTTGAGTAGATAAATTAAGATATTTAAATACCTGCACAATAAAAATATAGTTTCGTGCTAACTTGCGTCTTTAAATTTAAAAAGCGTCTTAGGAATTTTATGAAAATCTCATACATGTTGCGCAACGAAAGCGACGAGGAGAGTGAAATTCCCATGGGACAAGCTTGGAAATGGATCCTTCACATTGAAGACGAAATTGAAATTTATTTGATCTTTGAAAATCTAAAGAAAAAACTTGCCGATAACAAACTCACACTTGCAAACCTTCAAATTGATCAACTGTGCTCATCTGATGATTTTTTAAACTTAGCTTGCAAATCTTACAAAGATCCTGTCGTATACGACGAGTTCATTCCTGTTGCAAGAACCATTTCTACGCATGTAGAAAACGATTCAAGCGAATTTCGATATGTTTTGAAACGTCGGACTTAACGATACGCGACTTCTCAGTGCTGTTCAAAGTCAGCAGATAAATACAATTTCCACTACGACATTCGATTAAAAAGTAATCAATGAACTTCGATCCTATCAAGCTAAGACTACCTTTTAGAAAGATTTGACAATGTTTGACAGTTATATAAACGCGGCAAATCTTTTAGTTACAGCCTTGTTATTCGGAGGAATGCTTCTGTTTTCTGGGGGCTTTGCAGCGTTCCTGTTTCGGTACCTCTCGCCAGAAGACGCTCGCATGCTAATTCGAAAAGCGTTTCCACCGTTCTACCTTTTTGTGATTTTTTCTTCGGGTTTAGCCATGGTGCTATCTTCGCTATCAAATCCCTTCAATGCTTCGTGGATGGCTTTCGTGATGTTGACTACGGTTGCAGCTCGCCAGTTGCTGATGCCTGCAATCAACCGTGCTACCGATTCAGGAAACAAAAAGCGCTTTTTATGGCTACATAGCTTCTCTGTTCTTCTTACGCTTGGGCATATTGTTTTGGCGGCAGTCGTTTTGGTAAACCTGGTCTGATGACCTCTTAGCTACCTCGCATGACTGCTTCCTAGGGTTGAGCAATTGACCCACTGATCATTTTTGAAACACATCATTTACGTTATTACCGTTTTATCGAGCATTCATTCAGCACCAACACACCATCACTTTGTAACTCGTGATTGGTAAGGCGGCACACGGAAGACCGACAAGCGGCACTGATCGCCCCACAAGTTGTATTTGTTAAAAAGTGACTACACCCAATTTTTAAAACAAAATCCTAGTCATCAAAGCTAGGAGCCGTGCCCTTTGATGTAGGTTTCTAAAAATCCGATTTGCTGGCCCATTTGGCGAATGCTGTCTTTGACAACATCACCGATCGAAATCACGCCGACGACCACACCTGCTTGAACCACAGGAAGATGGCGAAAGTTACGAGACGCCATTAACCCCGTACATGCTTCAATGGGATCTTCTAACTTAACCGTGACCGGGTCAGCCGTCATGACTTCCTTTACCTGGACTTGCTTTGCATCAAGACCAGGTAGAAGCACTTTGATGGCGCAGTCGCCTTGTGTGATGATACCTACCAGTTTGCCGTCGTTGATTACAAGAACAGCCCGCACTCGGTTGTCGCGCATCAGTTGCAGCGCAACAACCACTTTTTCATCAGACCGCACACTGATCGTGACCAGTGGTTGCGGCTTTTGCGCTAGGCAATTTTTTACAGTGGTCATATTTCTACTAAAAACATTTAAAAGTTAATCAAAATAGCTTTTCACTCGTTCAGAATTTTCGCAGGCATTTACTCTTAAAATTTGGAACTGCAATCCTGTATTGCCATCTCACAACTGGTAACTTGTTCAAACTGCTAACTATTTAACCAGCACGTAGGCCTTGTGAAAACTTGCAGAATTTGTCATTTGCTTTATACAAAAATCTGCGACGTCAGAGCGAGCAATAATGCCATTGCGCCAATCTTTGGGTTGGTCAAAAGCTTGATAATTTCCTGCACAAAAGTTGCCAGTCAAAACACCTGGACGGACAATAGTCCAGTCTAGATCACTAGACTTGATCAGCTGCTCTTGTAACGTTTTGTCTGCATAGGCGCGACCAAATACGGCATCAAAGGGCAAACGCTGAAATGCGCTGATGCTCTGACTACTGTCACCCGCTCCAAATCCCGTAATACAAATTAGGCGCTTTACGCTGCTACTCTTCATGGCGGGTAACAGCAGCTTTGTTGCTTCAGAGAATAAACTAACCGGAGCGAACAACTCTTTTAAGCCAACCCCCAACGTCTGAACAACAACATCAACATCTTTTAGAGCTGCGCACACATCATCGTGGTCAAGAGCGTTACCACGAAACTTTTCTAGTTCTGGGTGGTTTATGCCGATATCGTAGGCAGATCGAGCAAAAGCTCGAACAAGGTACCTTGAGTCAATTGCTTTTTGGACAGTTTCCAAACCGATGCCTTTGCTTGCACCCATCACCAATATACGTTTCATGAAAAAATGTCACCTATAAATTTTTTATTTGTAGATATATTGAAAACTATTGAATGTGATTTCATGAAATAGCTCAGGTAATCTCTTCAATTATTCAAACACTAATTGATACTTTAATATGTGTGAAAGTGTCCAAATTACCAAACGAGATAAATCTCCAAATGTAGGAATGGTTATTTCAGCGTTCACTGAAAATTTACTATTTAAAAGAGCAGGGGCTTTCAGTATTTACGCAGATGTTGGCAGCCCGAGAACGAGATCAAAAATCTATAAGAAAACGAAGATGCCGACAATTTTTTTTCATGCCCAACTCGGCTATGGAAATGCTCAGGTAAGTGACGTCTACTTCAGGTCTGTATTTTGTTTCTACCTGTGAACGCTTTACAGGGATCCTCCCGCTCAAACGGCTTGACGCGAATAGTTCGATCGTACAGCCGCCTTTCTGCCTCTATCTCGGTCTCACCATCGCCCTCAGTGAAGCCAATAACCTCTGTACGAGCGCGTTCGGTGTCGATCAGCCAGCGATAGACGCCGATATCCTTTTGGACATGGCCGTTTCCGGCCAATAGGATTAAGCCATTGCTAGAGTTTTCGCGAATTGTCTTAGCCATCCAAACATCACGCGCCACTTGTGCGTTTACCATGCCCTTAAAAGCAGAACTCGGGAGGATGTTGCAGTGACCATTGTCTATGGCTATTTTTTGCTTTTGAAAGAGGTCGTTATCCAGAGGCCTATCCAAATTGAAGTCGCGCAAAACTTCGTTACTTAATGCCGCACCCAATCCATTACGAACAATTTTCATGGCGTCAGTAGAAGACAGGTTGGCCGCGATGATTGGAAGCTTAAGCTTGAGCGCTGTTTCAATGACAGGTTTGTAAAAGTTCCATTCCCATCCTTTGCCACCGGCTTTTTGAATGACACAGTCTGCATTCTTGCAAGAACTCATCGCTTGGCTAAGTATTGCTTGGTTTTCGCGGTCAAACTGCTCCATAGCAATTACAGGCCTAAATTTCTTGGCAAGTAAGCTTTCGATTAAATTAAAACGCTCTGAATGGGCCTTTGGATTGTCGTGTACTTCGCCTAAAAGGTATATTGTGTTTTGAGCCGAGGCGGAGACACTGGCAGTAACTAACCAAAAAATTAATGCCCACGGAACGAGCTTCGCACAAGTTAAGTAATCGACAAAAGCAAATTTTTTATTACGAAATATTGGCATGTAAAAAAAAGTGTCTATTAGGTTGGGGAGATGCTAGAGCTGTCACCTATAAGCTCAAGATAAGCATTTTCCAATGTCACTGGATCAATGCTTATTGCGTTGACTTTTGAACCGTCTAGCGCGTCAACGACCTCCCGCAAATTCAAGTTATGGGGTAGCAAAAGACTAATCTTTCCAGCATGTTGGCGAACTGACCAGCCCAATTCAAATGCTCGTTTAATCACTGCTTGGTTGTCCTCAGATTGCACCTTGACCACAGCTTGACCGGGCACGCGAGATATCAATTCAGGCACGCTTCCCTCAGCCACGACTTTTCCGTTGCGCATCAGCGCGACTCGATTGCAAAGCCTCTGAGCCTCGGCGAGATGATGACTGGTTAACAAGATGGTTGTACCACCATCACGCAATCCTTCGATGAGATGGCAAAGATCCATTCGCGCCTCTACGTCAACTGCAACTGTTGGTTCATCTAGCACCAGCAGTTCGGGGCGATGTACCAAGGCGACAGCAAGGCTCAGTCTCTGCTGCCAGCCACCCGATAGCAGCCCAGAGCGGGTGGCTGCGTAAGGAACTAAGCTGAATCTCTCCATGAGTTCAGCCACCCTAGCGCTGCGCTGCGCTGCTGGCACGCCATAAAGTCGAGCGAAAAATTGAATGTTTTCTTGGGGAAATAGGTCAGGGTAAAGCGCACTTTGTTGCTGGCAGTAGCCGATAAGGGTCCGTGCATTTGCGCTTTGCTCAATCATTGGCTGACCCATCAGCTGAACCTGACCCGCATCGGCTTGCAGCAGCTGGCAAATGATGTTGAGCACCGTGGTTTTACCACACCCGTTAGGCCCCAACAGTCCTACGACATCTCCGCGCGCCACCTGCAGGCTAAAGCCGTTCAGCACTTGCTGTTCGCCGAACCGCTTGAACAAGCCATCAATCTGCAAGGCAACGGTCATACTTTTTGATCTTCAACGAGTAAAAGTCGATAGGATCTTAAGCCTAGCGCTAATGAGATGGCACAGAATACAAATAGAAAGGCAAGCTCAAATCGCAACTCAGCGATACCTAAGTTGTATGCAGCGACACCTTTAAAAGCCTGATTCATGTGCAGCATGGGGTTTAGCTGTGCCATAGTTTGCATAGCGGCAGGCATAATTTCTAGTGGGAAAAAAGTGCCACCTAGCACCAACAACGGCACGCCGATAGCTGACAAAGCTACTACCACTTCTTCACTGCGTCGAGCAAAACGAGCGCCCAAAAAGAAACCCATGCCGACGTAGGCAAAAACAGACAGCAGCAAAATCAAGCCGCCCAACAACAAACTGCCATGGTATCGCGC
>JBEDCS010000084.1:0-6609 GCA_041176605.1 Bacteroidota bacterium
CTTTTAAAATTGAGTTCTACATCACCTTTCGTGAAGTCACCTTTGGTGATTTCCCAATCCTGGCCTTGAATGCCGGTAACAGCCCATTCAAGTGATCTTTGCTGCACACCATTTTTAACAAAGTTGGCCTTAAGAGCTACTTTCGTTTTGGCTTCTTGGATCTCTTTTGCTTTGTTCGGATCTACTTTTTTTCCAGTCTGATTGGTTTCTTCTAATTTTTCGTCGTCTAGGGTAATGATGCGCTTGGAAGCTACGATATCGAGGGTAGGTTTTTGTGCAAATATTGTGAAACTAGAGAGGTAACAAAATGCGCTGAGCAAAAGCGCTGATTTAAGTAGGTGTTTCATAGTTGTTCTCTTGAAAATGATCAATTCTGTTCGAAGTTAATAAAATTTATTGATGGCTCTTGATCAAAAGATTCAAGATTTCTTGCGCGGCTAGTGCAATTTTGGTGCCAGGCCCATAGATGCCAAAGACCCCTGCTTCAAAAAGATAAGCGTAGTCTTGTTGTGGAATGACACCACCAGCGACGACCATAATGTCGGGTCGTCCTTGATTTTTTAAGGCTTCAATGACTGCAGGAACCAAGGTTTTGTGTCCGGCGGCCAAAGAAGAAACACCTAACACGTGGACATCGTTTTCAATCGCTTGCTTTGCGGCTTCTTCAGGAGTTTGAAATAAGGGCCCCATGTCGACATCAAAACCTAAATCGGCAAATGAACTCGCGATGACCTTCGCACCGCGGTCATGTCCGTCTTGTCCCATTTTGGCGATCATGATGCGAGGTCGGCGGCCTTCAAGTATCCTGAATTCTTCCAATAAAGTTTTCGCTGTTAAAAAATCTTGATCTTGCATAATTTCTTTGGCATAAACGCCACTGATCGTCTGAATTTTGGCTTTGTAGCGTCCAAAAACTTCTTCTAAAGTAGCAGAAATTTCTCCAAGTGTACACCTTGCTTGTGCACAACGGACACAAATCTCGAGGAGGTTTTCATTAGAGGTAGCTGCATCTCTGAGCTCTGCCAGTAAACTTTTTACAGCTTGATGATTGCGGTTTGCTTTTAAATCTTGGATGCGCTTGATTTGCGCTTCTCTAACTTGCGTGTTATCCACTTCCAAAATATCTAGTTGCGCCTGTTCTTCAGTTTCAAAACGGTTGACACCAACTATAACATCGAGCCCAGCATCGATGCGAGCTTGTTTTTTAGCAGCAGCTTCTTCGATACGCAATTTGGGTAGGCCAGTTTCAATCGCTTTTGCCATTCCACCGAGGGTTTCAATTTCCGTGATGAGTTCCCATGCTTCGTCAATTAAAGCAGCGGTTCTTTGCTCAATTTCTTCACTACCTGCATACGGATCTATAAATTGAGTGATGCCCGTTTCTTTTTGCAGATAAATTTGGGTATTTCGAGCAATTCTTGCCGAAAAATCTGTAGGCAAAGCGATGGCTTCATCCAATGCGTTGGTATGCAAAGACTGTGTGCCGCCAAGTGCGGCAGAAAGCGCTTCTAAACAAGTTCGTGCAACATTGTTAAATGGATCTTGCTCGGTTAAAGACCAACCGGAAGTTTGACAATGCGTTCTGAGCATCAATGATTTGTTGGATTTCGGCTCAAATTCCTTCATCATTTTTGCCCATAAAACCCGGCCTGCTCTGAGTTTGGAAACTTCCGTTTGGTGATCCATGCCAATTGCCCAAAAGAAAGAAAGTCGAGGAGCAAAGTCATCGACATCGAGTCCGGATTGAATACCGGTTCTGACATATTCTAGGCCGTCGGCAAGTGTATAAGCCAATTCAATGGCGGCTGTGGCACCTGCTTCGTGCATATGATATCCCGAAATTGAAATGGAATTGAATTTCGGCATATGTTGTGACGTGTAAGCAAAAATATCCGCAATGATGCGCATAGAGGGCGCGGGTGGATAAATGTAGGTGTTGCGCACCATGAATTCTTTGAGGATATCGTTTTGGATCGTGCCGCTCAATTGTGCTGGGCTAACTCCTTGTTCGAGGGCGCTGGCAATATAGAAGGCCATAATTGGTAGTACGGCGCCATTCATCGTCATGGAGACCGACATTTGATCTAATGGTATTTGATCAAATAAAATTTTCATGTCCTCGATGCTATCAATGGCAACACCAGCTTTTCCAACATCACCAAGTACTCTTTGGTGATCTGAATCATAGCCTCGGTGTGTAGCCAAGTCAAAAGCAACGCTTAAACCTTTCTGACCCGCTGCTAAATTTCTGCGGTAAAAGGCATTGGATGCTTCTGCGGTTGAGAAACCGGCATATTGCCTGATGGTCCAGGGTTTTGCCAAGTACATGGATGCGTATGGGCCACCAAGAAACGGTGCAATTCCGGAGCGAAATTGACTGAGCTCGTGAGGTAACTTGGTTTTTTCTTGATACCCTTTTTGATCTTGGTGCGCTTTGAGAAATATTCTTGACATGCTAAACGAGTTCGTAAATGAGGTATGGAAAGCCAAATGCAGTGGGTGCCGGCCCCCATGTTTTAACTTTTGTTTCAAATGTGTTTTCAAATTGATTGATGCCAATCATTAACTGATTGCCTGTTTTGAATTTTTGAATGCGGCGCTCACGCGCTTGTGCAATTTGTGGTTTAAAGTCAGCTAAATTTTCAAATTCATCGGCCACAATCAAAGATTCCCAAGCTTGGTTAACAATCGCCGTAGTTAATGCTTCGACCACTCGAGCATTTTTCAAAGGGTCGTCTGCGGTTTTCATTTGCGCTTCTTCTTGTATCAGGTTGCCGATATTGAGGGCCATCCTTCTAGAAAAGTCATCTGTTCCTTCAATACTCAGCTGATCATAAGCTTGGATACAAAGTGCGTCACAGCCGCCAGTAACGGCACTAAGTGCTTCGGTGGCTTGGCGCAATAAATTGGTGTATGGATCTTTCAAACTCTTATTAGCGCATCCGGTCTTGGCAATTAATTCATATTGAATTTGAATATCGTGGATGGCTTCCAATCTACTGAGCAGGTGTCTGAATGCTCGAATTTTTGAAAGTTCGAGAAAGTATTGAGTGCCTAGACCAAGTTCAAAAAAGTATTTGGTTTTATTATTGTTGGCTTCTAAATCGCGATGTATGCCCAATAATACCATACTGAGCTGCGTACTGATTGTCGCACCAATTTGTTGAAAGTCAAATGCCGAAAAGTAGTTGGCCTGTTCACCTTCGTTAAAAAGAAATTCAATGGCAGGTTTCTTGGAAGCGAGGTTTGCTTGGTCAAATTGTTGAAGCTGTGCTGCATCTGTTAGAATGATCCAGCAATCGATGTAGGCAACTTCAATTTGATCTAGAACCTTGGTCCAATCACAATTGTTTTTACTGGAAGAAAGTAATAAGCCCGCAGCTCCTTGCATCAGTGCTGCTAAAAGAATCTTATTGGCCGACACCTCATCTTCAATTTCTAATTGAAAAACTTGCTTCCATTGGGTGTTGTTTTTTGGCGGTATGCCAACGGATTGATGTGCTGTGGTTAAATCTATTTCAAGACCTTCTATATGATCCTTGAAAACGAGTAAGTCAGTTTGATTTTGCAGCTCTTTGTGAAGTTGCTGGATCCATTCGGATGGCGCTGTTGCGTGAAAAGGAAGTGCGGTTTTTTGCATATGTCAATGTGTCCTCAAATATACGTAATCTCGTTTATTTCTGCAGAAAACCCTGAAAAGCAAGGCTTGTTGCCATCCTAATTTTGGCAGACAATGAGCATAAACCAATACCCCTTTCTTTTTTGTTTATTTTTTTCCAAAATATATTGGTCGCAGCAGCCCATATATCAAGGGTTTGTGGCTCCAATGGTCAGTATCAATCAAAATTTGCAACAAGTCAATCCCGCTGCATTTTTGCAAACCGATTCAACTTGGTTGCAGCTTCAAGGCGCTTTTATTGCACAATTGCCCGGTTTGCAAAATATTGCCCTAGACGTAAAATTTCGGCAACAGCGCTGCTACATTGACCAACATATAAGCTACCAAGGCATTCGGTCTTCTCAAAACTTCAGTTACCTCAGTAATTTTGGTTTAGCACTTGACCCAAGTCTAAAAATTGGGGTGGGCCTCGGTTTTCAAACTTTAGTTCAAGATTCCTATTACAGCAACAATTGGTCAGCTTTAGCTAAACTTGGCCTACAGTACCAGCAAGATGCCAAACAATTGTATGGTTTTTCTTTTGAGCTTAACACGAAACTTCAGCAATCGGTTTTCACCTTTGCCTATGCCAATCAGATGGGGCCTGAATTGCTTTGCTTTGCTCATCTGATTTGGGTCCAAAGTCTTTCGCCGCAGCTTTGTTTTGGTTTCGAGCAGCAAATGGATGTCTATCGCATTCGGTTTTTTGCTGCTGTTCAACCACAACGGTATGGTTTTGTAATGGAAAAGCAAAGCGCTAGACACTCAGCATGGGCCTTAGGCCTACAATGGCAAAATAAGCTCGGAATAGGTCTTTTTTGGAACCTGAAATTAGCCAACAAATGAAATTCTGCGTTCAACTGTTTCTTAGCGCTATTTGCTTGCTGGTCCCTAAGCAAAATTTTGCCCAAGTAGCCCAGCAGCTTTCCTTTGAAGAATTAAAAGAGCATCCGATTGCCCTAACGCCAGATAATATCTTGCGCTTACAACAATTTGACCTGCTCGATTCAATTCAAGCTCACACTTTGACAGATTTAATTGTAGCGAACCATTTCAAAACATTCCATCAACTGCAGGGTCTTGCGTGTTTTGACTCAACAGAGGTCAGCCAATTAGCCTCCATAGCCTATATCGAAGCGGCTGTTCTAGTATTCCAAAAAACAAACTTCACAGATCTAAATAATTACAACGGTAGTTTTATTATCAGGCTCTCGTTTCCTGTTTTTACTTGGCTCGATCGGGAATTAGACACCACAACCCATGACTACATCGGCAATGAATTTGCGTTGCAACAGAAATTACAAATTCAATGCAATGACCAACTCAAGTTTACCCTCAATAGCGCAAAAGACAGAGGCGAATCTTTAGGCATAAATAATAAACAACTCGGTCAAGATTTCCTAACTACAACCCTTTTTTATACTGCAAAAACTCCTATTTCGAAATTAGCTATAGGTGCCTATCAATTTCAATGGGGGCAAGGCTTACAGTTGTGGACGAGTCGAGCTATGGGGCGGTCCATAGATATTTTACAAAGTGTCAGGATCGCTCAAGGTCTTAAGTCTTACAATGGTGCAGATGAACAGCGCTATTTGAAAGGACTCGCTTTTCAATGGAATGATGATTCGCATGAAATCTATGGCATTTGTTCTCGAAAATTAATTGATGTCCCCACAGTGCAAGATTCATTAGCCCTTCAATACGGATCCAATGCCAAAAGCGGTTTACACCGGACCCATCTTGAATTACAAAGAAAAAAGCAAATTCAAGAAAGCATACTAGGTGTGGCCTGGCAAAATAAAAATACGGCAGTCCAAATGGCTTCCATGTTACTTTACCAAAGGTATTCAGCAAGTATACATACCGATTCATTAGGTTTTCTTTTTTTGAAATACAGCCCGCCTTTTTTACTGAGTGCTGGTTTTCAGCTCAAAGGAAATTTTAGGCAGAGTTATTGTTTTTTAGAATTGGTGCAAGTCTATGTCGATATGCAACATTTACTACGTTCCAATGCGGCTATATTTGGTGCCTTACTTCATTTACATCCGAAAATCCAACTGGGTGTACACATGCGCTATTATGGGCTTTATTACCGTGCTTTTTATGAACAAGGGTTTCATGCTAAAAACTTGGCTAATAATGAACAAGGAATTTTTCTGAATATCACTTATCAAGTTTGTAAAAAGATCAAATGGCAAACCTATATCGATCAATACGAATTCAACTATTTAACATATACGGCCTTTCCGCAAGCACAATCCTTATTCCGAACACAATTTATATACACACATAATAAAACGGCTCAGCTCCAGTTCAGTTATCAAAAAGCGTTTGATCAAAAAACGGGTTTATTGAGTTTTGAGGGGGAAGCCGCGTTTAAACGTCAATGGACTTTTAATGCGGGTGCACAAATGAGTTCAGTTGGTCACTCTAAAAAAGCCTACAGTATTTTTTTTACAATGCAATACCATCAGCTGGGTAATCCATGGCGAATCAATCTACATCTTGGATCGTTTATGGTTCCTGCGCCAATGAACCCACATTATCAAATGAATTACCACATTGGCTTTGGTACGGCAACCCTTCAATTGACAGGACAGGGCTACTTTTTGCAAACCACCACAGAATATAAATTAAATCAAAAAATCAGTTTTGGTATACGTGTACTTTGGCTGAATAAAACGGCTGTTTTTGAAGCAGATCAGCAAATCTATCTTTACCAAAGTATGCGCCAAAATTTACAATTCGACCTACAACTTAAATATCAATTTTGATTTTTTTTAGGTTGAAATGTACCAAAAACAATATTGCGGCGTTATGTCAGTAATTGAGGACTGCAAGCCTCTATTAAACTCTTGTTAAACTTCTTAAAACCAAAAGACTATGGCTCTCCAACTCTCCGCCCACCAGCAGTCTTTTCTCCTCGAAGAGGAAAGAAAACTTGTCGAACG
>JBEDCS010000085.1:0-3148 GCA_041176605.1 Bacteroidota bacterium
AAACAAATGGTAAGGGTAAAAAAGTAAATCAAGTGCTCATCGCACAAGATGTTTATTACCCAGGCCCGACAGAAGTCAAAGAATTTTATATGTCTGTTTTACTCGACCGCGAATCTGGTCGCAACGTCATCATTTACTCTACAGAAGGAGGAATGGACATCGAGCATGTTGCAGAACATACCCCAGACAAACTATTTAAAGAATTCATCGATCCAAGAGTTGGACTTCAAGGTTTCCAAGCACGCAAAATTGCTTTCAACCTTGGTCTTTCAGGTGATGCTTTCAAAAACATGGTCAAGTTTGTTCCGTCGCTTTACAAAGCCTACGAAGGAATCGATGCCTCTATGTTTGAAATCAACCCGCTTTTCAAAACCTCAGACGACAAAATCATTGCCGTTGATGCTAAAGTAAGTCTAGATGGTAACGGTCTGTTCCGTCACCCAGACCTCGCTGCATTGCGCGATAAATCTGAAGAAGATCCAACGGAAGTAGAAGCCGATGAAGCAGGTCTTAACTTCGTTAAACTCGACGGTAACGTTGGTTGTATGGTGAACGGCGCTGGTTTGGCAATGGCAACCATGGATATCATCAAACTTTCTGGTGGTAACCCAGCAAACTTCCTTGACGTAGGAGGTACAGCAAACGCCGAACGCGTAGAAAAGGCTTTCCACATCATCCTCAAAGACCCGAACGTCAAAGCAATTCTCATCAATATCTTTGGTGGAATTGTTCGTTGTGATCGCGTTGCTCAAGGTATCGTTGATGCCTACAAAAATATCGGTCAAATTCCTGTTCCTATCATCGTTCGTTTACAAGGAACCAACGCCGAAGAAGCAAAACGCCTCATCGATGAATCTGGCCTCAACGTTCACTCAGCAGTGCAACTTCAAGAAGCCGCTGACCTCGTAAAAGAAGTATTGGCCTAATTCGCCACAAACTCATATATCTAAAGCCATCCTCGGATGGCTTTTTTTATGCATAACATAAAACATATAAATAAAAATAAATGATGGAAAAAAGTCAATTTTGCCGTACAAATTGACTTATATGACAAGAATTACAATAGCAAAAGGAGATGGCATTGGGCCAGAGATTATGGAGGCGACGCTTTCAATTTTAGCGGCTGCAGGTGCGCAACTTGAGTACGATGAAATCGAAATTGGTGAGAAGGTATATCTCTCAGGTAATACTTCCGGAATAGGCGAGGGCGCTTGGGATATCATCAGAAGAAATAAGGTGTTTTTGAAGGCACCAATTACCACGCCGCAGGGTGGCGGCTACAAAAGTTTGAATGTTTCGACGCGTAAGTTTTTGGGCTTATATGCCAACATTCGTCCTTGCTTTAGTTTGCATCCTTATGTATCCACGAAGCATCCAAAAATGGATTTGGTGATCATTCGTGAAAATGAAGAAGATTTATATGCTGGAATAGAACACCAGCAAACAGATGAGGTGGTTCAATGCCTCAAATTGATCAGCCGTCCGGGTTGTGAAAAAATTGTGCGTTATGCTTTTGAATACGCCAAGCTATACGGCCGCAAGAAAGTCACTTGCTTTACCAAAGATAACATCATGAAGCAAACCGATGGTTTGTTCAGAACTGTGTTTAATGAAATTGCGGCTGAGTATCCCGACATCGCCAACGACCACTGGATCATCGATATCGGAGCTGCCAAATTAGCCGATGCACCACAAGATTTTGAGGTCATTGTCACGCTCAATTTGTACGGCGACATCATTTCAGATATCGCAGCAGAAATTGCGGGGTCTGTTGGTTTGGCAGGCTCGGCAAATATTGGCGAAGAATGTGCCATGTTTGAAGCCATTCATGGTTCTGCCCCAATGATTGCAGGGCAAGGCATCGCCAATCCTTCAGGTTTGTTGTTAGGCGCCGTTCAGATGCTCAATCATGTTGGGCAAACTTCCGTAGCTGAAAAAATCCAAAATGCATGGCTCAAAACCATTGAAGATGGTGTTCATACTTTTGATATTTACAAAGAGGGGGTAAGTTCACGTCGTGTCAACACACAAGAGTTTGCTGAAGCATTGATTGCTAATTTAGGCCAAACGCCTCAACATTTACCTGCGGTAAATTATCAAGCCAATGCCCGTATTCAATTGCCAAAATACGAACGAAAAGCACCCAAGCAAAAAACACTTCAAGGTGTTGACCTCTTTGTACATTGGTCAGCAAATGACGTCAATGTACTTGCCGAGCAGCTCAAAAGTTTACCCGCAACTCAATTTGAATTGGCACTCATTACCAATCGCGGCATCAAAGTTTATCCGGATGGTTTTCCTGAAACATTTTGCACCGATCATTGGCGTTGCCGTTTCATGGCCTCAAGCGCTGCCGCTGCCTCCAAGAGCGGTATCATTGAATTATTAACCGCAGCCGAAAAAGTTGGTCTAGACGTCATCAAGACAGAAAATTTATATGCTTTTGACGGAAAAGCTGCTTATTCTTTGGGCCAAGGACAATAATCAAAGGTTCCCAAGCACTTATGAACGAAAATTCAATTTTAATTCGAAATGGCATGGTTGTTTCCTCTCAGGGGATCAAACCGATGGATATCCGCATTAATAATGCACGGATAGTTGAATTGGGTTCAGATCTAAAGGCAACTACCCAAGAACAAGTGATTGATGCAACAGGGAAATATATTTTTCCCGGGCTTATCGATACGCATGTCCATTTCAGAGAACCTGGATATGCACACAAAGCCACCTGGAAAACAGAAAGTGCAGCTGCTGTTGCTGGAGGTGTAACCACCGTTTTTGACATGCCAAATACGGAACCGCCGACACTCAGCCCTGAATTGGTTGCGGATAAATTAGCAATCGCTGGTTCAAACTCACTTTGTAATTACGGTATATTCTTAGGGGTTTCTGCTAGTAATCTTGACTTGCTTCAAAACTATAATCTTGAAGACACCAATTTTGTGGGTCTCACAGACGACGGTCTCTATTTTTCCGGAGCTAATCAGCTTTTAGCAGACCATCCGGATGCATTTGAGCAAGTTTGGAAACAAACAGATCGAATTGTGGCTATACACAGTGAAGATTCACAGATCATAGAGTCAAATGAACAGGCGTTTATTTCTAAATATGGTGCTGATATTCCTATTGAGTCACATGCACTCATACG
>JBEDCS010000086.1:0-6550 GCA_041176605.1 Bacteroidota bacterium
TGGATACCTTCTGCTTTATCGTCTGGAATAGAAATGTTAAATTGTTTCTCGAATTCCATGATTAACTCAACGGTGTCGAGTGAATCAGCACCCAAGTCATTTGTGAAGCTAGCTTCGTTAGTTACTTCACTTTCTTCAACATTCAGTTTATCTACGATGATCGCGATAACTTTAGCTTTGATGTCAGACATTTTTTAAAATTTAAAGGTTTCAGCTTGCAAAGAAAAAAACTATCGCCCAATAAACAAAACTTATATGGATTTAATTTATCAACACTTGAGGGCTCAAATGCTTGGAATCACTCACTATGCTTAACTTTGTTGACGAAATGCAAACACAAATAATCATTTTTATTTCAGGTACCGGCAGCAATGCACGTGAAATTATTCGCTATTTTGATGAAAATGAAGCGATTAATGTTTGTGGCGTGGTCTCTAGTAAAGAGAATTTGGAAATGGCTGAGTTCTGTCAAAAACACCGTGTTCAATTCACGCACCTACCAGGGCAAGACTTTTCAGCACATTTAAATTTCTGCAAGCAACAAAATGCCCAATGGATCATCTTGGCTGGTTTTCTCAAAAAGATTCCCTCCGAACTTATTGCGGCATATCCTGATAAAATCATTAACATTCATCCTTCGCTATTGCCCAACTTTGGGGGTGCGGGTATGTACGGCCAAAACGTGCATCTGGCTGTCGCCGCAGCGGACCAAGCGTTTAGTGGAATCAGCATCCATTTGGTGAACGAAGAATTTGATAAAGGAAAACTCTTGTTTCAACATGCTCAAAAGCTTCCAAAAAATGCAAGCGCCAAAGAGATAGAAACCATTGTTAGGTCTTTAGAAATAAAGCATTTTGCTGCTGATATACAGCATTATTTAGCGCAGCACGCCTAAATTTATCCAAACACACTTTCTTAATGAAGTGCTTGCTCTAAAAATTGAGCAAAACGGAAGCAGTCTTCATAAGAATTATAGAGTGGTGCCGGAGCGATTCGGATGACATTTGGTTCGCGCCAATCTGCAATGACACCTAGTTCGGTGAGTTTGTCAAAAAGTTGACGGCCCTGTCCTTTGGCCATTATTGAAAGTTGCGCACCTCTTTGCTTCGGTGAACTCGGCGTAATCAATTCGAATTCGCACTTTTCTTTGTTGCGTTCAGAAACTTGGTGGATTAAGAACTCTAAATAAGCCGTGAGTTGATCTCTCTTTTGCCCAATGCGATGCATTCCTGCTTCTTCAAAAATTTCAAGTGAGGCCAAGTGTGCTGCCATGCCTAATACTGGGGCGTTGCTCAATTGCCAACCTTCAGCGCCGGGTATTGGGTCAAAACCTGGCTCCATTTGAAAACGCACTTCTTTATTGTGTCCCCACCAACCCGCAAAACGAGGTAACGATTTGTTGTGCGCATGACGCTCATGAACAAACATACCAGACACACCCCCAGGAGAGGAGTTCAGATATTTATAGCCACACCACGCGGCAAAATCGACATTCCAGTCATGCAATTGAAGATTGACATTACCCGCTGCATGCGCTAAATCAAAACCAACAACCGCCCCGACTGCATGGCCTGCCTGGGTGATTTTTTCTAAATCAAAATATTGACCTGTGTAATAATTGACGCCGCCAATCATTACCAAGGCCAATTCGTCTCCTAATTCTTGAATTTTCGTGAGAATATCTTCTTCTCTGATGAGCTGCTCGCCTGCTCGCGGGCCAACTTCCACTAATGCATCTTGAGGTAAACCGTGGAATGACACTTGTGAAGCCAATGCATATTGATCAGATGGAAATGCTTTCTCTTCACAAAGAATTTTAACACGCTTTCCGTTTGGACGGTAAAATGATACCATCAATAAATGTAAGTTGGTGGTTAAGGAATGTGTAATGACGAGCTCAATTGGTAGTGCGCCTACAATTTTTGCGGCCATAGCTGTGAGGTTTTCGTGGTAAGAAAACCAAGGTCTTCTAGACAGAAAGTGTCCTTCGACACCAAATTTAGCCCAATCATCGAGTTCTTCTTGCAGGTATTTTGCGGCCGTTTTTGGTTGTAAACCCAATGAGTTGCCTGTCAAATAAACGGGATTCTCGGTGTGGAAATTAGGAAAATAAAAGCGCGAACGAAACGCGGCTAATGGATCTTGTTGGTCTAATTGTTTTGCGAAATCGAGGCTGTCTTGAAATTCCATATGCGCGGCTTTATTCGTACTTTTGTAGTCGCAAATATACATAAGAATGAAGACTCCCTCTCCGATTAACCGCAGCCGTTCAGCAGAATTATTTGAAGCAGCCAAAGATTATTTTCCCGGTGGCGTCAATTCGCCGGTTCGGGCCTTTAAATCTGTTGGTGGAACACCTTTATTTATTGCAAAGGGTGATGGCGCCAACATTTGGGATGAAGACGGCAACCAATTTGTCGATTTTTGCTGTAGTTGGGGGCCACTTATTCACGGTCATAATCATCCTTATGTTTTTGAAAAAATTGTTTCAACCTTGAGCAACGGCGCAAGTTTTGGAGCGCCAACAAAAAAAGAAAATGAGTTGGCTGCTTTTATGCTTCAAAGACTTCCTTTTATTGATAAAATTCGTTTTACAAGTTCAGGGACAGAAGCTGTAATGAGTGCCTTGCGTTTGGCTCGCGGAGCCAGCGGAAAAAATAAAATTATCAAGTTTGAAGGTTGCTACCACGGACATGTCGACGCTTTATTAGTGAAGGCTGGTAGCGGTTTAGTAACTTTCGGAACCTCATCAAGCGCCGGTGTGCCAGAAGCATTTGCCAATGAAACCTTAGTGTTACCGTTAAATGACCTCGCTGCACTACGGGCTTGTTTTGAAGCCAATCATTCTGATTTAGCCGCGGTTATCATTGAGCCTATTCCTGCCAACAACGGCCTCATTCTTCAAGACCTAAGTTTCTTAACACAGCTGCGCGAACTCTGCACTAAATACAAAGTACTATTGATTTTTGATGAGGTTATTTCAGGGTTTAGGGTCGCTTTTGGTGGTGCTGCTGAATTTTACAACATCACACCAGATATTGTCACTTATGGAAAAATCATGGGTGGCGGGCTACCAGTTGGTGCATACGGCGCCAAAAAAGAAATCATGCAATTTGTTTCGCCGGAGGGGCCTGTATATCAAGCCGGAACGCTTTCGGGTAACCCCGTCGCTATGGCAGCAGGATTGGCTCAACTAGAGCTTTGTGCTGCGCCGGATTTTTATACAAACCAAGCGCGGAAAACAACAGCATTTGTTCAAGGCATCAACGACTTTGCAGCTCAGCATAATTTCCCGATGGAGCTTGTGAGCATTGGTTCGATTTTCTGGTTTTCATTTAACGGAAAAAAACGCATTGCCGCTGCCGAACAAATCAACGGTGACATGAGTGCCTTTAACTTCATGCATCATTTCCTTTTGGACCGCGGTGTTTATTTTGGACCTAGCGGCTATGAAGTTGGGTTTATTTCTTCCGCACACACCGACCAACAGCTTCAATTTGCCCAAGAAAACATCAAAGAAGCCCTGACTGCGTATTATAATCAAATGTAATCGCTAGCTTTAAACCGTGAATTTAGTAACCGGAGGCACCGGATTGTTAGGCAGTCATGTACTGATCGCGCTCGTTAGAAACGGACAGCGTTGTCGTGCGAGTTTTCGCAATGAGGCAAAAGTCCAAGAAGTTCAGCGTCTTTTCAATTATTATTTTGGTGCCAGCTCAACAGAAATGTGGTCACTCATTGACTGGGTAAAAGCCGACCTCACCGATATCACTGATATTGATCATCTCGTAAGTGGTGCCAAAAATGTTTATCACTGCGCTGCGCTTGTTTCTTTTTTCAAGGCAGACTTCGAGCGTTGTTTACAGCAAAATCGATATGTCACCGCCAGTCTTATTGACTTTTCTTTAAAACATGGTATTCAACACTTTTGTCATGTCAGTTCAACGGCTGCAATTGGCGGAGCGGGCCGCTTGGTCAATGAAGAAACAAAATGGCAGGTTGGTGGCAAAAACAGTGGCTACGGAATTTCTAAATTACTGGCCGAAAGAGAAGTTTGGCGCGGTATTGAAGAGGGCTTAAAAGCTGTGATTGTCAACCCTTGTGTGATTCTAGGCCCGGCGGCTCAAGGTAGTCCGTCGTTGCAAATGCTAGATACCGCAAAGCAAGGGCTTTCGTTTTATACTTCCGGACGCAACGCTGTTGTAGATGCAAGAGATGTGGCTCAGGTTATGGTTAAATTAGTTGAAAAAGGAGTGCGCAATGAGCGTTTTCTAGTTGTTGGACCCCAACAATCTTTTAGAGATCTTTTTACGCAATTTGCAAAACACTTGGGCAAAAAAAGTCCGAGCATTGCAGCACCAAAAAAATTGACTTACCTATTTGCCATCATTCACGAACTTTGGTGCCACGTGAGTGGAAAAAGAACTGGCTTGAGTATTGAAACTGCTCGATCGTCTTATCAAAATATACAATACGACATCAACAAAATTAAAACTGAGTTGTCCTTTGAATATACGCCACTAGATCAAATTATTTCAAACATGATTGAAGGCCAAGCTTTCATAACTAAAGAATAAAACTTTGAATCGGAAACTGATTCTATTTATTGGGGTTTTCTATATAGTAGGTATTGTAGGTATGTACTTTCCGACCTACAGATCTTTCTTTGTGAATCTCTCCTTTTTTCATCTTTTGTTGTCATTCCTTGTTCTGTTATTAAGTCGAAGCAGTTATGGGATCAGATTTTGGGGCTTTATTAGCATTGCTTTTTTTACCGGAATGCTTGCCGAATGGATAGGTGTACACACCGGCCTATTGTTTGGAGAATACAAATATGGCTCAGTGTTAGGGCCTAAAGTTTTTGCTGTACCCATCATTATCGGCATCAATTGGGCTATGTTAAGCATTGTTTCAGCGGCAATGTTGAACAAACTAAAGCTCAACTTCTATTTAGAAGTTTTCTTCGCAGCACTATTAATGGTCTTCCTTGATTTTCTGATGGAGCCCGTCGCCATTAAACTTCATTTTTGGAATTGGAAAAACGATCTCATTCCTTTATACAATTATGTTTGTTGGCTACTTGTTTCGCTCCTTATTCAGTTTGCTTATCGGAAGTGGCGGCTCAATGAGTCAAACAATGTTGCAATAGCGTTGTTTTTTTATATAACAGCATTTTTCAGTATTTTAAATCTTTACTTATGATTTGGTGGGGTCCAATAGTTTTACTCGGTACGTTTTTTATCATGGAATTCATGGCTTGGGCCACACATAAATACGTGATGCACGGCATGATGTGGTACTTCCATAAAGACCACCATCAGGTTGAGCCCGGATTCTTTGAGAAAAACGATGTGTTCTTCTTGATTTATGCCATTCCGTCTTGGCTTTGTATCATGTTGGGTATGATGAATCAAAATTTACTACCTGTCTGGATTGGTTTTGGCATTGCAGCCTACGGCCTGGCATATTTTCTGATTCACGACGTCTATATACACCGCAGGTTTAAATGGCTTAGAGACATTGAACACCCCTACTTTTACGCCATTCGTCGAGCCCACAAAATCCATCACAAGCATCTGGGTAAAGAACACGGTGAATGTTTTGGAATGTTGTTAGTACCCATTCGCTTTTACATTGAAAGTGCAAAGCAATTCAAAAAGCAAGAACGCGCATGAGTTTATACGGCTGGGTGATATTATTGTCGTTTGCAGGGCCATTTGCGCTTAGTTTTGACAAAAAAGTAGCGTTTTTTAAAGATTGGGCTTTTGTTCTTATGGCCACTATTTGCGTGGCTGTACCATTTCTTATTTGGGATGAGTATTTTACGCAGTGGGGAGTTTGGGGCTTCAATCCTCGCTATCTTTTAAAAATTTATTTAGGGCATCTACCACTCGAAGAAGTGCTGTTCTTTTTTGTTATTCCTTACAATTTTATCTTTCTACTTCGTGTCATTCAGGCCTATTTTCCAAATAGAAATGAAAAGCGAATTTGGCCACTTTTCGCGTTTATCTTTATGGCTACATCTTCCCTTTGGATATTATTGTATGGCACGAACTATTACACTTTTCTAGCTACTTTTTTAAGTGCCGCACTTACAATCTTGTTGCGTAATAAAAGTTGGTACCAAGATTTTATGTGGGCCTATCTACTTTGTTTACTGCCCTTTTTTATCGTCAATGGTATTCTTACTGGCGCCGTTACAGATGAGCCAATTGTCTGGTATAGTGAGTCTCACATTATTGGTTGGCGCATGATTAGCATTCCTTTTGAGGATCTTTATTATAATTACGCTTTGTTGCTACCACTTACCTGGATCTATTTTTCTTTAAAAAATCGCAAGGAAAATGCATCTAGAATTTTGAAAAATTAAAATTATCGTTAACTTTGTCGCCCCTAGCAAAGCAACGGCTGCGCAATTATGGGTGTCTTAAGCGAGAATAGCTCAGTTGGTAGAGCACGACCTTGCCAAGGTCGGGGTCGCGGGTTCGAATCCCGTTTCTCGCTCTTTTGAGCTCGAGTGGTGGAATCGGTAGACACGCCGGACTTAAAA
>JBEDCS010000087.1:0-49916 GCA_041176605.1 Bacteroidota bacterium
GGGAAATTTCCGGTTTGAGCGAAAATTTGGCTCGAAAAGAAAATGACAAAAACATAAAGGCAATTGCACGTTAATAATTTCAAATATGATTTTTTTATATTATTCATTTTCAATTATTTAGATTTATCTACCTATATTTTTGATTTATATATTTTTTTATAAAAAACGATCCTAATAGAATTGATAAGGGACACCTGTAACTTGTGTTAATAAGGTTTGTGGTGCATCCAAAACTTTTGCGCTACCATGTGGTTTTGGTGTCACTATTTTGTGCGTCAACAAATAAGACTCCATCACTTTATGTAGCGTATGTGGCGTATTTTTCGGATTACTCACACCTTTGATTCTGCAAAGCATATCTGTTGGGTCACCGTCTCGTTCGCAAGCTAAAATGCTATATGTTTTATTTAGTTCTAATGCTTGCGAACCGACTTGCACTTTTTGAACGCGCTTACCTTGTTCTGCATAAGCTAAAAACTCAACTTCCATTCCTTTGAACTTGATCACCCAACCTCCAAAACGCTTGGAAGCATCTTTGGCAAAAACATTATTGAGTTCTTTTTCAAGCCAATTCATGATTTGTGCACCTGTAACTTCCGCTGTTCGAACCGTAGAATCAACGGGCAGCATGTCAAAAATAAACCCTTTGGTAATCGGTATATTTCCCGTGTGGTCTGGGGTAGTACGCGGCGGACAAAATCTAAAACCATTTGAAAGCACGATGTCTATCTCGGGGAATTTCCAGTCGAGTGCATCTAAAATCATCGTATCAATTGGGTTTTCTACAACAAAGTAACGGTATAATGGTATCGTACTGTAACCCACAATGCGATTGATTTCTTCTGTAAAGACAAACTCTTTTTCTTGAAGAAGTTTAGCCATTTGTATGTCTGGTTTCAAGCTACTAGACTGAACCTCGAGTAATTCATAGCGCTCTGCTACCAATTTCCCATTATCAAAATCTAGTTCTAAAGACCCTACAAATGACCCAAAAGCACCTGGCTCCACTACTTTTGTATATTGACACTGAATTGGAACGCGTACACGCTCATGCGTGTCTCCTCCAAAAATATAATCTACACCGGCACAACTCGGGTCGTTACCAAGTGCTATTTGCTGAGACAAACCTAAATGAGCTAAAACAATCACCACACTACATTGCTCTTGATTGCGAAGCACGTCTACATAATGCGCTAAATTTTCTTCAGGCTTTGTGTAAATAATGCCTTTACTATAGTTAGGACTTTGCCTAATTGGTACAAGTGGATCAGTATAACCCAAGAATCCTATTTTAATACCTTCTGCCTCCCAAATCTGGTAGGGTTGAAAAATGAGCTCACCTCGTTTTCCTTCACCAAGGTCGTGATACATATTTGTACATACTTTTGGCGCATGCAATGCACCCATGAGCTGCTGCATTTTTGACTTACCATAAATCACCTCCCAATTACCCGGTAGGTATAATTGATAATCCAAAGCATTTAGAATCGGCACAAAAGCCTCTCCTGTAGTTTCTACGCTCAGCTGAGAACCCTGAAACATATCACCTGTATCCACTAAAAAAGTATGTTTTTGCTTTGCTTTCAATTGTTTTAGAAAAGTCTGCATTTGCGCATATCCACCGGTTTGTCTAAAGACGGCTTGCTCCTTTTCCCAAAACAATTCATCGTGAGGGTGAATCTGACAATGCACATCTGTAGTTTGCAACAACTGCAAAGTAAGTTTTGCGTCTTTCGTCTCAATATTTTTAGCCAGCAACTCAGCTTCATCATGCGAAACTTTTGAATTTTCAGCCTTCAGATCCTGAGCTAATACTTGGGGTGCAATGATACTTCCTAAGCCAAGTGTACCTAATGTTTTAAGAAAAGACCTGCGTTGATTTTTAGCATTTGGTTTCATAGTAGCGGGTTTAGTGTTTGTGATTCTTGAAAAACTCAAAAATCAAATGGTTTAAGCGACATTAATGTGAGGATGCTCCTGGAAAAGCCAATTCTTTAATGATGATATAGAGCCCCATCACCAAAACAAACCAGCCGAAGCCTTTCTTGAGTGCTGCTCCATCTATTTTTTTAGACAATTGGTTACCAATGAAAATACCAATCACTGCTAAGGCGGTCACAACACCGAGTAAAGTCCAGTCCATGTTTTTGGAATTTTCCATTACATCTCCGGTAAAACCAATTAATGATTTAGCTGCAATGATCAATAAACTTGTACCCACCGCTTGTTTCATTGGCAATTTAGACAGCATTACAAGTGCCGGAATGATTAAAAATCCCCCACCTGCACCTACTAAACCTGTTAGCACACCAACTACTGTTCCTTCCAATAAAATCATTGGATAATTAAAAATACGAGGTGCCGTACTTGCTGTTTCTTCTTTTTTCTTGTCTCTGATCATGGAAACAGATGCTGCTACCATCAAAATTGCAAATAACAACATCATGGCCAAAGCCTTAGTGAAAGCAAGTTCCCCGACAGAAAACAAGGTATCTGGTATAGAAGGCACCAAGACTTTTCTAGTTATAAAAACAGCAATAATTGAGGGTATTCCAAAAACGACCGCTGTTTTCAAGTCAATCATACCAGACTTATATTTGGGGAAGGCGCCAACAAGGCTACTTAAGCCTACGATAAAAAGAGAATACGCCGTTGCTAAGACGGGGTCAACATTGAAAAGATAAACCAAAACGGGAACAGTGAGTATGGATCCACCACCACCAATTAATCCGAGAGAAATCCCAATCAATGTACTTGCAAATAAGCCAATGATAGTAAGTAAGTCAAAAGTCATATCGAAGTAAAATATTTATGAATAATAGTTAGAAATGATAATTTAGCACAACGTTGGTGAGCAACATGTTTACCTTATTGAATTTATATTTTGGATTATTATAAGTTTCACCCGCACTGTATTTACAAACCAGCAGCAACTGACCTTCAAGCCCCTGCACCCATGCAGTAAGGTTTATTCTCAAATCTAAATTCGCTTGCAAATAACTGGCCATGCCGTATTTATTTAATGCATAGTTTTTTACATCCGGCAAATTAAAATAACCAAAAGCGAAGCCACTTTTTTGAAAAAGAGAACTTTTATTTTGATTTTCAATTTTAATCACAAAGGCATGTACATCTCCTAAACCTTCATTTCTTTCTCGGGGCATAAAAGTAAAAAACGGATCACGTCCCCACTCACGCGGAAATAGATACCTCCCTTCAGCGGTAATTCGATTATAATTCAATGAATAATGCCATTTTTCAAATTCCAACTCCGATCTAAACCCAAACGTCATGGATTTCGACCCCGCTTGCATGTAGGTTTTATTAGGATCCTGATGACCACCATCAGCTAAGGCCCATTGCCTTAAAAATTGTGCACCATTTTGCCAATTTACCAGGCCGACTCTACGCGTAAATACGGCTTGATGAAAAGTGCTATTCATCAAACCAGGCAAATGGTAATCCCACGCTTGGTATTCAAGACCTTTAGTAATTTGATATTGAACAGAGGCGATACCCACGAAGGGTAATTCTATATTTCCTTTATAATTTGACGGTGAACCATCTGGATTCACCCCTTGACCGAACAAACCAATAGATTCTGCACCCCTGTACCATTTGGTGGTACTTCGTGGCGAGATTGCTGTGAGTATCCCACCTTGAAAGCGCCACTTTTTATAGAATCGTTGATCGAGCCATAAACCATCGACTCCGGTACCGCGCATTCTTCCGTCTTGAATATTAATCATCGGAGTATTGATCAATTGTTTGCCATAAATGAGCTTGCCGTTTTTGGTATTATACTTTAAATACAATTCCTCCAAACGGTCCATATCTTCATGATTATCTGGATTTTCTACATCAAACAAGCCTATTTCATAACGACTCAAGGATCCAGTCAATGGATCTGGATCATGTAATTCAGATGATCCGATATTAAAAAAATAAAAACCACTGACTGCAAACTGAAAATGATGGAATGAGTTGGTCTCAAATCGCAATCCGCCACCAATTGCATTGGCAAAATAGTCTGACAAGACCCCCTCATTTGTAGTCTGACTAAAAAAATACCTGAAATGCCCAGCAGTTGTGCCTGTTTTAAATGCGTAAAGCAAGGATGTTGAATCTAGAACATCTTGTGGTTTACCCTTCCACATAATTGGTTGATCTGACAATTCATGGTGCTGGGCAAAAAAGCCTTGGATAAGTAAAAAAGTCAACAATAAATTGAAAAACGATCGTTTCTTCATTAAACAATTTAAACCGGTCTTCTCCTTATTCATACTTTGCAAAACTTTTTTTGACTGTTACTTATTGATGATAATAGCTTTACTTTTTTGGTTTTTTCATAGCTGTAAAAGGTCCATATTTATGCTGCTGCTCAGAAAATTGATCGGCATACGGCCCAAACGGATGATCTATTGGTTTTTTTGCAATGTTTGGCCAATCCTGAGGTACGGATTTGTGCGGACGCGGCTGACTTTCAATATACGCTGCAACATCCCACGCATCCTCATCTGATAACTCAGGTGTTTCATGACTCACACCCAAAGGCATATTGTATTTGACATATTTGGCCATGTTACTGATTCTACTGAGGCCAGCAGCATCATTGAAACTATGAGGGCCCCACAATGGAGGATAGACATACGATTGACCAATTCCATCAATGATTCCTTGTCCATTTGACTGATGACAACTTGCACAACGCAATTCGTAAACCACTTTACCCTTCGATGGATCTGCGGCTCGGCTTAAAAAAGGTAAGTCTTTGAGCCCCGAGCCCGGCGCTTTATCGCCTTTTTTCACATTTTCACCGAGGAATTTCATGTAGGCAACCATAGCGCGCATTTCTTTGCTGCTCTCTCGGAGGGGCTTGCCATTTAGACTGCGTTCAAAGCAATCATTGATGCGTTTTTCGATGCTTTCCACCTTACCACTTCTGGCCCTGACTTTTGGATATGTTGAGGCCACTGATCCGTAATTGTTTCCAAAGACCTTGGTGCCGGCATCTAGATGACAATTCTGACAACTGAGCCCATTTGTTTGCTGGGCAATTCTGCCTCTAGGACCAAAATAGTAGGCGGTATGGATAATAAGATCTCTTCCGTAGAGCACCTCCTTAGATTTCTTATTGTCGTTGATGCCAAATACATCTAACGGCTGCCAAAATTCGCTCAGTGGCGTAGGCTGAATGGATGATTGTTCCTGTGGAAGCAACACAGATGGTTCATTTTCGCGACATGCAAATAACAATAAACTAAGCGCTGCTATAAGTGTTTTTGAAATTGAAATAGATTTCATGACCACTCTGTTTGAAGAAAAATTAATGAGGTAATTTGCTTTGGAAAACGCCGTACAAATATGTTCCGACAGCTGCAAAAAACACAACCACAATGAAACTCAAATACCCATAACCAATATTGACAACCATTGGACCCGGACAAGCGCCGCTAAGTGCCCAACCCAAACCGAATATTGAACCACCAATGAGATAACGCCAAAAGGCTTTCTCTTTCGGTGCAAAATTAATGGAGTTACCTTGGTAATCTTTCCAATTGAATTTTTTAATGAGGGCAGTGCCAATAACCCCCAATACAACTGCCGTACCTATGATTCCATACATGTGAAAATTCTGGAACCTGAACATTTCTTGAATGCGGTACCAACTCAGTGCCTGAGATTTTGCCATTACAATGCCAAATAAGATCCCAACAATTAAAAACTTGATGAATTTCATATTTAAAAAATTAAAGGGAAAATAAAATGAGTCATTAACAAACCACCTATGAAAAACCCGATAACGGCAATCAAAGATGGAAGCTGAAGATTAGAAATTCCTGAAATGGCGTGCCCAGATGTGCAACCACCTGCATAGCGAGAACCAAAACCAACTAGTAAACCTCCGATGGCCAAGACCGCAAATCCTTTAAGCGTGAATATGGCTTCCCAACTGAATAACTCATCAGGTTGAACTTCTTGTGCTTTCGAAAATCCGAGTTCAGACAATGATTTTGACGTGCTTTCGGCAATTTGAAATGACGAGCCGTCATTGAGATATTGATTGGCCACGAAGCCACCAATGATGGCCCCGGCTAAGAATACTAAATTCCAAGTTTGTGAGCGCCAATCAAAGTCAAAAAATTTAACGCGTTTACCTGCGCCTGCAATGCTGCATAGGGTTCTGAGATTTGAAGAAAAACCAAAGCTTTTACCAAAGAAAAGCATTAAAAACATGACCGTTGAAATGATAATTCCTGAGAACCACCATGGCCATGGTTTCATAATAAAATCGAGCATAGTTATGGGTTTAGTAAGGGTTTAGAAAGAAATGTATGTATTCAAATTATAGATGAAAAGTTAAAATGGGTTTATACATGTGATTGACCAATTTTTCAGTAGCACTTTTATGGAAAATCCCACCTTTAGCGTGCGTACCAATTAAAAGCATATCTACACTTTTCATTTGATCAAAGTGCAATACACCAAGCTCTACATCCTTTTCAAGCAATACGTGTTTTCGAACATTTTCAAGTTGATGTTCTTTTGCAAACTGATCCATTGCCGAAAGTACGCTTTGCTCACTCGAAACATCTTTGATGAATTCCAAAAGGTGAATTTGACTGCTAAAAGCTTGGATAATCGCTAAAGAAGCTTTAGGTAACAGTAGGGCTTCTTTGTCAAATTGATGAACCAATAGAATTTCTTGGGGCTCCCAAGCACTTCTATCGCACATTAAAGACAATACTGGCACACTAGATTGGCGAACTGTATGTTGTGTCTTGCTTCCTGCAAGTTTTTCTACCCATCCATCAGTACCTTTGGTACCCATGACTACTAAATCAAAGTTTTGAGCATCAGCATAGGTACTGATGGCATCAACGGTGGGTCCAACGAGAATATGATACCCACCAAAATTACCTTCTATTGATTTTAATTTTTGTAGCGCAATATCTCTTTGAACTTTGATGTAACCTGGATCAATCTCACCACAAGTGATGATATTGCCATCGGGTAATATACTTACGGTTTCAGGAAAAGGCAAGACATGTGCCAAATGGATATCAAGCGCAACATTCTTTGCTAATTGTTGCAATAATATTTGGGCATAAGTTGCCTGCACCGAAAAATTGGTTGGCAGCAATACTTTAAGTGCTGTAGACATTTTAGAAAGTTTAGGTTTGTGAACTTATTGTTTCATCACCTTGCTCTGACAAATAAAGTCAGTTCTTGGAATCTCAGTTTTAGCAATCGCGCCAAAACCTCCATCTACCTCAGTAAAATTGCGATATCCGCGCGCTTGTAAAATAGAAGCCGCAATCATACTTCTGTAGCCACCAGCACAGTGCATAAAGAAATGTTGGTCTGGCTGAATGTCTTTGGTCCAGTCATTGATGTAAGCAAGTGGTTTACTGTAGGCGTCTTCCACGTGCTCAGCTTCGTACTCGCTTTCTTTTCTGACATCGATTACCATTGATTGGCCAGCGATAAAACGCTGTGCAAATTCTTCAGCAGAAATGCGATCTACTTGATCAATTTCTTTTGCGGCTGCTTTCCATGCATCAAAACCACCTTCAAGATAACCCAAAACGCCGTCAAAACCAACGCGGCTCAAACGCGTTACGACTTCCTCTTCCATTCCTGGTTCTGTCACCAACACAATTTGTTGCTTGACATCACCAATGAGTGCACCTACCCAAGGAGCAAAATCTCCTTTGATGCCAATGTTGACAGCTTGCGGAATAAATCCTTTATGAAAATCAGCAGCTATGCGCGTATCGAGGATCATGGCGCCTGTTGACTCCACTAATGTTTCAAATGCAGCTGGGCTCAAGGCGGTTAAAGCTCTGTTTTTGACGTCCTCAAAACGGTCATACCCTTTTTTATTCATGGCTACATTGAAGCCAAAATAAGCCGGTGGAGGCAATAAACCATCGGTAACCGCAGCAATAAATGCTTCTTTATTTGGCTGATTCAAGGCATAGTTCATTTTCTTTTGATTGCCGAGTGTATCAACCGTTTCTTTCATCATGTTTTTACCACAAGCAGAACCAGCGCCATGAGCTGGGTAAACAGTAATGTCGTCTGCCAAAGGCATGATTTTAGTCATGAGTGAATCATAGAGCATGCCCGCTAATTGCTCTTGGGTCATGTCGGCTGCTTTTTGTGCGAGGTCTGGACGACCAACGTCTCCTAAGAAAAGTGTGTCACCAGAGAAAATTGCTTCTTCTTTTCCTTCTTCGTTGATCAAAAGGTAAGTTGTACTTTCCATGGTGTGACCTGGCGTGTGCAATACTTTGACTTGAATTTTTCCTATTGTAAAAATTTGACCATCTTCAGCAATAATGGCTTCAAATTCTGGTTTTGCGGTAGGGCCATATACAATTGGCGCACTGGTTTGGGCACTTAAATCTAGGTGACCAGAAACAAAATCAGCATGGAAATGCGTTTCAAAAATATATTTGAGTTTGACGCCATCAGCTTTAATTCTATCTAAATAGGGTTGCGTTTCTCTTAATGGATCGATGATAAAAGCTTCGTTATCACTTACAACGTAATATGCGCCTTGCGCTAAACAACCGGTATAAATTTGTTCAATTTTCATTTTTTTTTGGGTTTCGTTATGTTGAATGTATCAAAAGTATCGAAATATTATGAGCGACTATGTAACACTAGTTACAATGCCAAAAGAAGGTAACAAATTGGCTCTTAATATTCTTAGACAAGAGACATGTGCCAATTTAATTACAAAAATTAGTGCGTTATTTAAAAAGCCATAACAAGCTGATTTGCAATACAAATATGATTAAAGCAAAAACCAATCCTCTTTTCCCGTCTTTTAACAACTGAATGAAATTAACTTTTAGGCCAATTGCTGCCATCGCAATTGTTAAGACGATCTTACCAATTGTTTCGGATATCGATAGTAAATCATTTGGGAGCGGGAAAAATGTGACAAAAATTGAAATCACAAGAAAAACGAGCAAGTACCATGGGAGTTTCCATTCAAACTTAGCCTGTGCCTTTCCTTTTGAATCGAGCCAGGCCATCAAAATCAATGCAGGCGAAAGAAGTGCAACCCTTGCCATTTTATATACAAGGGCCATCTGCCCTACTTCATCAGAAACGGCAAATCCTGCTCCGGCAACATTTCCTACGGAATGTAATGAGGCCCCTATGATAAAAGCCATTTCATTAAAAGCTTGTGGGTAAATTTGGAAAATTAGTGGCAAAAGCAACATTCCAAGAGATCCATAAAGATTGACTGCCGCAAGTGAAATTGCAACATCCTCTTCTTTGGCTTTGATTTTAGGCGCCAGTGCAGCTATAGCTGAGGAACCACAAATTGCCGTACCAAATCCTATTAGCCAACCTGTTTTACCTGGACAATCCATGACCTTTGATAAATAATAGGTCAATATTAAAACAAGCAATAATACCACTGCGATGATCCCGAAGCTACTCAAACCAATTTTAACTATGGCTTTGTAGTCCATGCTAAAAGCAAGTAATACAACAGACCATTCAAGCATTTTTGCTCCGCTCCAATTAATACCCCCATTGAATATTTGTCGCTTGCCTAATGTTGGAGCCAATATCATGCCTAGTATCAAAGCAATCAAGTAAGTATTTAGAAAACTAGGTGTGAATTGCGAAATAAAAAAGGCTGCAAACCCAAGAGTTGCAGCCAAAATAATACCTGATAGGTTTGTTTTCATTTGAAAATCTGAAGGCTTAAAATGTTGTATGCTCAATTACTATGGTTTCTTTACCACTTTACCACCCCAAGACATGATTCCGCCTTGCATATTGATCACATTTTTAAAACCGTTGTCAAACATGACTTGGCTAGCACCAGCACTGCGGCCGCCACTTCGACAATAAACAATATATGTTTTAGATTTATCCAGGTTAGCAATTTGCTGTTCGAAATTCGCACCCTTGAAGTCAATAAACAACGTAGCACCCTCGATGACGCCTTCTTGCCATTCTACTGGGGTCCTGACATCGATGACAACAGCTTTTTTCTCGTTTTTAAGCTTGGTTAATTCAGCGATTGGTGCGTTTTTATATCCAGATTGCGCCATTGATTGACAGGACACAAAACTTAATAATAGAAACGGTAGGTAAAAAAAGAGGCTCCTCATAATTAATTTTTTAAAACTTGATTTTTGACTAACAACATTGAATGACAAAGATGATCATGTTTTCAATTTAAAATTGTAACCGAGGTTACAAAAAAAAAGACCCCCATATGGAGGTCTTTCTAAATCTATAATGAATCTTACTCTTTTCCGAGCATTTCGTTTTTCAAGCTTTCTTGAACTGGAGGCGTACCTAACCAGATAGAGAATAATGCCTTTTTGAATTCAAGACCTGGGATGGTGCCTTTTACGGTGCCATTTTTTGTGACGCGAACACCTTTACCAGGAATGTAGTCTAAATTAATTTTGTCGCCTTCTTTGATAGGTTCACTGAAGTATCCGACAAATTTCTTGATATCTTCCTTGGTCGCTTTACCGTGCGTAGCACTAGCAAATCCTTCATTGACTGATTCAATAAAGCGCTCACGTGTAACGCTGTTTGAGATGATTTTGATATGAATGGCCATTTCAGAATCATTGTATATGACTTTACCCGCTTCGTTGGTCTTTTTAGGAACATACAATGCCGCCACATAAAGATCCATCCAGTATTTTTCGCGAAGACCAGCGCCATTTAAGACAAGATTTTCACCATCTAGTTTTAAATCGGTATAAAAGCTGACACCGTGGTATTTTTTGGTTTGAGCCATAGTTGCACCAACAAAACCAAGTGTTAGCGCGAAGAGTAGGATTAGTTTTTTCATATTCTGAATTTATTTCATGTATAAATTTAATTTATACGAATATAAGCAAACACTTTTAATCTTGCCAAAAATCAGGATTTTCGTTTTCTTGAATTAATTTTTGCCAGTTGTAATTTGGGTCTTCGGCATCAAATAGAATGGCTTTGTATTCGCCCTCAGAAATTTCATAACGCAGTACTTCTTCACCGGTATACTCCTCAATGGCTTCAAGCAAAACGACTTCGTCTTGGCTACAAAAAGACAGGGCTTGACCCAGCGCAGTACCCCTGCCTGTGCGGCCACAGCGGTGCACATAATTCTCAGGGTTGTCAGGTAAATCGTAATTGACCACGTATTCCATGTTAGGAATGTCGATGCCTCTGGCCGCTACATCTGTGGTGATGAGTACTTTATTTTCAGAGGCTCTGAAACGATCGAGCAAAGCAAAACGTTCGTTTTGGGCTACACCACCGTGCAGGGCTTCTGCTTTCAAGTTCGCCCTCTCTAAAGCCTTCACGATGCGCTCTACACGCACCTTTGTTCTGGCAAATACTAAAAACCTCGCTTCAGGATATTCTTGAATCATGTTCTCCAAAAAGAAACGCTTGTCGTCCATTTCGATAAAAGCCACCGCATGATGGACATTTTTGGACACCGGATTTTGAGGCGAAAGCTGAATTCTTATCGCTGAGCGCACGACGTCATAGGCCAGCGCTTTGATTTTTTTGTTAATGGTTGCTGTAAAGAACAAAGTTTGATGCTTTGCCGGGATTTTCTTTTTGATGTCGTGGATGTCCTTGTTGAACCCAAGATCGAGCATGAGGTCGGCTTCATCGAGCACCAAGGTATGGACTTCTGAAACATCGAGGTGTCCTTGGGCAATGAGGTCAAACATTCTGCCGGGTGTGGCAATCAGGACCTCAGCACCTTTATTTAATTGACTAATTTGTGCATCTTGCTCAACGCCGCCATAAAGACCAATAACCTTAATTTTTGTTTGGGCACCAATTTGTTCGAAAACACCCGTGATTTGCTGCGCTAATTCACGAGTTGGCACCAATACAATACAGCGTATACTGACTCTGAAGTTTTTTTTGGAACGGTATTTCAGCAGTTTATGCATGACCGGTATGACGAAAGCAGCCGTTTTACCTGTACCTGTTTGGGCAACAGCCATGACATCTTCACCGTCTAAAATATGTTTTATGGCACGATATTGGATATCGGTTGGGCGTTTGAATCCGAGAACAGCAAGCTGGTCTTTTAAAGATTGATCAATTGGGTAGTCCTCGAATTTCATAAGACAAAGATACGACTAAAAACGAAGCCTTTTATTTGGAAGCGCCGTTTGAAATACAAGTAGTCATTTATGATTTAATATTTATCTTTCACCACTTATAATCGCTTACCATATGAAAATGAAATTTCTCCTCTCCATTATTTTAGCAGCAACTGCAGTACAAGCCAACGACAAAGTTCCGGTTAAGTCTACCCTAAGCGCAGTCACTGTTTACACGCAAGGCGCTCAATTACAACACAAAGCTAATTACACTATTAAACCCGGGGTTAGCGAACTACTCATCGAGGGTATTTCTGCGCAAATTAACCCAAGTACTATCCAAGTAAAAGCTACCGGCTCTGTGGTTATTTTGGATTCAAAATATGAATTCTACTACCCTCAGCCCGTCTCAAAACCAGATGCAGGTGAACTTCCTCCTAAAATTAAAGCATCTATTAAAAACCTCGAAGACTCCATTTCGGCCCTAAGTTTTGACATCCGAGACATCAATGACGAAATAGAAGTGTTGGTGGCTGCCCGAAAAATCATTATTTCTAATGGTGCGGTAAAAGGACAGGGCAAAGTCAATGACAGCATTCAATTGCTGAAATCTACCGTCGATTACTACACTTTGAAAGTCAATGAGCTCAATAAAAAAATAAGTAGCCTCGAACGTCAGCGTGGTAAAAAGAACACTTCGTTGGCTCAGCTCGAAAGTCGTTTGGAAGAGCTGCGCAATTGGGCCAATCAAAATAATCCTCAGCCTGAACTCAAAGGCATACCGCGCATTGTTGTTACACTCATGTGCAAAGAAGCGGCAACCGGAAAAATAGAACTAAGTTATTTAGCCGCTAATGCCGGCTGGACGCCCCTTTACGATATCCGTAGCGAAGCAAGCACCGGAAAGATTAGCCTTACCTACAAGGCGCAAGTACAGCAAAATACCGGCCTCGACTGGAGCGACGTAAAATTGAGCATCTCTACCAACAACCCATATGCCAACAAAACCAAACCAGAACTGAACCCGTGGTATATCGACTACCAAAACTATCGCAAAGACCTTGAAGAAAAAGGGAAATTACGTTCTGAAGCCTATGACGACGCACCTTCTGTGAGCAATGGAATGTTCAATATGGGCTATGCCTATTCAAACAAAGCAGAATTAGCCGTAGGCTTGGATGCGAGTGCTTTTACGACGGTTGTTCAGCAACTCGTTGCAGCAGAGTTTAAAATTGATTTAGACTACAATATCGCCTCAGATAATCAAATACGTATGGTACTTGTCAAGCAAGCTGAACTCAATACGACTTTCAAGTATTTTTCTGTACCCAAACTAGATCCTGGAGTTTATCTCGTGGCACAAATGACCAAATTAGATGAATTACAGCTCGTGCCTGCAAAGGCCAACATTTTCTTTGACGGCTCCTACATTGGCGAAACATACATCGACCCTACCTCCTTAGATGACACTCTTAATTTGTCTTTAGGACGCGACCCCAATATTGTAGTAAAACGAACGCTTTTGAAAAATCAGAGCAAAGAACGCATCGTACAAGATAAGAAAGAACGCAGTTTTGCCTATAGCGTAGAAGTCAAAAACCTCAAGTCTTCAGAAATTGATTTAATCATTCAGGATCAAATTCCTTTGACCACCAACCCAGATATCGTTATTGAAAAATCAGATTTAGGCAAGGGTCAACTCGATGAAAAAACAGGATTAATCGAATGGCGCATGACATTAAAGGCCAAAGAAAGCCAAGATTTCAAATACGACTTCAAGGTGCGTCATGCCAAAGATAAAATGATCAATCTCTAAAATTCTGTGCCCACAGAGTCACTATTTTTCTAACTTAGTGGGCATGAATTTTGTAATTGTTGACGTCGAAACAACTGGTGGCCATACCAAAGACTCCAAAATCACTGAGTTAGCCATTTATAAACATGATGGTCAGCAAGTTATAGATCACTACCATAGCCTTGTCAACCCAGAACAAGCCATCCCTGAATTCATCGTGCGCCTTACGGGCATCACAGATAGCATGGTCCAAGATGCGCCAAAGTTTTACGAAATTGCCAAAGAAATATTAGCGTTTTGTGAAGATTGTATTTTCGTTGCCCACAACGTGGCCTTTGACTACGGTATGTTTCGCAGCGAATACAAGCGCCTGGGTTATGAATTTCGGATGCCGCAACTCTGCACTGTCCGCACCTCAAGAATTTTACTCCCGGGATATGCTTCATATAGTCTTGGTAAGCTCTGTACTGAACTCGGTATTGCCAATAATGCCAGGCACCGTGCTGACGGCGATGCAAAAGCTACAGCAGCATTATTTACGATGCTTTACCAAAATGACCCAAAGCAACTCAAGAATTTTGTACAAGATGTCATTCAGCCCAAAGCCGTACATCCGAATCTCAGTTTAGAAAGCATCGAAGAATTACCCAACAAAACTGGTGTTTATCTTCTTTACAATGAGTTCAATCAACTCATTTACATTGGCAAAAGCATCCACATCAAAAAACGCATCGAGCAGCATTTGCGCAATAATAAAAGTGCTAAAGGTTCCCAAATGAGTCAGGAAATTTGCCGTGTTGAATACGAATTAACCGGCTCTGAACTCATTGCGATGCTGCGCGAATCTGTACTCATCAAAGAGCACAAACCCATTTACAACAGACGCTTGCGCAAAAGTCTTTTCCCGTATGGCCTATATGACCAACAAGATTTTGATGGCTACATCAGACTCAAGATTGAAAACGCAGGCAAGCAAAGTGTAGAACCTCTGCTTCAATTTAGTTCTAAAAAAGAAGCTCAAGTGTACTTAGAAAGAGCTGTAGAAAAGCACGAACTGTGTCAAAAACTCTGCTACCTCTACCCTACCCAAAGCGCCTGTTTTCATTACACCATTCAGCAATGCAACGGCGCCTGCGTTCAAGAGGAAAGCCCTGACGCCTATAACAATCGGGTTCAAACGCTGATCGATCAACTGCAATTCAGTGGCGCATCCTTTTTTATTGTTGACAAGGGCCGAAACAAAGGAGAAAAAAGTGTTGTCTGGATTGACAATGGCATCTATAAAGGTTTTGGCTATGCGCCATTTCATTTTCACGGTAAAGAACCGCTCCATTGGGCGCGCTACATCAACCTTGAACAAGAAAACCGAGATAACAAAAGCATTGTTTCTTATTTCTTGCGCTCAGATAAATCGCTTCGAATTGTTCAACTCAATTCTTTAGAAACCATATGAGTGTACACAACGGCAAACTCACCTTTTTAGGCTCAGGAACGTCTCAAGGCGTCCCGGTGATTGCTTGTGAGTGCCCAACGTGCTTGTCTAACGACGCTATGGACCAACGCTTAAGAGCGAGTGTACTTATCGAAGTAGCCAACATTTGCTTCTGTATAGATGCTGGCCCTGATTTCAGACAACAAATGCTGAGGCAAAAAGTGAAGCGACTTGACGCCATCTTACTGACCCACGAACACAAAGACCACATTGCCGGCCTTGACGACGTACGGGCATTCAATTACAAACAACAAACTGACTTCCCTATCTTTTGCAGCGAAGCTGTTGAAACAGCCTTACAAAGAGAGTTTTATTATGCCTTTGAGCCCAAACCTTACCCTGGTGTGCCCAAATTCAAAATTGAGCGCATAGAAAACAAACCATTTCTACTCCAAGACTATTTACAGATTGATGTGCTTGAGGTCATGCATCACCGCATGCCCGTATTTGGCTTTCGCGTCGGTAATTTGGCTTACATCACAGATGCCAAAACTATTTCCGATATAGAAATGCAAAAACTAAAAGGTCTAGACATTCTCATCATCAATGCCTTACATGAATATCAACACCAGTCTCACTTCAATTTAGAAGAAGCGTTGGCACTCATTGATCAATTGCAACCCAAACAAAGTTACCTCACGCATATTTCGCATTTATTCGGAAAACACCAAGATGTGACTAAAAAATTACCCTCAAATGTTTCATTGGCCTATGATGGTCTGTGTCTCGATTTTCAGTATTTCGATTAATTTTAAGCATGCAAACAAAAGATTTTATTGATCTCGAAGCGCTCATAGAAAGCAAAAATCCACGTTTGCTCAAATGGCTACCCAGATTTGTAGTGAACTTTTTGAAAAATAAACTTCATCAAGATGAAATCAATGCATTTATCGCCCAATCCGGACACCTCACAGACCACGAATTTTGTGCAGCAATAATCGATTACTTTGATTTTACCATTGACATCAAAGGGCTTGAAAATATTCCACGCGAAGGTGGTGCCATTCTGACGCTCAACCATCCTTTAGGAGGAATGGATGGCGTTGCCTTAATTCATGCTTTGCGCGAAGTTAGACCAGACATTGTTGTGATTGTTAATGATTTACTTCTAAATATTAAACAGCTTTCAAACCTTTTTGTAGGGGTCAATAAATTTGGCCGGAATCAAGGCAGTGTACGCAACAGTATCCGTAGCGCCTTCGAAAAAGAACAAGTAGTCATTATATTTCCGGCCGGAATGGTTACTCGTGTTCACAACAAGCAAATCATTGAAGCTGAATGGAAAAAAACTTTCGTGACCTACGCCCGCGAATTGCAAAGACCGATCGTCCCAATCTATATTGATGGCGGCTTATCCAAATCCTTTTATCGCATCAATCGCATCCGAACAAAACTCGGTATCAAAGCCAACCTTGAAATGTTTTTGTTAGCTGACGAAATGTATAAACAAAAACACGGCAAAATTAGTTTTACTATTGGTAAACCACTGCTTCCCCAAGATCTCCCGACAAATCTAGATGATTCACGTGCGGCAAATTGGGTAAAAGATCACGTTTACAAACTAAAAAATAACGCATGAAAGCCCTCATCGCACCCATTGATAAAGCGCTATTGAAATCTGAGCTAAACGCTGAAAGGTTTCTTCGCAAAACACGTAAAGGCGACAACGAAATTTATCGCGTCAATTGTCATAACGCTCCTAACGTTCTCCAAGAAATTGGGCGCCTACGCGAATTATCGTTCAGAGCTTCCGGAGGAGGCACCGGCGAAGAAGTAGACCTAGACGCACACGATTTTGGACCATATGCCTACGAACAGCTCATTGTTTGGTCGCCAGAAGACGAAGAAATCATCGGAGGGTATCGCTACCTTGCATGTTCGGCTGCGCTTGACCAAAATGGTGAGTATCATTTATCGACCACCCATTATTTTGAATTCAGCCCAAAATTCAAAGAAAGTTACCTCCCTTACACCATTGAGTTGGGCCGAAGCTGGGTACAACCCAATTATCAGCCAACCGTAAATCCTAAGAAAGGATTATTCGCTCTAGACAACATCTGGGATGGCCTAGGTGCACTCATCCGTTTTTACCCTGAGGTCAAGTATTTTTTCGGAAAAGTAACTATGTACCCTGACTACGACAGCAGTAGTCGTGACTTCTTATTATTTTTCTTGCAGCGCTTCTTTCCCGATACAGAACAACTTATCAAAGCGTTTCATCCATTGAAAATTGGCCAAACCCAAGCATTCGAGCAACTCATTGCTGGTAAAGAATACAAAGATGCCTTCAAAGAATTGAATGGTTACGTGAGAGAGCGCGGTACTTTCATTCCTCCGCTCATGAATATTTACATGAATTTATCGGCAACGATGATGACCTTTGATACCGCTGTTAATCCTGATTTTGGAAACGTCGAAGAGACCGCAATTTTAGTAACCATCGCCGATATCTACCCTGACAAAAAAGAAAGACACCTCGATTTTTAATTACAACCAATCTAGGTCTGACCTATTTAGTTTTTTGCGAATCTTTGCTTTGATTCGATTGATTTGTACATCTGCATACTGAATAGAAAGCTTTTGCTCAATTTCCTTACTTGGTTTGTTGTACATATATTTCATCTTCAAGATGAGTGCATCAAACTTATCGACACAACCGAGTGCCTGTTGCATCAATTCAGTAAGCAGCATTTCTCTTTCCAAATTATTTTCAGTGGCTTTTAAAATGGCTGTCGTAGTCGTATTGACCCAAACTTCATTCTTTTGCGCCTTTTTTCTTCTCAATTGAGAAATACAATAGTGCGTGACCACCGTGCGCAACCATGCTTTGGAATCAAAAAGTGCCGTATCTTTTTCGTATTTCTTTTCAAATAAAAAAAAGAAATGAATGGCAAACTCTTGCTGAATATCAGCTTGCTCGTCACTTGAGAAATATTTGGCAATAATCTTTTTAAAAAAAGGAACTTGCGCATTGTAAATTTGCTCAAAAAGGATTGGATGTGGTACAGCTTGGCTCATGTTTTTGCAATTTACAATTATCGTTCCAAAGTATTTTTTGAGGATTTTCTTAGTATTTTCACAATCTCGTAACCACTTTTACGTTCTTGACACTGCCCTATGAAAGTAATTGCGCTTTTTTTATTACTACTTAGCTTCAGCGGCTTTTCCCAATATAACGTTGGCAACAATGCCTTTAGTGGTTTTGAACAAACCAATGCTTGCAAAAGTCTTGGTGTCGGCTCCAAATATTATGCCTTACCCAGCGGTGATCTATCAACCACACTTGATCAAGCTGCCCTACTCGATTCAAAAATGGTTGGCGCCATGCATAGCACTATTGGAATCTTACCATCAGGCGTCAATTTTGGAATTTTTTCTACTGCCTTGAAAACTAAATTAGGCACCATTGCACCTTACATTCGCTACCTCAATTACGGAAACTTTACTGAAACTAATACGATCGGTGAAGCCATCGGGAATTTCAATGCCCTTGACTACCAACTTGGCATGAGTTATGCCTATGCCCCAAATCCGTTTTTCAGAATGGGCGCACAAGTCAACTTATTAGGTTCTCAACTAGAAAGCTATAGTGCATTTGGCCTGAGTACTAGTTTTTCAGCGCTACTGATCCACCCCAAACAATTACTTACCGCAGCTTTTGGTGTGCGAAATTTTGGCTATATTTTCAAAGATTACTCGAGTAATGCCAATTCCACATTACCCCTTGACACTTATGTAGCCCTGAGTTACAAATTGGAGCATGCACCGTTTCGATTTCATATTATTGGGCATTCATTGAACCGCCCCAATAATATTTGGCTAGATCCAAATGCGGTTCCTACATACGATCCACTCACAGGAGACACCATCCCGATTTACGCACCAAATTTTGGTGAAAAAATAGCCAATCACCTCAACTTTCAATTAGAACTTGTTCCAAAAGGAGCTTTTCAATTAAGAATGGGATTCAATTACAATCGTCGCCAACAACTTAAACTCAATGACTTCCCGGGGCTTGCAGGCTTTTCATTAGGCACAAGTATCAAAATCAAAAAATTTGACCTCGACTACGCGGTGCAGTTTTACTCCAAGGCCGGCACCATCCATGCCATAGGACTCAGTACCGACCTCCAACGCTGGAAAAAGAAAATCTAAAGGTCTTTTGCATGCAGGTAGCCAGCTAAATCGATGTAGTCCTGGTGAAAACTACCGTCGGTATTGCGTATCAGTATCTCCTTCTCCAAAAATGAATGATCTTTCTCTAATGCTGTATTTACATTCTTAGCGAAAGCTAAGACCCAACGTATATCTGGCTTTTTTATATTTGAATGAAAACGCGTTTTGTGCAGCAAATTAAATCCTTTATTGCACATATATGCGACTACCTTTTCAGCAATAGGTTTTGGCAAAATGAGCCAGAATTCCCCGTTTTGTTCTAAGTGTCGCATACAAGCATCTATAAAGCCAAAAAATGCAACCTCATCAAGATGCTTGGCTTGCATTATATCAGGATCTGAACTTCTTAAATCATTTAGAAAATAAGGCGGATTCGTGACCACAATATCAAATAATTCTATTTGTGAAAAGTCTTGTATGGTCGTCTTACTGATACTTAGGCGATCAGAAAAAGTAGCGTTCAAAAAATTCATCGAGGCGTCCAGAAAAGCGCTTTCGTTGGGCTCTATGGATGTCACGTGGATGTGCTGAAAACGAGAAGCCAGGATCATCGCAATAACGCCAGTTCCAGTACCAACATCGAGTACACGGGTTGAATCCTTGGGAATTTCTAAGCTCGCTCCGAGTAAAATCGCATCGGTACCAACCTTTAACGGACTGTTGGTTTGATCAATGGTAAAATCTCGAAAGAAGAATTTAGACATCAATAGGCTTTGGCAAAAACCACGCGTCTTTCGGAAGGCTTACCGGTAACCATACAGACACCCGGAGTTTGATCACCATCAAAAGGAATACAGCGAATGGTTGCTTTAGTTTCTTGTTTGATCAGTTCTTCGGTTTCAGGCGTACCATCCCAGTGCGCTAAAAAGAAACCACCTTTTTCTATTTCAATTTTAAATTGCTCGTAAGAGTCAATTTGTTTGGTGTTGGCCGCTCTGAAGTCTTTGGCTTTTTGCAATAAATGCGCTTGAATTTCGGTAAGGAGATTTTGAATGAAGAGTTCAATGCCTTCAAAATCAATTACTTCTTTGGTTTTGGTATCTCTACGCGCGACTTCAATTTTACCGTTTTCGAGGTCGCGAGGACCCATTGCCAAACGAATTGGAACTCCTTTGGTTTCGTATTCAGCAAACTTCCAACCTGGTCTGCGGTTGTCGTCGTTGTCGTATTTGAAGCGAATTCCTAACGATTTCAAGGCCTTAGCCAAGGTATCAAAGCGTTCAGAAATAGCAGCGAGTTCTTCTTCTGATCTGTAGATCGGTACACCAACCACTTGAATTGGCGCAAGTGCTGGCGGCAATACCAAACCTTGGTCATCTGAATGCGTCATGATTAATGCACCCATAAGACGTGTAGAAACACCCCATGAAGTAGCCCAAACGTAATCTAATTTCCCTTCTTTGTCGGCAAATTTAACTTCAAATGCCTTGGCGAAATTTTGACCTAAGAAATGACTGGTTCCGGCTTGCAGCGCTTTTCCATCTTGCATGAGGGCTTCAATACAAAGGGTGTCTTCTGCGCCTGCAAATCTTTCGCTTGCGGTTTTACGACCCTTCAATACAGGCATCGCCATATAATTTTCAGCGAACTCTGCATAAACATCGAGCATTTGCTCTGCTTCTGCAATGGCTTCTGTTTTGGTAGCATGAGCGGTGTGGCCTTCTTGCCACAAGAATTCTGCGGTACGCAAGAAAAGACGCGTACGCATCTCCCAACGCACTACATTGGCCCATTGATTGATCAAGATAGGTAAGTCGCGGTAGGATTGTATCCAATTTTTGTAAGAATTCCAGATGATGGTTTCAGAGGTTGGCCTGACAATGAGTTCTTCTTGGAGTTTGGCATCAGGGTCTACGATGACACCACTACCGTCTTCGGCATTTTTGAGGCGATAATGCGTCACTACAGCACATTCTTTGGCAAAACCATCGACATGAGCCGCCTCTTTACTGAGGTAACTTTTTGGAATAAATAATGGGAAATAGGCATTGGAATGCCCGGTTTCTTTGAACTTGGCATCGAGTACGTCGCGCATGTTTTCCCAGATTGCATAACCATAGGGCTTAATGACCATACAACCGCGCACATCGGAATGTTCAGCGAGGTCTGCTTGATAAACGAGGTCGTTGTACCAGGTTGCGTAATCTTCTTCACGGGTTACTCTCTTCTCTGCCATAGCTCTTGATTTGAAAAGGCAAAGATACGGAATTCCTAGATTAATTTGGCCTTACTTCACCTTCCGACAACGATTTTCGAGCAAGCGATTTTGATAATCTTGATAGGTAGCCAATAAAAGATTTAAGCGCCTTTGCATGTTCAACGGCAATACGCTTTTCTCATTGACATTTGGATTCCAGGCTAAAATATCTAAATGTCCATTTTTACTTTCGAATGATATCAAATTGCCATTTTCGTAAATAACTTTGGCTCCTTGCTTTTGGTTGCGAATAGAACTGCCAAATGTAAAGGCTTGCTGTTGAAAGCCCAGTAAATCGATAATTGTTGGGAAGATGTCAATTTGCTGAAAGACCTGATCCTTTTTAAGTTGCACCTCCAACTCGTTTTTTAAATTGATTTTCGGATGATAGAATCCGATCGGAATGCGGTAGCGCATTTCTAAGGACTGATTGGCCGGAAGGCGCGTTGGCCCAACATGATCGGCACAAAGCACAAACAAGGTGTGGTCATACCATTTTTGTTGAGATGCCTTTTTAAAAAAAGACTGCAGCGCCATGTCTGTATAAGAAATGGTGGCACAAAGTGGTTCTGGACCTCTTTTTACTTTTGATTGAAAGGATTTCGGAATAAGATAAGGATGATGGGAACTCAGGCTAAAAAAAGTACTCATGAACGGTTCCTTGAAACTACTTAGTTCTTTGACAAAAAATGAAAACATGTCGTGATCCCAAATACCCCAGTTGCCATCAAAAGCTGGGGGTCCTACATAGCTTTCCATACCATAATAATGATTAATCCCAATCGATTTAGTAAAGTCATCAAAATTCATCGAACCCGTCTTTGCCCCATGGAAAAAGGAACAGTGGTAACCATTTCTCTTTATTACACTTGGCAAAGCGTCAATTTGATTGGTGCAAAATGGGCTCAAGATATAAGACTCATTTTGCCAAGAAGGCATACCCGCCAGTATTGCCGGCACGGCATCCATGGACGTACGGCCATTGGCTATTGCTGCTTCTAGAAATAGACTTTTACCAAGTAAAGAATCTAGAAAAGGGCTAAAAGACCTCGGGCTATTAGGGCCGGCATAGGCCGTACCAAAACTTTCTAGCATAATGACCACCACATTTGTGCCCTTGGGCAAAATGGGTTTAGCCTGCGTGTTTGGCGCGGCAAGGTATTGTTTGAGTTTGTTATCACTAAAAAACGCCACCTTCTTAGGCACTTCGAATTGCCTAGATTTCAAAACTGTAAACGCCGTATTCAACACCAAAGGCGCCTCCTCTAAACTTGTCATGGCACTGGCATCAATGATACTTAGTGGCCTCAGTGAAAACCCACCTCGTGCCAAAGAAAAGGTCGATATCAGGATTAAAAAATAGACAAACCAAGCCTTCATGCTTTTCCCTTGAAATGAAACAGGATAAGGCTGAATAGACTTTATGAATGTGTAGAAAAGCCCAATAAAAAGAAGGGGTAGCCACCAAAATTCAGCCAAGAATTCACCGGCCAAAGAACTTGTTTCAGTGCCTGTAAGAATGTGCGTGAAATAACTAAAACTTGAACGTTTTTGGGTGTAGGAAAAATAGGCGATGTCCCAGATATTCAAAACCAGTATAAAAAAAGTAATCAGATAGAGATACCCCTTAAAGAGCAATTGAATGTACCTCTGAGATTTCCATGTGCCCGGAAAATTAAAAAATGCATAGGGCAAACTCAGCAGCGCAATTGTTACGGCATCAAAGAAAGCACCATATAAAAAAGCGTTTGACGTAAAGCTTTCAAAATAGCTCGCATTTTGCCAAGCAAAAGCAAATCTGAGCAGACTCATGGAAAGCCATAACCACAAAAAAGGGCGAAATACAACGAGCTTCTGCTGCACCTTAATAAGCTTGCAACTGATCGATGACCGCAAGCAATCTGGATTGCGCTAAAAATTGTTGCTCGAGGTCTGCAGCAAATGGAACAGGAGTATCTAAGGAAGCTACTCTAAGAACAGGAGCATCTAGAGACTCAAAACAATGTTCATTGACCAAAGCCACCAGCTCACCACCAATTCCACCAGTCATGGTGTCTTCATGTAATACTAATACGCGGCCAGTTTTCGAGGCAGCTGCAATAATTGCTTCGAGATCTAGCGGTAATAGTGTGCGTAAATCAAGAATTTCGATACTGAGCGCAGGTCTAGAGGCCGCTGCTTCGAGTGCCCAATGAACACCTAAACCATAGGTAAGAATAGTTAAATCTGTACCCGACTGAACGGTAGCAGCTTTACCGATTTCAATATTATAATAGCCATCTGGCACTTGTCCTTTCAAACTGCGATAAAGGTATTTGTGCTCAAAAAAGAGGACAGGGTTTGGGTCTTCAAAGGCAGCGAGCAAGAGTCCTTTTGCATCTTGCGGATTGGATGGATAAACCACCTTTAAGCCAGGTGTGTGAGCAAACCATGCTTCGTTGCTTTGAGAGTGAAATGGACCTGCTGCAGTTCCGGCACCCGTTGGCATGCGCACAACGACATCTGCCTTTTGCCCCCAACGCCAATGGATTTTTGCCAAATTATTGATGATCTGATTGAAGCCAACACTTACGAAATCGGCAAATTGCATTTCAACCATAGCTTTTGCACCTGCAATTGACAAGCCTAAGCCAGCGCCAATAATTGCAGATTCACAAAGCGGTGTATTTCTGACGCGGTCTTTGCCAAAGCGCTCTACAAATCCTTCAGTTACTTTAAATGCCCCTCCGTATTCGGCAATGTCTTGCCCCATTAATACCAATTCAGGGTGACGCTCCATTGCTAAAGACAAACCATCTTGAATGGCATCTATGAATCGTTTTTCGGTTCCCTCACCAGCTGCAAGCACCTCTGTAAATTCATGCGGAGCATATACGTCAGTGAGTTCTTGTTGCTGATCGGGAATGATTTTAGGTTCGGCATTTGCTTGATCAAATGCATCTTGGATTTGCTGTTTAAACTCAGCTTTAATGGCTGCCACAGCTTCTTCGCTTGCAATTTTTTCGGACAACAAAAATTGTTCAAAAGCACTTACGGGATCTTTGGACTCCCAAGATTCTTGCAAACCTTCCGGATAATACTTAGTGCCTGAAGCTTCTTCGTGCCCACGCATTCTGAAAGTCATCAATTCTAACAAAAATGGCCTTGGGCTTTCTGCCATTTCAGCTTTGATTTTGCGAACAACACGAATGACATCTAAAATGTTGTTGCCATCTACTTGAATGGCCTCCATGCCATAGCCAATGCCTTTGTCAATGAATTGTTTGCAGCGGAATTGTTCAATGGAAGGTGTGCTTAAGCCCCAACAATTGTTTTCAATAGCGAATATCACGGGTAAATCCCAGACAGCTGCTACATTGAGTGCCTCGTGAAAGTCACCCTCGGAAGCACCACCATCACCTGAATATACTAATGTTGCTTTTGCTGCGCCTTTGATTTTATTGAAAAGTGCGATACCATCAGCAATACCAAGCTGCGGACCAAGATGCGAAATCATGCCCACTAATTTGTGGTCTTGCGTACCAAAATGAAAACTGCGGTCACGGCCTTTGGTATAGCCACTCGCTTTGCCTTGAAACTGAGCAAACAAGCGATTTAAAGGAATGTCACGCGTTGTGAATACACCTAAATTTCGGTGCATTGGCAAAATATATTCGTCTGATGACATTGCATAAGAAGTGCCCACAGATACGGCTTCTTGCCCCCAACCCGAAAACCATTTACTTATTTTACCCTGCCTGAGTAAAATGAGCATTTTTTCTTCAATAAGCCTTGGTAAAACTAACTTTTTGTAGATGGACAGTAACTCGTCGTTTTCGAAACCTTCGCGTTGGAAAGTAATTGTTGTGTTGATTGACATTGAATAACTTAAACTTTTAATCCTTTAACGATGCGCTCTTTGCGTTTGGTCTTTTCTAATTTCTTTTTGATGACCTCTAAATGAGCAGCCCTCGGCGCACCTCTTGTAAGATCTACTTTGTATGTATTCCCACCATAATTTAATTTTGCACCGCCACTAGCTGTCCAGTCTGCATCGAGGTAATAGCGTCTGATACTGGCACCTTCGTTTTTGGTCGTGAAGGGAATGACGCGTTGTTCTCCGGTTTCAAAGCGCACAAGAATTTGTCCAGCATCTCCAAAACCCTCAAAAATACAGCGCGTCCCGGCCGGAATAATGACCGATTCAGATTGACTATTAGAACTTGCCACCAACGCTCCGTTTTGCGTAGTAAGCTCACTTGCCTCTACGTTCATCTGATTGAGAATAATTGTATGAGAAATATAAAACTGTACTTGTCTGAGTTTTTCTTCAGAGTCAAGACTAAATTCATCGCGAACTGCGGTAGTGTAAGGTACTTTTGTTCCGCAAGAAACCGTAATCAAAGCCAAAACGGCAAACAACACAAATTGCTTCATAGTTTGTTAAATTTGTTCAAAATTAATTAAAAAGATGCGAGCACTCACAAATCCTTTGTTCTATATTCTTGTTTCGATATTATCGAGCTTGGTTGCATGCAATCATGAGCCTGAAAATGAAGTCACAAACCTCGATCAGATCAGACCAAAGGCTGCTGCAACTGAAAAACAAGTAGACACAAAAAATACTGCGGATACGCTCTCGGACTTTCTCAAAACTTATGCCAATGATTCATGTCAGCTCAAGATGGCAGCTGTATTCATAGATTCGAGTCAAGCCAAACACTTTTTAAATCGGTTTTCAAAACAACACTTTCACGTGGTTTGTCGCGATTCCATGAATCAAATTTTTGGACACCAAGAATGGTCATTTAAAGATACAAACCAAGCTAAAGAAGCTTTTTTTAATTGGATTGATCAATTTGAAAGCCATCAACCATTTCATATTGGATCAGCAGAAAAAATTTTTAATGAATATACATTGATTACTTTGGCAGCAAATAAAATTGTTCAGATCAATTCTGCCAAAAAAATAAGGTACCAAGACTGGTTGCGCTTGTTGAGTAGCATTTTTAAAAACGCCAATTTTAATTATGTTATCTGGGCCCAACCCAAAAAGAATACAAAATGGTATCGGTATAAAAACGCACAACTTCTTACGTTATGAAATTAATTAATCGTGGCTTCTTGATGGTGAAGCCAAAGCAACTATTCATTGACTGGGCTATAAGCGTTGACCCTCAACTCATGATGGACGAAGATTCCGAAGGAAGTGTTTATCTGATTGAAGAAGAGTTCTGGGATGACGACTTGCTTGTTGAAAAGTATGCCAAAAAAATCTGGACGCAAGAATGCCATGCGATTACAGAGGGGCAAACAGAGATTCCGAGCCTACCAAACTTGGAAAACATCCATGAATTTTTCCATGTCGAATTGGGCTGTACTGTTATTGATCTGTTGAAAGACCCTATTTCAAAGGAAGATATTTAAACATATTTCAAGCTCAAGTCTTATACCCGCTCTATTAAATTTGAATTGAGGTAACTAGGATCTAAAGTAACCTCTTTTCCAATCCAATTTGGAAAATCGATGTGTTGATCTTCTGACTCTAGTTCTAGTTCAGCAATAACCAAACCTTCAAGAGCTCCATGAAAAACATCGAGCTCCCAGGTAGCCGATTTAAATTGTATGTAAAAACGCGTCTTTTCTAAGCATTTGAGATTCGCTTCAGCGATCATGAGCTGTGCTTCTTCAACCGGTATTTCATATTCAAACTCACTACGCGTAATGCCAACCCCAAGCTTGACCGTAAAAAAAGCCATGGTGTCTGTGATGCGTATTCGGACCGAACGATCAGCTTCACGCAGCAGATAGGCTTGCTTTAATGTTCGTTGCCCAATTATTTGAGACTCTTTCCAGTGGTCGTTTTCCACTAAGAACTTTCGTTCAATTTCTTTCAAGTTTTCTTTATTTATGCTAATTTTACTTGACGTGCAACTTACTGTGTTTGATGTGCGTCTACCACAAATCTAAACTTAATCTATGAAAATGCGTCTTACAATTATCGGTCTACTCCTTTTTTCTTCTACAAGTTTTGCTCAAAAGGCAGTGAACCAAGCTGGAATTGAAATTCAAACAAAGCCATTGCATTGTAACGTTCCTTCTGAAGGATACGAAGCGGACCTCATCCAATTGACCATCACAAATACCACAAACCAGGTCAAAACGGTCAATTACAGTTTTGAACTGCATTATGATGGTGTTTGCGCTACATGTGATCATCCAGAAATGATTTTCACGCAAACATTACAACCAAAAGAAAAACTAGAAGGAGTCTGCCTCGATCGCAACCACCAAGGCCTTACTATCTTTGACCACATGCCTGTGCATTTAACCAAAACACAATTGACAGACTACAAAATTGTCAATGTAACGGTGCAATAATCCTATCTATGAAAACCTACACTAAACTACTCTGCATCATTGCAGGCATATTGAGTTGGTCCAACTCTAATGCACAATGTACAGTTCAAGCCATAGCCCAAGACACCGTTGTTCCTTGTAACGGTTCTACTGTTTTGAGCGTTAACGGTTCTGGTACAAGTGTTCTCGCCTTCGGTGAAAATTTTAATAATGGTCAACCTGTTGGTTGGGACTTTTCTCAAATCGTAACCATTGCCAACAACACATGTGGTGTACCAAGCCTCGACGGCTCGGATTTCATGTGGATGGGAAACCAATCAGTTGCGCCTCGCGTCATGACAACGGTTGCACTTGATGTATCATCTGGCGGAAATGTTTGTTTTGAAATGCGTTATGCTATTCAAGCACAAGCATCGCCTTGCGAAGGACCAGATTTAGCAAGCGAAGGTGTTTATTTACAATACTCTACAGATGCTGGGGCTACATGGGTAACCATGAATTACTGGAGCCCAAATGGTGGCTATGACTCTTATATGACCTCTTGGAATCAATATTGTGAAACAATTCCGCTCGCTGCACAAACAGCAACAACGAAGTTCCGCTGGACACAACTTGCGGTATCTGGTGCTGGTTTTGACCACTGGGGCCTAGACAACATTTCGATTTCCGCCACTATACCAAACTATACCATAACTTGGTTACACGACAACTATACTTATCCAACAGGCGTTTACATTGGTGACAACCCAACACCTGTTTCTCCTACCGGAACTACAAGCTATGTTGTCATGATGACAGATAGCACCAACATTTGCTACGATACCATTACCCTTTTTATTTCTTATCCGCAAATTGACAATATTTTAGAAAATGACCCGACATGTGGTGCGAACAACGGAAGTTTAGTAGCCAGTTCTTCAGGTGGTGCTGGGGGTTACACCTACTCTATTGACAACGGTCAAAACTTCCAAAGTTCTGGCACTTTTAGCAACCTCGGAATTGATACCTACTCTATTATCTTAGTAGACCAAAATAACTGTTCAGATACACTTCAGGCTGAGCTACTTGGGGTTGACTCCGTGAATATCAACATGGTTGTTACGACAACAACCTGTGGCATAGACAACGGAGTTATTGACCTTGCCGTTACCGGCGGCTCGCCTGCCTATCAATATAGTCTCACAAATGGATCTACGTTTTCCGCGAACCCAATTTTTAACAATTTAGCTCCAGGCGTTTATCAAATTTACGTTGAAGATGCAAATGGTTGTTTTGATCAAACGACTACCGAAATTTTCCCTTCCACGAATCCTGTCTTAGGTCAAACAACCTCTACCCTAGAGTTTTGCAGCCTTCAAGATGGGTCTATTTCAACAAGTGCAACGCTAGGCGTAAGTCCCTATTTATTTGTGATTCACCAAGGACAAGTTCTTGTAGGCACCAATAGCAACGGTAATTTCCCTAACATTAATTCAGGAAGTTATTGGGTGACCGTCATTGACCAAATCGGCTGTGCAGACAGTACCCAAATTATCGTAGATAGCATCCCTGCTCCTGTTTCACCGATGGTAGATACCGTACTTTGTAACCTGACACTACAAGTATTCGGCGTGGTTTCCTATACAGGTTCTAACTGGACATCAAATTCAGGGCTCATTTCTTTTTCAAATGAGACAGCACAAAACCCTTTGATCACGGCAGATACAGCTGGCATTTACCTAATCAATATGCAAGATAGTGTTTGTGGTTTTAACGAAACTTTTAGTTTAACCTTTGTTGCAGACCCGTATACTTCGATCAACGACACCACACTATGTATAGGCGAAACAGCAACGCTCGCAGCAATTGTGCAGCCTCAAAATGTTACCTATAACTGGAATACAGGAGCTACTGACCCAACTATTCAAGTCACTACAACAGGTTCATATGTTGTCTCTACCACAAATATGTGTGGGGTCAGCATCGATACCGCATTTGTAGATTTCTATTTCTGTGACATCGAGTTTCCGAATGTTTTTACACCAAACGGTGACGGCAGCAACGATTACTTCCAGATGCTTTTCTATGGTGGTCTAGCTACCTACGAATGTATCATTGTTAACCGTTGGGGCAATACGATCAGAACCTTTACAAATCCGGCATTCCAATGGGATGGCACCGATGAAAATGGCAAACCTTTAGAGGAAGGTGTTTATTTCTACATCGCTAAAACACTCACCAACGCCAACCAAGAAATAGAAAAACAAGGCCTCGTACACCTCGTTCGCGAGAAGTAGTTATTTGCTATCTTTGCGTGTGCTTCAATTAAAGAAAAATACACCAAGATGGGTCATTATAGTACTTGATGTTCTCATCCATCTATTTGCCCTATTCTTTGCCTACTTAATCCGCTTTGACCTCAAGGCGGATTTTTCTTTGATTCAAACCGAATGGGCCATTCTTTCTAAAAGCCTTTGGTTTTTTATTTTAATCAAAGTTTTCGTTTTTGCTTTTTTCCAAATCCATCAAGGGTTGGTTCGGTATTCGTCCACTGATGATTTCAAGCGCATTCTATTTGCTGAACTTATCAGCTCTTTCATTTTTATAAGCGGTGGCTTGGTGCGTTATTATTGGCTTGACCATTATTATCTTTTCCCGAATTCAGTATTGATTATGGAATTCATTTTCAGTACTGCTTTTGTGATTGCGGGCCGCTTACTTGTGAAACTACTCTATTTAGAATACATCAAGGAAAAAGGCACAGAAGTTCCTTTAGTGATTTTTGGAGCTGGTGTATCTGGCCTATTAACCAAACGCATCATTGAAAAAGACACTGCTTCCTTACAAAATGTGCTTGGTTTTATCGACGACAACCCCAATCTAAAGAGTAAACGCATCGAAGGAGCAAGGGTTTATCAGCTAGATGACCTCCGACTTCTCAAACAAAAATTCAACCTCCACACGCTCATTATTGCCGTTCAAAATTTATCGGCGACACGCTTGCAGCAAATTGCAGAAGCCGCGTTTGATTTAGGCATTCAAATCCAACGCGTTCCGGAAGCAAAATCCTGGACCAACGGCACTTTTCAAGTCAAGCAATTCACCAAAATCAACATCAATGATTTGTTGGGACGCGACGTCATTGAATTGAACAACCCAAAAGTTGCTGAACTGATTTCTGACCGAGTTGTCCTTGTAACAGGCGCAGCTGGAAGTATCGGAAGTGGCTTAGCCAGAAGTATCGCTGCACTGCATCCTTTAAAGTTAGTTTTATTAGATCAAGCAGAATCTCCTTTATTTGAATTGGAACAAGAACTCAAAACGCAGTTTCCGTTATTAAATTTTGAATTTGTCATTGGCGATATTTGTGATGACAAGCGCATGCAAAAACTTTTTGAGCTATTTAAACCCGAAATGGTATTTCATGCAGCGGCATACAAACACGTGCCTTTAATGGAAGATAATCCAGCAGAAGCTATCCGAAATAACATAGGTGGTACGCTTTTAATTGCAGGACTAGCAGCTAAATACGGTGTTAAAAAATTTGTCATGATTTCCACCGACAAAGCAGTAAACCCTACAAACGTGATGGGTGCCTCGAAAAGAATAGCCGAAATGACCGTTGAGTACCTCAATGAAGGAAATGACACCGCATTTATCACGACGCGTTTTGGAAATGTCCTTGGTTCCAATGGCTCCGTGATTCCGACTTTTGAAAAACAAATTGCTGCCGGAGGTCCAATCACCGTTACAGACGAGCGCATCACGCGCTATTTCATGACCATACCCGAAGCGTGTCAACTCGTACTAGAAGCAGCAGCAATGGGTAATGGCGGCGAAATATTTGTATTTGAAATGGGGCAAGCCGTTAAAATTATAGACTTGGCTAAAAAAATGATCCTCCTTACAGGAAAGCAACCATACAAAGACATCGATATACAAATCACGGGGCTCAGACCCGGTGAAAAACTTTATGAAGAAGTATTGGCTTCGAGCGAGAATACGCTACCTACGCATCACCCCAAGATTCTTATTGCCAAAACAAGACAAACCACCACAGCTCAAATATCAAACGTACACGAACTACTCTCTATCGCTGAACTTCAGCAAAATGAAGCCTGTGTAACACTTATGAAAAAATTAGTTCCTGAATTTATTTCCAACAACTCCACTTACCAGAAACTTGACCAATGATCTCACCTGCAAAAATTCAAATCAGACTCACCGATATCGATATTCTTGGGCATGTCAACAATTCCATTTACTTAGTTTACTTTGAAATGGCGCGTATCCATTATTTCAATCATTTAGTAGGCCCAGATTGGAATTGGTTTGAGCAGGGCGTTGTTTTGGTTAAAAACGAAGTTGAATATATCCAGCCGCTCTTGTTACATCAACAGCCAGAAATCAAACTCTTTCTCAAACACATTGGCAACAAAAGTTTTACGCTTGCCTATGAACTTTACGTAAAAGATAAATTATGCACCACGGGCAGCAGCACGCTTGTTGGATTCAACAGTAAAATTCAGCAAACCATAGAAATTCCAGAACGCATGAAAGCAGCGCTTTCAAAACTAGAACAAAAATAAAAGAAGTAACCATGACGCGGCTGTACATTTTCCTTTTCCTTTGCTTGCTCGGGCAAGGATATTTTTATGCTCAAGTACCGGAAGCTTGTAAAAGTACACGCGTGGCTTGCCCAGCAAAAAACATCAATAATTGTCAGGAAAAAGTAGCTTTCGATGAGCAACGCAATATTTATTTACTGCGAAAAGACTACGCCACACCCTATTCCGGTAACTGCACAAGTTGCTACTCAAATTTTCTCGTAGAAGAAAAACTCTACTTTGAAAATGGCAAGCGTGAAGGTCGCGACACCTCTTATTATAGAACAGGTTGTATCCAAGCTATTCAAGAATACCACGTGGGGCTACAGAACGGTTCTACAACAATTTTTTATGATTCCACACAATGGAAACAATTCGAAATATGGTATAAAAACGGTGTCTTAGATGGTCCCTCCATTCAATTCAATCGCAATGAAAGGCAAGATACCCTCATGCTGAAAAATTATGCCAATGGTAAATTACATGGTGAACAAAGAAGCTACCTGCCAAATGGTAAGCTTAGAAAAGTCACGCATTATAACAATGGCTTACTTGATGGGCCAATGTATACCTTAACGGAAAAAGGTTCAAAAGAAAGCCAGTTAAACTATAAAAACGGCAAGAAAAATGGCGTTTGGACCTACTATTTTGACAGTGGTAAAACTGCACGAATAGAAAATTGGAAAGACGGCAAAAAAAATGGTGAGTTTAAAACCTTTGACGAAAGAGGTCAGGTATTGAATTCTGAAAATTACCTCACTGATATTCCTGTCGGAAAACATGAATCATATTACACCGATGGCAAACTCAGTTATAGCTGTACCTTTAGCAACAAAGGAGAAAAAATTGAAGAATTTGTCATTGACGAATATGGTGTGAAGAAACAATTATTTCCTCAAGCCCAACCCAATAACATCGAAAGCCCTAAAGAAAACAAGGCTAATCCAAATAATAAATCAAAGAATTGATTTTTGATTTGTGGAAGTAAGTAGCGACCAACCAAGGTGCCTAAAAACGCTGCGAAAATAGTTAGCCCAATTAAATCCCATTGAATGGCCGTCCATAATCTTGGGTTTTGGATATAAAAACCTATTCGCGTCAGGTCAACAAATAAAGAAATCAATGCAGTGGTTGCCACAAACAGCAGCCTATCCAACTTCAATTGCGATAGAAATAAAGCGCGCAGTGCACCTTGATGCCCTGAGAAACCACCGAAAAACCCGCTTAAAAATCCGCCTAAATTGAGTTGCGATTTAGAAAACTTTGAAAAACGCCAATTAAAGAACTCTAGAATGGCAAAAAACATAAATAATAAACCAAAGATAGGTTTGAGGATTCCGCTATAACTTCCACCAATTTGAACCAGTAAGAAAGCACCTATTGCAGCGCCAATTAATGCCGGTAGGCCAAAACTTTTAAAGAGCTCCCAATCTATTTTTTTGGCGGTAATTGAGACTTTGAGTACATTATTTGCCAGATGTACCAATCCAGCAAAAAAAACTCCTAGTGTAGGTTCTACATACCATAAGAAAACAGGTACTAAAATTGTATTGAGGCCGAATCCTGTGAAAAAAGTAGCCAATGCACCTAAAAAGGCTGCTATCGGTAGCAAATACCATTGAGCTAATTCCATGTCTAATGTTATTTTTGTTAAAAATAAACAAATGATTGATTTACGCAGTGACACCGTAACGGTTCCGAGTCCAGCAATGCGCGCTTTTATGCTCGATGCGCCTGTTGGTGATGATGTTTTCATGGAAGACCCAACCGTCATAGAACTTGAGCAAACTGCCGCTAAAATTTTTGGCAAGGAGGCTGCCCTATTTTGTAGTTCTGGCACGCAAACTAATCAAATTGCCATCAATGTGCATGTGCAGCCCGGAGGTGAAGTCATTTGCCACGAAGAAAGCCATATCTATAAATATGAAGGCGGCGGGATTGCCAAAAATTCAGGCGCTTCGGTGAGGTTACTTCAAGGCGACCGCGGTCGGATTACTGCTGCAGAAATTGAAAAATGGATCAATCCTGCACACGATGTGCATTTTCCACTGACGCAATTGATCAGTTTAGAAGACACGGCAAACAGAGGTGGCGGCGCCATTTACGATACGAACGAATTGAAAAAGATAAGTGAACTCAGTAAAAAACTAATGCTCCCTTTACACCTTGACGGCGCCCGTGTCTTCAATGCCTTAGCCGAAAATGGCATGTCAGCGCTACAATACGGAGCGTTTTTTGATAGCATTTCCATTTGCCTTTCTAAAGGACTAGGCGCTCCGGTGGGTTCTGTCCTCCTCGGGTCAAAAGATTTTATTCAAAAAGCACGTCGCGTACGCAAAGTATTTGGTGGTGGGATGCGCCAAGTTGGCATCATCGCCGCAGGTGGTTTATTTGCATTAAAACACAATGCAGCTCGTTTACAGGAAGACCACCTGCATGCCAAAGCCCTACAAGTTGCACTTCAAAAATGCTCCTATATCGAACATGTTGTTCCGGTACAAACAAATATTGTGGTGGCCATATTGAAAAATCCAGCGCAACGCGATCAACTCATCACACAACTCGCCGACAAAGGGATCAAATGCATGGCTTTTGGGCCGGGTATGATCAGAATGGTCACTCATTTGAATATTAGCGCAACAGACATCGATTATTGCGTAAATATTCTTGAAAAAATGTAACTTTTTCAGGATAGTTCGTAGATAGCACTATGTGCTATAACCGGATTTTTACCTTTGGTCTTTCCTTGCTCTTTGCAACTTCCACTTTTGCACAGCAAGATGCTTGTACAACCACTGATAAAAAGATCAATAAGGCCTTACAAGAAGCTTTGGCTATACCTGGTTTTGAACCACAAGCACAAGCATTAGCACAACTCGCCAATAAATATCCTGCCAACGTTCAGGCCTATTATTACCTTGGCCTACTTTTTTATCAAAAAGGATCCTCAGAATTCAAAACCGCTGCTGCTCAGGCCGACGGCGAAAAAAAACTGCAAAAATCTTTGGTTTTCTTCCAAGCAGCCATCCAAAAATGCCCTGAATTCAACCCAGACGCTTATTACTACAGTGCCAAGCTAGCCTATAACCTCAACCAAAAAGAGGTCAGTTATAAATATCTAGAAAGCTTTGTTCATTATGACTCCTTGTATCCAGATGCGAGCACAGAACTATACAGTGTGCACAAAGCCGAGGTATTACCTGTTTACCTTGAACTGAAATTCATTAAAGAAGCCAAGTTCAATCCAGTACCTTATCAAGTCAGTAAAGTACAACAAGTGAGTACTGCGCAAGATGAATATTTTCCGATGTTGAGCCCGGACAACGAACTCTTGTTTTTTACTAGAAAAGCAGATAAAACAAATCTTGGCGACATCGCCGGCGGAGTCGAGGAAGAATTCACGATGGCACAAGCAGCAGCAAATGAGTTCGATCAAGGAAGAGCACTTAGCGCACCTTTTAATGATGGTAGTTATTACAACTATGGTTCGGCCAGTTTATCGGCAGACAACAGAGAAATGATCTTGTGCGCTTGTAGGGCTGAAAAAGTCTACCAAAAAGATTACTTAAACTGTGATTTATACAGCACGCGCTATCAAATCAACCAGGTTAATGGTAAAAATATTTTTAGCTGGGGGCCATTGATTAATCTTGGGCCACAAATCAATACCAAAGACGGTTGGGAGGCTCAACCTTCGTTGTCTTCGGATGGAAAACTACTGTATTTTACCAGTTTAAGGAAAGGATCGCAAGACAACGATATCTTTTACAGTGAAAAACAAGCCGATGGCTCATGGGGGCAAGCCAAACCTTTTACAATAGTGAACACCGCAGGCAAGGACAAGAGTCCATTTTTTCATCAAGACGGTGAAACCTTTTATTTCGTATCAGAAAGCAATCGCTCGCGCCCTGGTATGGGTGGCTTGGATATTTTTTACATGCGAAAAACAAAAGATGGTTGGGGTCCTATTCAAAACTTGGGGTATCCAATCAATTCAGAAGCAGACGAACTTGGTCTCTTTGTTTCAACCACTGGAAAGGAAGCTTATTTTTCCAGTTTTCAAAATCAAAATTGGGACATCTACAGTTTTGAGCTCTATGAAGCAGCTAGACCCAAAGAAGTCAGGATTCTTACGGGCAAAATAGTGGATGAAAGTGGCCAAGGTGTTTCGGGAGCTCAATTAAAACTCAACTACCACGAACGCGAACAACAAATTGATGCAGGCCAGACCAATGAAGATGGCACCTATGCCATAGCGGTTCAGGTCGGGGAAGACATCAGTATATCAGCAAGCAAAGAAAATCATAGTTTTCAGGCACAAGTACTTAAAGCAGAAGTACTTCAAACTGAAACTAAAAAAGTAACTGCACCCTCCTTGAAAGTAGACAGCCTAGTCATTGGTGCCGCTTATACAATTGCGTCAATTTACTATGCCACAGAAAGTCATTTACTGGACAAAGACGCACAAATGCTGCTAAAGGATTTTGCAGCCTACCTCAAACAACAAACCAATATAAGCCTTCAAATTAATGGCCACACCGATGATCTAGGTGCTGCTCAAACTAATTTGCTGCTATCCGAACGCCGCGCCCAAGAAGTAGTAAGATTTTTGGTTGAACAAGGCGTCGATGAGCGGCGATTGAGCGCTAAGGGATATGGAGAAAGCCAGCCTATGGTCGCCAATGATTCTCCTGAAAATAGGGCCTTAAATAGAAGAACCGACTTCGAGATTTTAGGATTATAAATCTAGGACAAAAAAAAAGGAACTGTAAACAGCTCCTTTTTTTTTGAATATGTGATTTAGCTTAGTGGCTAAAGTTTTTCTTTTCGCGGATACGAGCTGATTTACCTGTGCGCTCACGGAAGTAGAAAATACGTGCTCTACGAACAGCACCACGTTTAACAACTGTAATGCTTTCAATGAATGGAGAGTTAACAGGAAGGATACGCTCTACTCCGATGTTACCGGACATTTTACGAATGGTAAAAGTTTCAGTAGCGCCTGCACCACGACGTTGTAATACAACACCTTGGAATTGCTGGATACGTTCTTTGTTACCCTCAACAATACGGTAAGAAACAATAATGGTGTCTCCGGCTCCGAAAGCTGGAAGTTCATTTTTGGCGATGAGCTCTTGCTCAATTTGTTTAATGACGTTCATCTCAGAAATTTTAAACCGTTTTCAATCAAACGGGGGTGCAATATTACGAATATTTTCTGATTTGCTCACAGAAAAATGTGATTTTTTTTATGCTAAACATAAAATGCCATCAGAATGAGTAACAATGCTACGGCAGTGTATATCAAAATGAGCTGCAAACTCAGGCCGCGTTTAGACGCTGGCTCAGTTACATTTTGATCAACAAGTGCTTGTTTACCAATTTTTTGAACTTGCTCAGGCCATGAAATCAGACTTTTTAGGTCTATAATTGTTTCTCCTATTTGAAGCGTGTCATCAGCAAAAAGGGCTTCTGTATGCAACAAGCGATTGGTGTTGAGCAAAATATTTGCTTGGGCAACACATGCACTGAGATACACTTGACCCGAAGTGTTTTGTAAAATGAGCGCATGAAAGGGCTGAATCGACGGCCCTGTAAGTTGGATGTCGTTTGCTGGGTCGCTACCTATCTTGATATAACGCTTCGTGGTCATTGGGCAAAAATACTCAAAAACCTCGGAATGTTTTACATGGCTAAAAGTCTGTGTATGAATGATATTGACAGCGCTGCCCTCAAAATGGTTGATAAGTTCCTTCGTGATGGCTTCCAAGAATGCAGAACTACTTGTAATTTTAGCTTTCAATAGATCAATTATGGGTAAAATTATTGCCATCGCCAATCAAAAAGGAGGAGTGGGTAAAACAACAACTTCCATCAATTTAGGTGGTTGCTTGGGCGTGCTGGAATATAAAACACTTATTATCGATGCCGATCCTCAAGCCAACTCTACCTCTGGCCTTGGTTTTGACCCTAAATCTGTCAAAAACATTTACGATTGTTTGGTCAATGGCAGTCATCCGGATGACGCTATTTTAGAAACCAGCAACCCTAATTTATTTGTATTGCCCTCTCACGTAGACCTCGTTGGTGCCGAACTCGAGATGATCAATATGCCCAATCGCGAGTATTTATTGAAAGAAGCACTTGCGCAAATCAAAGATGACTACGATTTTATATTAATTGACTGCTCTCCGTCCCTAGGATTGATCACTGTCAATGCGCTTGTAGCAGCAGACGCGGTCATGATTCCGGTACAATGCGAGTATTTTGCACTCGAAGGCTTGAGTAAATTGCTCAATACGATTAAAATTGTTCAAGGCCGCCTGAACCCAGAGCTAGAGATCGAAGGCATGGTGCTCACTATGTACGATACCCGTTTGCGCTTGGCCAATCAGGTCGTTGACGAAGTCAAGACCCATTTTCAAGAATTGGTTTTTGACACCGTTATTCATCGCAATACAACACTCAGTGAAGCTTCAAGTCATGGCACAACGGTAATTATGTACGATGCTTCATCGAAAGGAGCCATCAACTACCTCAACTTTGCCCGCGAGCTCTTACAAAAAAATGACGCCACCAAAATTGGCAACGACGATAAAATAATAGAGATTGACCATGAGCTCTAATCCGAAAAAACAACCAGCACTTGGCCGTGGCCTCAGTGCACTTTTACAAAATACCGACACCGACATCACTAGTGCCAACAACGCTGTTCCTGCTGGTGCCGTTGCCCTCATTGCCATTTCATCCATCGAAGCCAATCCGTTCAATCCCCGCACTCATTTTGAACTAAGCGCGCTAGAAGAACTCAAAACATCTATCCTAACGCACGGCATCATACAGCCAATTACGGTCAGAAAGATGGGCCGCGACCGCTACCAACTTATTTCCGGAGAGCGCCGTTTTAGAGCCGCTCAACTTGCCGGTTTAAACGAAGTACCTGCCTATGTGCGCATTGCCAATGACCAAACTATGTTGGAAATGGCATTGGTGGAGAATATTCAAAGAGAAGACCTCAATGCCATTGAGGTAGCTCTTTCCTACGAAAGACTCATCGACGAATGCAAGCTAACCCAAGATCAACTCAGTGAAAAAGTAGCCAAATCGAGGTCACACATTGCTAACCACCTTAGGCTCTTGAAACTCCCTGCACCTATTCAGGCTGCAGTCCGAGACAAACAACTCACCATGGGGCACGCACGCGCGCTTTTGGCGTTGGGCTCTGAAAAAGAACAGCTAGCTGCACTCGAGCGCATTCTTTCTGAACAACTTTCTGTACGGGCCGTCGAAGCCCTCAGTAAACCCGCCACTGAACCCAACAACAAAGTTCAAGGCAAAAGCGCATACGTTAAAGAGAAAATTTCTCTTACAACTACTGAAAAACTCTATTTATCGTATCTCAGCGAACAACTCCAGAGCAAAGTTAGCCTTGACAAAGAGGCCACTGGAAAAGGGAAGTTGATCATTCATTTTGAAGAAGAACAACAATTACAGCGCCTTATTGAAATGCTGAAAAAAACAGAATGAGGGCCCTCTTACTGATATTTATATTTCACAACTTTGCGTTTGCACAAATCAGCAGCAAACCAGATTCAACTGTTCTTGCTTTTCATCAAAAAAGCATGTTGTACTCCGCAATTATTCCAGGTGCCGGACAAATCAGAAACAGTGTGCTTTCACCAAGACACAACAACGCGTATTGGAAAGTCCCTATTATTTATGCTGGATTGAGTACTGCGACTTATTTTTTAGCGACCAATCAAATCATTCAAAAAGAGCTTAAGTTTGAATATACGCAACGTAAAAATGGCGGGGCGCTCAATCCGAAATATGCGCTCTATGATGACCCAGCAGTCTTACAGCTTTACCGACAATATCTGGACTGGCGAGACCTCTCTATCTTAGGCCTTGCTGCCGTTTATTTTATTCAAGTAGCAGAAGCCGGTGCCGAAGCGCATTTCGTGTATTTCGACACCAGCCCAGACCTCAGCATTTCTTTAGATCCAGTTTATCAGTATGGCGGTTACCTGGGTGCGCGACTAAACTTTAGTTTTCGTTGATTTATACTATTTTTACCAAATGAAAATTGCGCTGCTAGGTTACGGAAAAATGGGCAAAGCCATTGAGCAAATTGCGCTTGAACGCGGCCATGAAATCACGGCTAAAATCAATTCTCGTAAACCACTCGAAAGTTTCGATTGGTCACTTGTGGATGTTTGCATTGAATTTACACAACCACAACTTGCGCTCAAACACATAGCCTTTTGCGCCCAACGTCAAGTTCCTATTGTTGTAGGTACTACGGCGTGGTTGTCCGATTTACCCGCAGCAAAAGCACACATCGAAAGCCATGATTCAGCTTTGTTACACGCCAGTAATTTTAGCGTTGGTGTTAATTTATTTTTTGAACTCAATAGGCATCTCGCCAAACTAATGGCTGCGTATCCCGAATACAAAGTCAGCCTTGAAGAAACCCATCATGTGCAAAAACTCGATGCACCTAGTGGCACAGCTGTAAGCTTACTTGAAGATATTCTTGTTGTCAATCCACATTACAAAAACTGGAGTCTTGAAGCCCAAAATGCAAATCAAATTGACGTAAGCGCACACCGCATTCCTGATGTGCCCGGTACCCATGAGGTGCGCTACGACTCTTCTATCGACACAATCAAAATTGAACACATCGCACACAACCGCCAAGGTTTCGCCTTGGGCGCAGTGCTCGCAGCCGAGTTTTTACAAGGCCGCAAAGGTTATTTCCAAATGTCTGACGTCTTAAATATTCAATCATGAGTTTCATTTATTTCTACCTACTCATCCTCGTTCATCCCTACCTTGCACAATGGCATAAAGTATTCCCCAAATTGGGTCGTCAATCTTGGGAGGCGATGGTGCCCGGTTATAACTATTTCATCTTGTACAAGGAGGTCTTAAACAAACCGTGGTGGGCTTTACTTTTGGCTTTTCCGGGCGTCCACATTGTCATGTGGATGACCATCAACGTGAGTTTATTGCGTCGCTTTGGTTTTTACAACCTAAAAGATACTTTTCAGGCGCTGTTCTTCCCTTACCTATTGTTCAATCAGGTTGCTAAAAACGAAGCGCTCGTTTATGGACCTGCTACCAATTGGTCCAACTCGAGAGAAATCGAAATCCGTAAATGGGGAGATCACTTGGTATTGTTCATGGCACTTCCCGTTATTGGACACATTCTTGCCATCGGTTTTGATAAAATCTCACGCGACAAACCCGGCACCAAACCACGCGTCAAGGAATATGGTGATTCTTTTGTTTGGGCACTTGTAGCAGCGGCAGTCATTCGCACCTATTCTTTTGAACCTTTTCAAATCCCGACAGGTTCTATGGAAAAAACAATGGTGGTTGGCGATTTTCTTTTCGTTAACAAATTGGCCTATGGCCCTAAAGTCCCAATTACGCCACTCTCCTACCCTTTGGTACACAACATCGTGCCGCTTGTCAATATCAAATCATATGTCAACTGGGAAAAGGGAACATACACAAGAATTCCTGGTTGGGCAAAAATCAAGCGCAATGATGTGGTGGTTTTCAACTTCCCATCAGGTGACACCGCAATACTAGACCCTCGCACGCCAAGCGGGCTCATGGGGCACGATTTCCATGGTTTATTGAATCAAGAAGCTCTGTTTGAGTTTGCTTTAAAAAATAACGTCAGTGCCATCTGGGAAAGACGTGACCCAACGATTCAAGAAAATAAACTACTCGAGCAATACATCAGCAATCATGATTTCTGGAAGAACCAAGCGCGCGCGCGTTTCCAAAATGGCGAATTCCCGGTCTACATGGAAGAAAGCAAATATGGTCAAAAACACGGCGGGCTTATTTACCGCCCGGTAGACAAGCGAGAGAACTACATCAAACGCTGTGTCGGAACCCCAGGTGATATCTTAGAGATTAAAAACTCTGTGCTATTTGTCAACGGCAAGAAGGCATATGTAGCACCGGGGCAAGCACTCATGTATCGCATTGAAAAAACCAAAGTTAACTTCCCTTCCACTGAGGAAATGCTGACACGCTACGGCCTTGAAAATTCTGCCGACGGAGCCAGAACCGATTTCGATGCTTTAAGTGACCCGAATTATTATGTCTTGAATTTAACCCAAAAGGAAAAAAAGCAAATTGAAACAGATTTCAGGGTTCGCTTAGACAAAATTCGCTACCCACAATTAGCTGCCAATGCAAAACCAACACCATTGCAGCGCATCGCTAACCTCGATCAATTTCCAAAAGATTTCGCCATCAACAACACCATGACTGATTTCCAGCGTTTTCAAATACCGAGAAAAGGACAGCGCATTGCCATCAACTCGAAAAATATTGCTTGGTACAAGCGTATCATTAGTGCCTATGAAGGGCACAAACTTGCCGTCAACGGCGATCAAATTTACATCGATGGCAAAAGGGCCACAAGTTATCGCTTTGCCATGAACTACTACTGGATGATGGGAGACAACCGCTTCCATTCTGCGGATTCAAGGGTTTGGGGCTTTGTGCCTGAAGATCACATTGTCGGAAGGGCTTCATTTGTTTGGTTCTCAAAATCACCTTTTGTGGACTCTTTCTTAGGTATTCGCTTCAACCGAATTTTCCGCTTTATTGACTAATGTCGGTTTTTCAGACAGCTTATTTTCCATCTTTAGCCTATGTTCGTGCTTTAGCACACGACACTTCCCCGATCATAGAGATTTACGAACACTTCGTTAAACAAAGTATCAGAACGCGCTGTGAAATTTTAACTGCCAATGGGGTGCTGCAACTGAACGTACCAATCATCCATGAATCCGGAAAAAAACTTGTGCTCAAGGATTGTCAAATCGATTACTCCAAAAACTGGATCTCGGATCATTGGCGTGCTATAGAAAGTGCTTATGCCAACGCACCTCATTTTGAGCATTATGCGCATGATCTCGAAGCAATTTATCGTCAAAAGCCACGAACACTTCTTGAACTCAATAGCCTCATCTGGAGTTGGCTTGCTGCCTGTTTAGGGTTTGAACCTCAGCTCAAATATAGCAGTACGTATTTAGGCGAATCAAGCACCGATAAAAAAGAATGGTTAGGAAGAAATATAGATGCGACTAAAGAATACCTACAGCTCTTTGAAAGCCCAGGTTTGTTTGTAAGCAATTTGTCAATATTAGATGGCTTATTTAACGAGGGGCCCCTTCTCAGAAAGCATTTTTTGCCATTTCACCTTCAGGATGACGGGGTGCAAGACAGAACCGTCGGCTAACAAAAGGTCGCCGTTCTGATCAAATGACAAAACCCTTGGCTGACTAATTTTCTGAAGATCGATTTGCTGAAAAGTCAAGAAATTACCTTCTTGATCTAGTGTCAGGACAGAACCTGTACTACTCAGGATGTACAATTCATTGGTTTGAGGATGCACAGCCATAGAAACAGGGTCAAAGGTAAAAACCTCATCAAGTGCTAAATCTTGTGATTGCTGAATGAATGAAACTATTGCCGCCTGATCAAATTGAAACAAAGGAGTTTCTGAGATCTTTTGAGACCCAAAACGGAGTGTCTGGATCGCATACTGCTCATTTTCAGAGCCTGTATTGCGCTCTTCTAAGAGCAATAGTCTTTTAGAATTAGGATGAAAACATAGCAATTCAAAAGAAGCATCTTCCTTAGAAATTTCAAGGGACTGAGCAACTTCTTTGGTCAAGTCTGCATCCATGAAATACAATTTTTTAGCTGCATCTAGCAACACAACCGTAGAATCGTGATAAGCAACCTGTATAATTTTTGTCCCCTCAGGCAGCGCAGGCATGTAATGAAATGAATTGCGCTGGGGCGAATAGGCCATGACGCTCAGTGAATCGTGGCTGATGGCCAACATTGAATTGGTGTCAATAGAAGCTAACGCAGAAAAGGGCTGCAAACCCATTGGTAGGTATTGAGCAGCTTCGGGATCAGAAAGGTCAAAAAAACCATCTTCTTTCTGAAAAGAGCTCGCTAATTCATGGTAGTAGGACTTTACTCCTTCTTGCTGAATGGATCTTGCAGCAATGAAGGAAATCGTGGCCAACACAAAGGAGAAAAAGTACTGTACTCTTGTCATTTAAAACAAATTTAGATGAAATTATCACACGAAAAAATATTTCAAATTTAATTATCAGCAGATACGTGTTTATTCTGGTTCAAAAGGCCGTATTTTTGTTGGAACGATTCTTGTAATTATTGCCGCATGAAACAACTACTTTTATTTTCACTCTGTATTTTGATCCACTTTAATACCATTGCACAAGTAAGCTTTGGCGGTGGTTTTAGCTTCAATAATTTTATGAATACTTCTGGTATAGCAAATCAGAACTTAAGTATGCCCGGATTTCATGGACACATAGAAATTCCACGCAGTGGAGATGTCACGTTATATGGTCGTGTCAACTATCTTTTACCAAAAGCCAATAACGATGCCTTAACCTCCTATGTTACTGCTATCAATACGAATACCAACCCATATATTTTGGCCGTAAACAGTCGATACAAAACCAGTTATTTTTTATTTGAGGGTGGTAATCGTTATTACATAGGCAATGACTATGACAATGGCCTTGCTGGCTACGGTGGTTCGGGTCTTGTACTGGGTGTAGGGAAGGTTAGAAAATCCTACGACAAAACAGATGTTTCAGGTACCTACGCATGGGAAAACCTGTATCAAACAGACCCATCTGAAATTCAAGAAGGTAAAATATTTACCATCGGCGGTTTTCTTCAAGGTGGCATCAAATATACAATGCCAGCTACTGGAACAATTTATGCCGATCTTACCGCCTATTATTTGTTATTGGCCAATGGAAGTAATAGCACAGCGAGTCAGACAGATTTCATCTCGCCATTCTTCTTTAATTTCACAATTGGCTTTAAGAAAGATCTGTACTAAGCAGCTGCAAACAATCCGATAACACGGCTTGCTCAGTTTTTGTTGCATCAAGGACATAGTTGGCTTTCGTATAACAAGCCTCTCTTTGTCTCAATAAGCGCTCAAAATGCTTTAAATCAGCCAATAGAGGTCTTGACTGGCTCTCTTGAATTCGCTGATAAAGCAAATCGGCAGGTGCCTTTAGGTAGATCACATGACCCTTTTCTAAAAGAAAATCTATCAATTGATGTTGACACGGCAAGCCCCCGCCACAAGCCACAATTTTTGGTTCGGATGTAAGCGACGAAATGAGTTCTTTTTCCTTGGAGCGAAAAAATACCTCTCCATTTTGCGAAAATATTTCAGATACAGTTAAACCAACAGCTTTTTCAATCGCTTGATCGGTATCGAGCAAAGGAATTGATAGTTCATTAGTCAAAGCGCTTGCCAAGCTAGACTTGCCACTCCCCATCATACCTATCAAGAATATTGGCTTATTGATCATTTTTAGAACCTTGGCAATCAATGCATTGATTTATACCGAAAAAATATTTACTAAATTACCATATATTTCTTTGTGTTATCTAAAGATTATCCATATATTTGCACCCTCAAAACGGCAGATTCCGTAGCTCAGCTGGTAGAGCAATACACTTTTAATGTATGGGCCCTGGGTTCGAATCCCAGCGGGATCACAAGTAAAAGTCCACTTCGAAAGAAGCGGACTTTTTTGTTTTAAACGCGTTTGAAATTTATTTCAATAAGCGAAGAAAACAAAAAAATTATCGAATTAAATGCACAAACCCATGACCAATTGTACCTGTTTCCGTTGTGAATTTATAAGTATAAACACCATCTACTAGGTCTTTGCCAGAAATGTCTATTCCATCCCAATTGTTTTGATAATTCGCTGAAGAGAAAACAACATTTCCCCAACGATTGAGTATAATCACTTCTGTGTTTTCCGTTAAATTTTGAATTTCATACAGATCGTTTATGCCATCGCCGTTTGGTGTGATTACATTAGGGAAGGTAAATTCTACTATGTTGCTATCCACTGGATCTTCATTCGCACAAGGCAAAACAACTATCTGATCACTTCCCAAGCCGCATGGACCGCTAACTGTGGCACTGAAAATCCCCGGACTTGTTACTGTGAAAAATTGACTTGTATTGGCAGATGCATCTCCACCCCACGACCACGATGTTCCTTCACCTGCATTTAACAGAAGTGTATCTCCTTGACATAGATAAACAGTGTCTGGTCCAAACTGAATTTGTGCTTCATAATTGTTGTAAAAAATCCAAGATGGAAAATTGGGGAGAGAGAAAAAACCTATCGATGTATTAGGGTCATTCGGAAAGGATAAAACACCAGAGCTGACCGTTGGTACTGAGGTGTTTGGGCAATTAATCGTTCCCAAAACCGTAGTAAAACCCAAACTTTGTTCGGTGAAGTAGATTTTTCCATCCGAAGCCAACTGCATATACAATCCATTGAAGATTGGCTCAATAACTTGTGCGGTTGATTCCACGGTTTGTCCTGTTTGAGAGGGGGCAAATACGTTGTATTGCACCAATTGAGACGCGGCCGTATTTAGATCGAAAATACTTGCATATAAATAAGACCCATTCGGTGAAAACTCAAAATATGAGGGTGATGCTGCACCCAAATCACTTTCAAAGTTGAGTACACCTGTCGACAAATTGAAGTCATAAAGTCCTGCGGATGTCATCACTTTGTTGCAGCAAGGTGCTCCAACGCCACTCTGGGTTGGGCTAGACTTGATAATACTAAACCCACTGTAAAATACTGGGTAAGGATAGACACCAGCAAGTTGAACACCGTTTTGAGTGACACTGTAAACTCCGATACCGCTTGTATCTTGATTGATTAAAATCCAATAATCTGTTCCATTTGAATGGCGAATCGCACAAATCCCTTCGTACGAGTAATCATATACTTCAACATCAGCAACAACAACATCTCCCAAACCACCATTTAAAGACATGTCGATTTTAAAATAGCGCAAGCCTCTGCCATTTGGTTCTGAAGGAACAACACCGTCAATATAAAACTCGAGCTCCTCCATCGTAAAAAGATAATATACATTGGGTTCTCCAGGTGCAGGTAAAATAACAGATGATTGTGCAGCACTCCAACCCCCACCTTCAGTTCCTTGCATGTCATACATTACCTGGTTATTCTTGTTCCAGATTTTACCGCCATCTTGGCCACTTGATGGCAATCTTCCTCCTCCATTGGAATAAAAGAGCAAATTACCATCTTCGTCGCAATAAGACGTACTCCCTTCAAAAGTGAACATTTGACTACCTGAGGTTTGTTCGGGAGATCCACTATTAAAATCCAAACTATGGCCAATCCCAAAATGCCATACGTTTGCCTCCTTTTGTGCAAACCCTTTCAAAAAAACAATACAACAGAAACAAATTGTTAAGATTGATTTCATCGGAGTAAGCTAAAATGTCCCTGAATTGTTTTGGATTCTTGCATTCCGTCAAAACGGTAACGTACTTGATAAGTGTATACCCCGCTTGGCGCGGCATAGTTATTTTGAGTGTATGTTCCATCCCAACCGAAGGCTATATTTTTGCTTTCGAAGATCAGTTCGCCCCAACGGTTAAAAATCTGCATGGAAAAGTCAGAAGGATCTATTTTGTTCCCCTCAATTTGAAAGTACTCATTGAGTTCATTGCCATCAGGTGAAAAGGCGTTGGGAATGAAAATCGTAGCATTTTCAAAAATGCCAATAATACTTGTAGCGCTGCTAGAACACCCAGCTTCATTGGTCACTTCAAGGACTACAGAAAACTCACTTGATGTGTTACTTGGAATGGAGAATCCAGGGTTTTGTTGGGTGCTTGTTTCAATACTGTTAGCAAAATTGACCGTCCAAAGCCAATTGTTGACTTGTCCAATTGAAGCGTCTGTGAATTGAATAGATTGGTCTCCAACTTGAATGATATCAGGAGAAAAATCAAAGGCTGCAACAGGTGAGTCTACTACGGTGATGTAGTTACTCAAAGTAAGGCTATCCGAACAGCCCGCTGAAGTAGTGACACTTAAGGATATGTCGTAAGTACCCGGAGCTATTGGGCTAAAAGTAAAATTGGTTTGTGTGGAAAGTGCTTGCCCGTTCACAGACCAAGTGGAGCTGATTCCTTGTATTGGTGTACTCAAATTATTCAGCACGACTGAGCCCGGCCAACACAATAACGTATCTGAAGCAATAAAATCTACTACCGGTTGAGGATTGACCAAAATGTACATGCAATCCGTTAGGGTGTCTCCATTCGCATCGGTAACGGTTAGACATGCCAAACCACTCGAACTTGGATTAAAACTAAATGCTTGTTGCTGACTAACCACTTGGCCTTCGAAGGTCCAAGCATAAGTAAATGGCCCTACACCGTCGGTATTTGTCAAAAGTGTTGGACTAACAAACTCACCATTACATATACTTGTATCATTTGAAATCGTAATATCCCAGCTTGGAATGTTCATAAATGGATCTGTACAACAGGTCCCTCCATCAGATAAATCGTAGATTTCTGTCAACCAACAATTGTATTGAGTGTGATGAAAACGAAGATCACCATTGAATTCGTCCAAAAAGTAAGCCACTACTTCATCTGGGGTATTGCCTCCGCCAGCATAATAAATCGTATCGCATTGTCCGCTGACGCCAACCATTAAACTGCTGGTAAAGGCTTGTCCATTTTGATGTGTTGGCGTGTAATCTAGTGGCGGGGCAGTTAGTATTTGAACCAACGCAGGACTCACACCTGAAATGCTGGTTGTAAAATTTCCCAATCCACAATTATTATTGTTTTGATTTGAATTAAACCCCGCATACAAAACTTCTGTAATGTTCCCTACGAACGGGCCGTTGATATTTACAATAACAGGTTCATATGTACAAATTCCAATTTTTAGGTTGGGGATGTTTTGGTCGCAGTTGATGTTTAGCGTACCACCATCATAGTTAGAATAGATAACGACGTTCCCATTTTGATTACAAATAGGTGAAGTGTTCACCGTAGGTTGATTATTGTTGTAAAGAAGAAACCATTGATGTGTCATGCCAGATGGAGGAACGCCCGCAGACCCGGAAGCCGATGGAAACAAGCAATTAGAATTGACGCTTGTCCCAAATTGCTGAGGCACCCATGACCCTCCGTTATTTACCTGGATGTTTTGGAAATTTGTTGCAGCGTTTCCAGTACCTATTCGTATGCCAATTTCGACGGTGCTTTGAGCCGTATTTACCGAGGAAAAATCGCCATAAACAAAAT